>JAUVYB010000027.1 GCA_030603275.1 Deltaproteobacteria bacterium | reverse complement strand
AGTGAACGGTTTTTGGGGTGGGTAAAAGATCTAACACGGGGTGGGGCGACAAAAAGAGCAATAAAAAAATGGGGGAAACAATTCAGGCGTGGTTGAGCGTGGGATTTGTTTTTAACGTTATGGTAAGCAAGGGGGGAGGCCAGCGTGTCTACCAGGGCCAGTATATCGGGAAAAGCGGCGAGAGAATAACAAAGCAGGCCAGGTGAGCCACCAGATAGAAGATAAACAGCGCCAGTACCGTCCGTCTGAGCTTGCCCGGTCTCCTTTCCCGGTAAAAGGTGAGCAGCCGGGATAGACCCAGCCCCAGGCCGAGGCAGACCGCCCCTATCGTCGGGTAAAAATAGTAGATATAGCTAACCCGGTCGGTAATGAGGCTGAGCGGTATCCAGACCAGGTAGGTGCCGGCAAACCAGGCGGCGCCGAAGAGCCCGGCCTCGTTGCCCTTAACCGCCCTGTAGACCATGTAACCAAAAGTAGGCATGATTAAAGCCCAGATAGAAGGGCTGATAGCTGCCAGGTAATGGGGGCTAAACCAGTAGCTCATAGGCTTATAAGCCAGCAGCCACTCCCAGGGGCGGCTCATGGCGGGGTGGTCAGCGTAGGCAAAGGTGATGCCGCTGCTCAGGCTCAACATGGTCTTTATCCGGCTAATCGGGTCTACCAGCGCCGAAAAGTCCCGGACAACGGCTAAATCAAATAAAGCCAGCAGCCCGACGAAGGCGACCGGGGCCGTAACCACGGTAAGGGCAAACCACCGGGAGCGGCCCTGCCGGCGGAACAGCCAGTGGAAGAACATGACCGGCACTGCCAGAGCGCCGTTGAGCTTGGCCAGGGCGCTCAAGCCCACGGCTACCCCCGAGGATAAGTATCTCCGGCCGGCATAAAGCAGAAACGAGGCCATCATAAAGGTGAGGCAATAGACATCCAGCATGGCCACGCTGGCCTGAACGAAGGTCATGTTCTCCAGGGCCAGCAGGAAGGTAGCTATGGAGGCGGCGTCCCGGGACATGTTCAGCCGCCGGCAGAGGAAATAGAAGAGGACGATAGTGGCCGTGCCGAATATAACCGAGAAAAAGCGCCAGCCAAAAGGATTATCGCCGAATATCTTTATTCCGGCGACGATGAAGAGCTTGGCTAACGGCGGGTGCTCGGTGCGCAGCGTTTCCTGATTTTCAATGATATTCCTGGCATCGGGGATGTAGTGCGTCTCATCCAGGATAAGCTCGGAGGGGCTGGCGATGATGACGAAGTGCATGGCCAGCGTCACTACCACCAGCAGGCAGAGCCAGAAATATTGCCAGCGGTAGGCCCGGTGCAGGCTTCTCTTTATTTCCACGTCCACCAGCTACTCATGAAGTAGTTCCACAGGAAAGCCACGGCGATGGCGATAAGGTTGGATATCAGATAGTGTATGCCCAGGACGCTGGTAAACAGCAGCAGCAGTCCGTACTGAATAGCCGCCCCGGCCAGGCAGGTTACGTTGAATTTGAGCAGGCGCACTATAAACGATTTGCCCCTGCCGGTGCGCCGGTCGGCGAAGGTGAAATAATCGTTGAGGACAAAGTTGGAAATAATAGAGGCCTCAATGGCGAAAAGGGCCGATACGTAGTACCTCAGGCCGCCAAATTCGGTGAGCAGCCAGAGCAAGCCCTGATTGACGATAACGCCGCTCAAGCCCACGGCGCAAAATTTCAGCAGCCTCTTGAGCTCGCCGGTCCGGGCCATCAGGCTGAAGATGTGCCTCAGGTAATCTATCTGCTGCCGGGGATTCAGCTTGCTCTTGCCGGCGCTCCTGTCTTCAAAAATATAGGGGACCTCGACCAGGCGCTTAAAGCGGCCGGTCAGCATTACCTCCAGGCTTATCTTATAGCCGATTGGCTTAAGCTTGGCCTTTGCCAGATTCCGCCGCCGGAACATGAAGAACCCTGATAGCGGGTCTTTTACCGGCCGGGTTGAGGGCAGGAGCAGGTGGGATATTACCAGAGCCACCTTTGATATAATTCTTCGGGAAAGCTCCCAGTGGGGACAGCCGCCGCCTTCTATATAGCGGCTGGCCACTACCATATCCGCCCCGTCCCGGAGGGCTTTAATCAGCTCCGGGATGACCTCGGGCGGGTGCTGCAGGTCGGCATCCATAACCCCGATAATCTCACCGGAGGCGGATTTCAGCCCGTGAACCACCGCCGTGGCCAGCCCTCTTTCGTTCTGACGGACGATGACCCTGACCGGATACCGGGAAGCCAGACTGGAGGCGGCTTCGATAGTCCCGTCATTGCTGCCATCATCAACGATTAAGACTTCATAGTCATAGCCGGAGAGGGCCTTATCTACCCTGGCCAGGAGCGGGGCGATGTTATCCTTCTCGTTGTAGGTGGGTATGATGATGGAGATTGTATCGGCCACTGCTCCCCCCTGACGCCACAGATTAAACCACCCGTATTCTACAACAATAAGACACCTTAATACATAGGGGGAAAGTAGAGTATATAGGGGTGCTAACCCCTGTAGGGCGGGTGGGTGGGTAGAAAAACAACTGGGAAAAACTGGGGGTGGGGCATATCTCTTTACAACCCCGCATCGATGCTGTATCCTAGCCCTAAGAAAAGCCATGTTATATCAGGCACCGCGCGGAACCTCAGACATCCTGCCCCAGGAACAGGCCTACTGGCGCCATATAGAGCAAAGGGTAGCCCACACCGCCCAGCTCTACGGCTACGAGCGCCTCGACGCCCCCGTTTTCGAGGACACCAAGCTCTTTGCCCGCAGCGTCGGTGAGGATACCGACATCGTCACCAAGGAGATGTATACCTTTGAGGACCGGGGGGGCAACTCAATCACCCTGAGACCGGAGGGCACCGCGCCGGTGTGCCGGGCCTATCTGGAACACGGCATGAAAAACCTGCCCCAGCCGGTAAAGCTTTATTACATCGCCTCTATCTTCCGGTACGAGAGGCCCCAGGCGGGGCGGTACCGCCAGCACTACCAGTTCGGCTACGAGGCCATCGGCGGCGACGATCCCGCCCTCGACGGCGAGGTCATCGATATGGCCTGGCAGTTCTTCTCGTCAGTGAAGCTGCGCCGATTGTCACTCCAGCTAAACAGCATCGGCTGTAAAAAGTGCCGACCGAGCTATGTGGCCGCCCTAAAAGATTACTACGCCGGCCGCGCCGGGGAGCTATGCCCCGACTGCCAGTCCCGGCTTAAACGCAACCCGCTGCGCCTGCTCGACTGTAAGAACGAGGCCTGCCAGCAGATAGCCGACCGGGCGCCGAAGAGCGCTGACTACCTCTGCCCCGAGTGCGCCGAGCACTTTAAGCAGCTAAAGAGATACCTGGAGCTGCTCGGCCTGCCCTTTGCCGTCAATAACCGCCTGGTGCGGGGGCTGGACTACTACACCCGCACCGTTTTCGAGATTCAGCCGGAGGGGGGAGGCACCCAGAGCACCCTGGCCGGCGGGGGCCGCTACGACGACCTCATCGAGGAGCTGGGGGGCAAGCCAACCCCGGCCCTGGGCTTTGCCGCCGGCATCGAGCGGATAATACTCAACCTGAAGAAGCAGAAGGTTGAAGCCCCACTACTGCCCAGGCCGCCGGTGTTTATCGCCTATCTGGGCGAGGCGGCTAAGAACGAGGCGGTAAAGCTGGCGGCGAGTTTAAGGCGGGGGGATATAGGGGTGATAAAGGCGCTGGGGGATAAGAGCCTGAAGGCGCAGATGAGGCAGGCCAATAACCTGGGCGTCAGCTACGCGGTGATTATCGGGGAGGAGGAGCTAAAGAGCGGCACGGTGATAGTGCGGGATATGGCCAGCGCCGAACAGAAAAGCGTGCCCCTCGGTGAGCTACAGGGGGAGCTGCTCCAGTAGCCTCCCCAACTTCACTTCACGGCTAAATTATGCTATAATAGATACATATGGCTGCCTTGCAATCATCAGAAATCGCCTCCGGTCGGGTAGCCGCTTCTCCTCTAGATAGAAGCTGCCCGGGTCTATCCATCTCCCCTCTGACGGTTCCGCATGGTTTCTCTCCTCACCACCAATAAGGGAGTAAAGAACGATTATGGCAAAGGACAAGCCCGTATCATCCAAATCAGTGAATAACAACGAGTACCGCGCCAAGGATATCCAGGTCCTGGAAGGGCGACAGGCGGTACGCCGCCGCCCCGGTATGTACATCGGCAGCACCGACCAGCGCGGCCTGCACCACCTGGTCTATGAAATCACCTACAACTGTATCGACGAGGCCATGGCCGGCTGCTGTGACAACGTCCGGGTTACCCTCCGCCAGGATAACAGCGTGCGGGTAGAAGATAACGGGCGCGGTATCCCGGTGGATATCCACCCCACCACCAAAATAACCGCCCTGGAAACGGTGATGACCATCCTGCACGCCGGTGCCAAGTTCGGCGGCAATACCTACCAGGTGTCCGGCGGCCTGCACGGGGTGGGCGCCTCGGTGGTTAACGCCCTTTCCTCCTGGCTGAAAGTAGATGTCAGGCGTGACGGCAAGCAGTACCACCAGGAATATGAGAAGGGCATCCCCCTGAGAGCGGTGGAGGTGGTCGGCAAAGCCAGCGGTACCGGCACCACCGTCGCCTTCCTGCCCGATAAGAAGATATTCGGTGAGACCAAATGTGAGTTTAATACCATCAGCGATCACCTGCGCGAGCTGGCCTACCTGAACAAGGGTCTGGAGATATATATCACCGACGAGGGTACGGGCGAGGAAAGGACCTACTACTTTGAGGGGGGCATTACCGGATTTGTCCGCCAGCTTAACCGAAACCGGGTGGTGCGCCACCGCCATCCTATTTATATCTCCAAAGCGGTTAACGGCACCATAGTGGAGGCGGCGCTCCAGTACAACGACGGCTTTTCCGAGTCCTTATACAGCTTCGCCAACTGTGTTAATACCGTCGACGGCGGTACCCACCTCACCGGCTTCCGCTCGGCGCTGACCCGCGCCCTCAACGATTACGCCCGCAAGAACAAGCTGATTAAAGAGGACGAGCCTAATTTTATCGGGGAGGACGTCAGGGAGGGGCTTACCGCCGTTATCAGCGTCAAGCTGTCCGAGGCCCAGTTCGAGGGGCAGACGAAAGGGAAACTGGGCAACCCGGAGGTAAAGAGCCACGTGGAGAGCGCCGTGGGGGAGGGATTGTCCCTCTACTTCGAAGAGCACCCCGACGACGCCAGGAGAATCGTGGATAAGTGCCTCCTCGCCGCCAAGGGCAGAGAGGCCGCCCGCAAGGCCAGAGACCTTATCGTTAAGCGGGGCAGCCTGGAGACGGCCACCCTGCCCGGCAAGCTGGCCGACTGCTCGGAGAGAGACCCCGTCCACTGCGAGCTGTACCTGGTGGAGGGACCTTCCGCAGGAGGTTCGGCTAAAGAAGGCCGCAACCGCCGCTTTCAGGCCATCCTGCCGCTGCGGGGTAAAATCCTCAACGTGGAAAAGGCCTCTCCGGAAAAGATGCTGGCCCACGAGGAAATCCGGGCTATTATCACCGCCCTGGGCACCAGCATTGATGATGAATTTGACCTGTCCAAGCTCCGCTACCACCGGGTTATCCTGATGACTGACGCCGACGTCGACGGCTCCCACATCCGAACCCTGCTGCTTACCTTCTTTTTCCGCCACATGGCCGAGCTAATACATAACGGGCACCTCTACATCGCCCAGCCACCCCTCTACCGGGTCAAGGCGGCCAAGCACAAGCAGTGGGTCTACTCAGAGGCGGAGAAGGAAGCGGTCCTGGTTCAGCTCAAAGAGAGCCGCAAGGTTGAGGTGCAGCGCTACAAGGGCCTGGGCGAGATGAGCGCCGAGCAGCTCTGGGATACCACCATGAACCCGGATACCCGCACCCTGCTGGAGGTAACCGTGGAGGACGCCGCCAAGGCCGACCACATCTTCCACATGCTGATGGGGGACGAGGTGCCACCGCGCAAGGCCTTTATCCAGGCGCACGCCAAAAGCGTTAAGAACCTGGATATTTAAGGCTTCACTTCCCTGCGTACAGCTTGTGCTCTATGATATACCGCTCTACCGGCTCGGGGACAAGCTGGTGAATGGATAGCCCCCGGGCAACCCGCTGCCTTATTTCCGAAGAGCTAATCTCTATCTGCGGCGTATCCAGCATCACCAGGCTTTGGGACAGGCCGGGGACGGCGGCTTCCAGGGAGTCCAGGTCGGGGGAGGCAAAGCCTACCCGGCGGACGGGCACCAGGCGGCATAATTCAACCAGCCGCAGCGGCTGGTGCCACTTGGGCAGCTGGTTTAGATTATCCCAGCCCAGGATAAAATAAAGCTTGCCCTCAGCCCCAACCTGACCGCTGAGTTCGGCCATGGTGTCAACCGTATAAGATGGGCCGGGCCTATCTATTTCCATGGTGGACAGCTTGAAAGCGGGCTCGCCGGCAATAGCCAGGCGCGCCATCTCCAGCCTGTGCCGGGGCGGCGAGATGGCGTTGGCGTTATTGAGCTTGAGCCAGGGCTGGCCCGCCGGCACGAAGAGGACCTCATCCAAATCCAGTCGGGCGCGCACCTCTTCGGCGATAATCAGGTGCCCCATGTGAATGGGGTCAAAGGTTCCCCCCAGTACGCCGATATTCATGCTATGGCCACTCCCATTCAAAATTGCCGCAGCGAACCTTATCGCCGGGCTTGATTCCGGCCCTCTCCAGGGCCTTGGCCACCCCCAGCCTGGCCAACTGCTGGCGGAACTCGCCGGGGAGCTGGGAGCTGGTCTCATCAGGCCGGGTAATGATGCGCTCCAGTACAGGCGCCGTCACCACAAATATATCCCCTTCCTTATGCACCCCCGGGGGGGCACTCTTGGGCGGGGGGTGAAAGATTTTCCTGGGGATCCTGATACCGGCTTCGGCCGCCGGCACCGACTGAAGCAATTTCATGGCTTCGTCCATGAGCTCGGGCAGGCCCCTGCCGCTGGCCGCCGAGACGAAAAATACATGAGTGCCGACGTCTTTAAAGCTGGCCGTTATCTCGGCCAGACGGGCCTCTACTTGGGGCAGGTCAATCTTGTTTACCGCCACCAGCTGCGGCTTCTTGCCCAGCGCCGAGTCAAACAGGCCGAGCTCGGTGTTAACCTGGGCCATATCGGCCGCCGGTGACGCCGAGCTGCCGTCGACCAGGTGGATGAGCACCCGGGTACGCTCAACGTGGCGCAGAAAATCGTGCCCCAGCCCCCGGCCGAGGTGTGCGTCCTCAATCAGCCCCGGAATCTCTGCCAGGACAAAGCTCCTGGGGCCGACCTCAACCACACCCAGGATTGGTTCGCGGGTGGTGAAGGGATAACCGGCTATTTTGGGCCTGGCAGCTGATACTGCCCCCAGCAGGGTTGACTTGCCCGCGTTGGGGTAGCCGATAAGGCCGACATCGGCGATGAGCTTGAGCTCCAGGATGAGTTCCAGCTCCCCACCCGCCTCCCCCTGCTGGGCAATCTGCGGCGCCTGGTTGGTGGAGGTGGCAAAATGGGTATTGCCCTTGCCCCCCCGGCCCCCTTTAGCCACCACCGCCCGCTGGCCGGGCTGGTCCAGGTCGGCGATAAGGCTGGTATCACCTATCTGTGATTTATGGCTGACCACGGTGCCCGGCGGCACGGCTAAGACCATGTCGGCACCATTCCGGCCGTGCTTTTTCCTGCCGGCCCCATCCCTGCCCCGGGCGGCTTTATAGTTTCTCTTCCTCCGGAATGCCCTCAGGTTGGAGACCGCCTCATCGGCCACGATTACCACATCGCCGCCTTTGCCGCCACCACCGCCGTCGGGGCCGCCGAAAGGCACATGTTTCTCATGGCGGAAGCTGACCGCGCCGCGGCCGCCATTACCCGCCCTGACCATTATCTCTGCCCAGTCAAACATGGTTACTACGCTTTATCCACAATTTTATTAACATTTGCCGCTTATTAATTATCCTATATATTTATAATCCTTAGTTTATATCAATAGCACTAATTATAAAACCCTTAAGCTACCAGCTGGCTTGGCGGGCCGGCGGGCCGGGGAGAAAAGGGGCCGAATCCCAGGCTGTTTAATCTGGAGTTATCCACAAAAGGGGGCCGTTTTGCACAACCATCGGTGCCTGCCGGGTGGACGGGTTGTTGATAGGTGGTGAGGTGGGGTGGAAAGGCCCCGGTCCGGCTATCAGCGGGCCCCGGGCTGGCGCCTGAGTCCCTGCTGGATGTCTAGGACCTTGCGCCGCAGGTGGGGGTCGTTATTTATATCGCTGGCTATCTTGCGGCAGGCGTGGATAACGGTGGCGTGGTCCCGGTTGCCGAACTCCAGACCTATCTGGGCCAGCGAGCAGTTGGTGGCCTCCTTGAGCAGGTACATGGCCACCTGCCGGGCCAGGGCGGTGGCCCGGTCCCGCTTGCGGCCGGTAAGGTCGGCCGGGGCCAGTTGAAAGCGCTCGGCGACTATCTTCATTACCTGTTCCGGGGAGAGGGTGGTTTTATTACTGCCGGGGGTGATATCCGGCACCGCCCGGGCGGCCAGTTCCGGGGTGAGGATGGCGCCGAAGAGCTTGGCGTAGGCCACCGCCCGGTTGAGCGAGCCTTCCAGCTCCCGGATGTTCTGCTGGATGCGCTGGGCGATGAACTCCAGCACGTCCAGGGCTACCTCTACCTTCTGTTGTTCCGCCTTGGTCTTCAGGATGGCCAGGCGGGTGTCGAAATTAGGCGGCTGGATATCGGCCACCAGCCCCCACTCGAAGCGGGAGCAGAGGCGGTCGCCCATGTTGGGCAGGGATTTGGGGGGGCGGTCGCTGGCCAGGACAATCTGGCGGTTGGCGTCGTGCAGTTCGTTGAAGGTATGGAAGAAGCTCTCCTCGGTCTGCTCCTTGCCGCTGATAAATTGAATATCATCTATCAACAACATATCAACAAAGCGGTATTTAGCGCGGAACTCGCCGGTGCTCCTGGACTGGATGGCGCTGACGAACTCGTTGGTGAACTGCTCGGCGCTGACATAGAGCGCCTTGATGTTTTCGGCCTGCGCCAGGTTATATATGGCGTGCATGAGGTGGCTCTTGCCCAGGCCCACACCCCCGTAGATGAACAGCGGATTGTAGCCGGCTCCCGGCTTTTCGGCGACGCTGCGGGCGGCGGCGTAGGCCAGGCGGTTGCTTTCGCTGACTACGAAGTTATCAAAGGTATATTTGGCATTGCCGCCGGGTAGGTTGGAGTTTCCGGCGGTGGTTGCCCGGGCTGAGTTTACCTGGAAATGGACCTCGACGCCGGGGTGGGTAAGCCCGATGAGGGTCTTTTCAATCAGGGAGTGCTGGTTCCGGGCTAAATACTCGGCGACGAAGGTGTTGGGGACGCCGACCACGAAGCGGCTGTCTGTAAAGCTTAAGCCGGTGGTCTTTTCCAGCCAGGTGCGGTAGTTAGGCCTGGTTACCTGAAGTTGTAGTTCTCCCAGTGCGGTTTCCCAGATTTCTTGTGCCGGCCTGGCTTCCATATACTCCTCTTGCTAACTCCTATCTTTATTTTAAGCGTCAAAAACCAGAGCCAAAACTGACCAGGCGACCTATCGGGGGAAGAGGGGCAGAGAACTGTTATGAGGTGACTGGTTATTAGAATAATCGGTGGGTTTGGGGATGGCAAGCTTTGTGGGGTTGGTTTGGGGGGATTGGGGAGGGGTGGGTGGCCTTGATAGCTCCGTCTGGCTTGGTTTTTTGGCCAATATCGGGGGGATAGATACAAAAGAAAAAACTTGTTGATAAAAAATTTTGGTGTTAGAATTTTAGCGCCTGGAGGGTTAAATTGCGCTTAGTTTTTATGGGTAGTCCCCAGTTTGCCGTCCCCCCTCTGGAGTACCTGCTGGCTGAAAAATATCAGGTGGCGGTGGTCTATACCCAGCCGGACCGGCCGGCGGGGAGGGGGCGGGGCCTGCTGTCTTCCCCGGTGAAACAGGCCGCCGAAGCCCGGGGGCTGAGGGTGGTGCAGCCGGCCAGCTTGAAGGCGGCGGGGGTGGTAGAGCAGCTTAAGGGCTTTGAGCCCGATGTTATCGTGGTGGCCGCCTTCGGCCAGATACTGCCTAAATCAGTTCTGGCTCTGCCCCGCCTGGGCTGCCTCAATATTCACCCCTCTTTGCTGCCCTGCTTCCGGGGTGCTTCGCCGGTGGCTTCGGCTATTCTGGCCGGCGAGGATTTCACCGGCGTCAGCATTATGGTGATGGACCAGGGGCTGGATACCGGCCCGGTACTGGCCAGAGCGCAGATTCCCATTTCCCCACGGGATACCACCGGCTCGCTTACCGCCAGGCTCTCCTGTCTGGGGGCGCGGCTGCTGGGTGAGGCGCTGGTCGGCTGGGGCCGGGGCGAGCTTACCCCACAGCCCCAGAATGAGGCCGGGGCGACCCACTGCAGCCCCATCGCCAAGGGGGAGGGGGAGATTGACTGGCGGCTGCCGGCGGTGGATGTCTGGCGGCGGGTGCGGGCTTTTAATCCCTGGCCGGGGTGTTATACGCGGTGGCGGGGGAAGAGCCTTAAGATTATCGAGGCGGCGCCGCTGGCCGGGGAACAAACCCCTGGGGCAGGGCGGGTGGTGGCGCTGGACTCTAAAGCTGGCTTCGGCGTGGCTACCGGCGACGGGATTCTGGGAGTCTACCGGGTGCAGCTGGAGGGGAAGAAGGAGATATCCGCCGGAGAGTTCTTGCGGGGGCAGCGGGACTTTATCGGGGCGGTGCTGCCTTTGCCCTGAAGGGGCGGTTAGGCTATAATTTTAGTGGGGGGTGAAGATGAGTATCTTTTTAATCTACTTTCTTTTTATGCTGCCCCCCTTAATCTTTATGATATGGGCGCAGGCCCGGGTGTCATCGGCCTATAACAGGTACTCCAGGGTGCGCAACATGAGCGGGCTGACCGGGGCGCAGGCGGCCCAGACCCTGCTGGAACATAATGGTCTGGGCGATGTTAAGCTGGAGGGGGTTAAGGGAAAGCTGACCGACCACTACGACCCCCGGCACAAGGTGCTGAGGTTATCGGACAACGTGGCCAGGGTGCCCTCGGTGGCGGCGCTGGGTATTGTCGCCCACGAGGTGGGGCATGCCGTCCAGCACAAGGCCGGCTACGGGCCGTTAAAGCTGCGCAGCGCCCTGGTGCCGGCGGCCAGCCTGGGCAGCCGCTTCGGCGTTATCTGCGTCATCCTCGGCATAGTTTTGCTGGCCTTTAACGTCGCCTTTGGCGAAACCCTGGCCTGGGTGGGGGTATGGCTGTTTGCCGCTGCCGTGCTCTTCGCCGTGGTTACCCTGCCGGTTGAATTTAACGCCTCAAATCGCGCCCGCCGGATGCTGCAGGCGACGGGTCTGGTTTCGACTAAAGAGTATGATGGAGCCAGCGCCGTGCTTTCGGCGGCGGCACTGACCTACGTGGCGGCCCTGCTCCAGGCAGTGGCCCAGCTTTTCTTCTTTTTGTTTCTGCTGATAGGTATGCGCAGGTAATGGCCTTATAATCGTTAGTAGCAAGCTCTAAGGAGGCTTTTTTGTCTTCACCTAAGGATTTGAGCCGGTTTTCGGCTCTGGTGGATATTATCGCCAGGTTGCGTGCGCCCGACGGCTGCCCCTGGGACCGCAAGCAGACCCACGCCTCATTGCGGGAGAACCTGCTGGCCGAGTGCTATGAAGTGCTGGAAGCGCTGGACGAGGGGGACTCAGCCAAGCTCCGTGATGAGCTGGGCGACCTGCTGATGCAGATTGTGCTCCACGCCCAGATTGCCAGCGAAGCCGGGGAGTTCGGGCTGGGGGAGGTGGTAGAGAACATCAACACCAAGCTCATCCACCGCCACCCCCATATCTTCGGCTCCAAGAAAGTCAGGGATGCCGAGGAGGTGGCGCTTAACTGGGAGGAGCTCAAAGGGGAGGAGAGAGCACCCGATGCCTCCATGCTGGAGAGCGTGCCCGGGCAGATGCCGGCCCTGGGCTACAGCCAGGAGATTCAGCGCCGGGTGGCTCACGTTGGCTTTGACTGGAAGGATGTTGGCGGCGTTATTGATAAGCTGGCCGAGGAGGTCGGCGAGTTTCAGCAGGCCGGGAGCCGCAAGCGGCAGGCGGAGGAGTTCGGCGACCTGCTCTTTACCCTGGCCAATATCGGCCGCCGGATGGAGATAGACTTAGAGGCGGCGCTGAGAGAGGCCAACAGGCGCTTCTATAAGCGCTTTACCTGTATGGAGGAGGTTTGCCGTAAGCGGGGGGTAAATTTGGGTGACCTCTCCTTTGATGAGCAGAATGCCCTCTGGGAAGAGGCCAAGAAAAGGACGGAATAAGCGGTCGGGGCGGGGATTTTAATCTCTCCACCGCCCCGAACCTTATGGACTAACTTAGACTAAGCCCTCTCTACCCTTAGATGGGCAGGACCTTCCTGCCGTACATATCGTTTATCAGTATCGCCGCCGAGCCATACCAGGCGATTAGAGCCACCAGAATCCCCAGGTAGCCTCCGGCCAGCTTAAAGCCGGGGCTGAATTCGCCCGCCGCCAGCAAAAAGAAGGTAATAGTTAGCGCGATGAAGAGGATTAAGACCCCCCTGGGCGCCTTGACAGCGGCGAAAGAGGCGTAAAGAGTGAATAGACCCCAGGCAACCAGGAAGACAGCCAACCCGGCCGCCGGGACGGTGGCAATTATGCCCGCCGCCTCCAGGACTTTCATCAGTGCCAGCCCCAGCCAGAACGAGCCGAAAGAGGTAAAGCAGGTCGCCCCGAATATATTGCCGCTCTTAAATTCCCACATTCCGGCCAGCACCTGCGCCAGCCCCCCGTAGAAAAAGGCCATGCCCAGGACGACGCCGAGGTTAGCCGGGTCAAGAATACCCGCGTTGATAAAGCCCAACAGAAATGTGGTCAGGGCGAACGCCCCCAGTCCCAGAGCCCCCGGATTAGCTATTTTTTCAGACATGCACAATTCCTCCTTCTATTTTATTTTTGTGCTATAATGAACGTCAATCAGCGGCAGAAAGGCCGTAAAAAATCGGGGCGAGTGGATTTGAACCACCGACCTCAGCGTCCCGAACGCTGCGCGCTAACCGAACTGCGCTACGCCCCGCGGATACTATTATAGGCAAAATTAGTTTTGATTGCAAAGAGGGAAATCACCTGGTTTTTAGGGTAAGTGTTCTTTGAGATGAATTACTGCGTTCTGATAATTGACGGCGCCGCCGGCCTGCCAATACCCCAGCGGGGAGGCAAAACCTGCCTGGAGCTGGCCGATACCCCCAACCTCGATGCCATGGCCGGTGAGGGCGAGGTGGGGCTGGTGCGCACCGTGCCGCCGGGTATGGAGCCTTCCAGCGCCTGCGCCTGCATGTCGGTGCTGGGCTACGACCCCGGGGTCTACTACAAGGGGCGGAGCGCCATTGAGGCCCGGAGTATGAATATTCCTATCGGGGAGGGGGAGGTCGTTTTCCGCTGCAACCTGGTGGCTATCCGTGACGGCAAGATGTGGAGCTACAGCGCTGGCTACATCAGCACCGAAGAGGCCGGAAAGCTCATCGCCTCCTTAAACGAGAGCCTGGACGACGATAATATTCACTTCTATCCCGGTGTCGGCTATCGGCATATCCTGAAGCTAAAGGGCCATGAGGACGCCCTCCTGGCCAGCTGCACCCCGCCCCACGATATTCCCGATAAACCCGTAGATAAGTTTCTGCCCAGGGGTAAGGGCAGCCAAATCCTGCGTGACCTGATGGGGCATTCGGAGGCGGTGCTGCGCTACCACCCGGTGAACGAGAAGCGGCGGTCGCGCGGCGACATCCCGGCGACCACCATATGGCTCTTCTGGGGCAGCGGCCGGTTGCCGGAGATGCCCCGGTTCGAGGAGGTCTACGGCTTAAGAGCCGCCCTCACCTCTGGGGTTGACCTGCTAAAAGGTCTGGCCAGGATGGTGGGGATGGAGGTGCTGGCTCTAGACGGGGTGACCGACGGCCTGGACAACGACTTCGCCGCTCAGGCCGATGGTGCCCTGGAGGCGCTCGAGGAAAGTGACCTGGCGGTTATCCACATCGAGGCGCCCGATGAGGCGGCCCATGCCGGCTCGGTTGACGATAAGATTGAGGCTATCCACCGGATAGATAAAGAAGTTATTAGTCGGTTGCGTTCGGCGGGCGACCTGCGCCTGCTGGTTATGCCCGACCACCCCACCCCGATTAAGACCCGCACCCACAGCCCGGAGCCGGTGCCCTTTCTGCTGTGGGGGGAGGGCTTTAAGCCCAACGGGGCTAAAAATTTTAGCGAAATTGAGGCCGAAAGGACTGGTCTTTTTATCGGGGATGGGTATAAAATAATGGGTAAGCTTGTTGGGGAAAAAAGGGGGGGTTAGGCTGGTTTTTAGAGGGAGTTGTATTTCCCACCCTCCCGCCCTCAAAGGCTTAAGCCTTTAAAAATCCCTTGGACACGGGGTGG
>JAUVYB010000026.1 GCA_030603275.1 Deltaproteobacteria bacterium | reverse complement strand
CACGGCAAGAATGACGGCCAGATGCCCATAGGCGTTATCACCATGGCGCTGGTGATTCACACCGGTCAAAGCAGCCTGTGGGACGGTATCCCCTTCTGGGTAATCGCCCTGTCGGCCCTATCTATAAGCGCTGGTACGGCGGTTGGCGGCTGGGGGGTTATTAAAACCATGGGGTTCAAGGTCACCGCCCTGCAGCCGGTTCACGGCTTTGCCGCCAATCTATCGGCGGCGGCGGTTATTGAGGGAGCCTCACACCTGGGTATTCCGGTGAGCACCACCCACTGCGCCAGCTCGGCCATTATGGGCATAGGGGCGACCAAACGCTTCTCGGCGGTGCGCTGGGGGGTAGCCGGCAATATCGTGACGGCCTGGCTTCTGACCTTCCCCATCTGCGCGGTGCTGGGTTACCTCTTTGCCTGGCTGCTGGGGATGGTACTCTAATCGGGGGGCAGGCAGATTTCCCGGGGGTTTACCCGGTGCTTTTCGGCGATAATGATAGCCTCGATGGCTAACACCGCCAGGTCAATCTTACCCTGCTGGCTCACCACCACGTAGTCAAACAGGTGCAGCTGCTTCATCTCTTCGGCGGCCGTTTTCAGGCGCAGGTCACAGTCAAAGTCCGATTCCGTCCGCCGTCCCTTTAGCCTTTGGGCAAGCTCTTCCATAGAAGGCGGCACGATAAAGATAAACACCGCCTGGGGCAGCAGTTTCTTGATGGTGGCCGCCCCCTGACAGTCAACCTTGAGTATGACGTTCTTGCCCTGCTCCAGGGCTTTACTCACCGGCTCCCTGGGCACGCCGTAGCGGTTGCCGTACACTTCAGCGCACTCCAGGAACTGATTACGCTTTAAAATCTCCTGGAAACGCTGGTCGGAGATAAAGTTGTAGTCCACGCCGTCTTTCTCCTGGGCTCGTTTGGGACGGGTGGTCACGGTGGTGATAAACTCGGCGGGGTAGCCGGACTTTTTCAGCTGGCTTAAGATGGCGTCCTTGCCCGTTCCAGAAGGTCCGGAAAGGACTATAACCAGCGGACTTGAGCGAGATCCGCCCGGGGAACTGCCCTTAGGGCTCGACTTTTTCATCGCCTGGCTCCGGTTTCAGCAGTGAGCTGCCCCGGATGGCCTGCAATCTGCCGGCAATGGTCTCCGGCGCCAGGGCAGCCTGGATAATATGCCCGCTATCTAAGACGATGACGGCCTTGGTCCTCCGGCCACTGGTCATGTCAATTAGCAGTCCCTTGGTTTTGCCTTCCTGGATGGCGCGCTTGCTAGGGGCCGAGTTTGGTGAAGCTATAGCAACAACCCGATTCATGGCTACTATGTTACCGAATCCGATATGAACCAGTTCCGCGACCATACTTATCACCTCTCTATAACGGCGGTGCTTACTATAATAAACCCTAAAAGCTAATTAGGCAATGCTTAACCCAGGCAAAACGGCTTGAATTATGCCCTGTTTGGTGATATTCTATTGCCATGGACTAGAGTGTAAATGAGCGATTATCAAGTAGAGACACGGGGCTATCTCTGTGAGGGTTGATTCTGGAGGTAGTTTTTTCATGTCTTGCGGTTAGCGATATGAGATTAAGGAGGTCGGCGGTTGTATAAGATATTAGTTAGAGAAGAACTGGTGCCCGGTATTCACCTCTTCAAGATGGAGGCGCCGGCGGTAGCCGCCAAGGCTCAGGCGGGGCAGTTCGTCGTGGTCAGGATTGATGAAAAGGGCGAGCGCATCCCGCTGACCATCGCCGACTGGGATAAAGACGAGGGTACGGTAACTATTGTCTTTATGGAGGTGGGGGCAACCACCGCCCGGCTGGCGCTGCTTAAACAGGGTGACGCCATCGCCGATTTTGTCGGCCCGCTGGGTGTACCGGCCGAAATCGAAAACTACGGCACCGTGGTCTGTGTCGCCGGCGGGGTAGGGGCGGCGCCGGTAGCCCCCGTCGCCCGCGCCCTTAAAAACGCCGGTAATAAGATTATCACCATTCTGGGGGCGCGGAGCAAGGATTTACTTTTCTGGGAGGACGTGCTGGGCAGTACCAGTGACCAGATGATAGTGACCACCGATGACGGCTCCTACG
This sequence comes from Deltaproteobacteria bacterium, assembly GCA_030603275.1. Classification (GTDB taxonomy): domain Bacteria; phylum Chloroflexota; class Dehalococcoidia; order Dehalococcoidales; family BS750m-G39; genus JABMRW01. Next base: position 12,328 of record JAUVYB010000026.1, on the reverse strand, counting down.
GGCGCAAGGGGGTGGTCACCGGGCCGCTAAAAGAGCTTTTGGAATCCGGGGAGAAAATTGACCGCGTCGTTGCCATCGGACCGGTGGTGATGATGAAATTCTGCTCGCTGACCACGGCGCCCTCCGGGGTCAGGACCATCGTCAGCCTCAACCCGATAATGGTCGACGGCACCGGTATGTGCGGCTGCTGCCGGGTGTCGATCGGCGGCGAAACCAAGTTCGCCTGTGTTGACGGCCCCGATTTCGACGGGCATAAGGTGGACTGGGAGCTGCTGGCGGCCCGCCAGCGTATCTATATTGACGAAGAGAAGTGCGCTTACGAGGAGTGGCGGAAAAGCCACGCCGCTTAGAGAGGTGAGTAAATGGCAAAACTGAATCTTAATAGAGTAGAGATGCCCCGCCAGGACCCCGGGGCGAGGGGCAAGAATTTCAACGAGGTGGCGCTGGGCTATAGTTTAGAGCAGGCTAGAGAAGAGGCCGGCCGCTGTATCCAGTGTAAAAAGCTTAACTGTGTTGCCGGCTGCCCGGTTGAGGTGGACATCCCCGGTTTTATTCAGGCCATCCGCGACGGCGATATGCCGGAGGCGGTGAGGATACTAAAGAGCAAGAACGCCCTGCCCGGTATCTGCGGGCGGGTCTGTCCCCAGGAGTCCCAGTGCGAGGCAACCTGCTCACTGGCCAAGAAGGACGCCCCTATCGCCATCGGCCGCCTGGAAAGGTTTGTCGCCGACTGGGAGCGGGCTAATATGACGCAGGCAGCTTCGTCACCACCGGCCAGGCCCGAACCCAGCGGCAAGAAGGTGGCCGTGGTCGGCTCTGGCCCGGCGGGACTGACGGCGGCGGCTGATCTGGCCAGGCTCGGGTACGGCGTCACCATCTTCGAGGCGCTGCACGTCGCCGGCGGGGTGCTGATGTACGGCATCCCCGAGTTCAGGCTGCCCAAAGATATCGTCCAGGCCGAGGTCGAGTTTGTCGCCTCGCTGGGGGCCAGGATTGAGCTGGACTCGGTGGTGGGTAAATTAGCCACGCTGGACGAGATACTGGCTAACGGCTACGACGCCGTCTTCCTGGGCACCGGCGCCGGGCTGCCCATGTTCCTGAACATTGACGGCGAGAACCTCAACGGGATATATTCGGCCAATGAATTTTTAACCCGCGTCAACCTGATGAAGGCCTATAAATTCCCCGAGTACGATACGCCGGTGAAAATAGGCAAGAAGGTGGCCGTGGTCGGCGGCGGCAACGTGGCCATGGACTCGGCCCGCTGCGCTCTGAGGCTGGGCGCCGACGATGTCTATATTATCTACCGCCGCTCCGAGGTGGAGCTACCCGCCCGCCGTGAAGAGGTTGAAAACGCCCAGGAGGAGGGCATCCAGTTCAAGCTCTTGACCAACCCCAAGCAGTTTCTGGGTAACGACCAGAACTGGGTAATCGGCGCCGAGTGCTATGAGATGGAATTAGGCGAACCCGACGACAGCGGTAGGCGCCGCCCGGTAGTCAAAAAGGGCAGCGAGTTCGTTATTGACGTTGACGAGGTCATAGTGGCTCTGGGCACCCGCCCCAACCCCCTCATCGCCTCGACTACGGTGGGCTTAGAAACCACCAAGTATGGCACGGTAGTCGCCGACGAGGAGACGGGCAAGACGGTCAAGGATAGGGTCTGGGCCGGCGGTGATATCGTTACCGGCTCGGCTACTGTAATCAGTGCTATGGGAGCGGGCAAGAGAGCCGCGGCTTCCATTGATGAGTATTTGAGGGGGTAGGGGGTTTATACTTACAGGCTGTTTTTACGCCTTATGTTTAGTCCTAACGTTTTTGATAAAATCTTGCTTCTTTGTTATTTGGTCTATAATCCAATCTGCGAAGCCGTCGCTATACTGAGGGGAGTAAAATTTAGGAAAATGAACAAATTCCGCCCTACTGTCAAGATTATATACTGTTCTAATACAGTTAATATCATATGGTGAAATTGTTTTTTCCCCATTTAATTTCTTATTAATGACCTCGGTTAATTCTTTTCTTCGGTGGGGATGTGTCTTGTCAGGGTTTTTGGGTACTTCCAGTATTAATGTTTCTTTTCCGCTTGTTCCTGCACCCAACACAATGTCCGATTTATTTGGATTTTTTACTATAGCTACTTTATATTGAATCGGAATACAGAATTGTATTGCGTTTATACCGAGCGCATTCGCTTGCTCTCCTATAGCTTTTTGAAAATGCGAAAGCCATTTTATTGTTTCTGCAGGTAATGACCTATGCATTTTGGCGTTTTCTAACGAATGTTTCTTAGGGTCAAAATCATAAACAATAGCCATCATTCCCAAAGGTACTCGGTCAGATAGATTTTTACTAAACCACTCCTGTAACATTTTTGGATAGTTGAGTACGCCAGCTTGGAATAATCCCATAATATCAATTGGAATGAACGGTATGACTAAGTGTATTGCATTATTCCTGAGTTCGTGAATGGTTTTGACATTCAGCTTAACAGGGTCTTTTTCAGAAGTAAAAATACGATTGAGGCAGTCATCCAAGCTTAAACTTCTTCGAGGTTTTTTATACTCTTTCGGGTAAAAAATCTTGTTGCCATCATTGAGGAGTTTTGCCTTTATTAGAAGTTCCCATGCGTTACAAAATAGGAAACAGAATGACTCTGTTCTGTATTTAACTGAAGGCCGATTAACAGTCTCGAGGGCAAGGATAAAGGCCTCAATGCTATTCGCTATAAGATTTCTTGTAAGACGTTTCATTTTCTTCTCTTAACATAATTATACCCCCACCTGTCAACTCTTCCCTTACCCCCCCCAAAAAAAAGAAATTCATAGAAGTATCACTTCTGTAGGGTGGGAGGGTGGGAAATAAAGCAAACGCTAAAAACTGGACAAGTCCCCTCCTTTATATCTATTCCCGCCCTCCGCCCTTATTGGAAGCGGGCTAAAAGCCCCCTCCTAAGCACTCCCTCACTCTCCACTTGACATAAAGTTGAAAACAAATCCCCGTAGCTAGCCAGCCTCGAATTGTTTCCCCAAATTATTTTAGTGCTTTTTATTACCCTCCAAAAAAGAAAACCCACTCTAAAAGCCAGTCCAATCCCTCCCCTTATCCCCCAACCCCCTTTTATAAATACTGACCCCCGTACTTCTAGGGGTGTCTAAGAGGGGCGTTAGCCCCTCTTCTAAAAAAAATACTTCCCCCTCTCCTTTGAAGGAGAGGGGGATAAAGGGGGTGAGGTAGAGAGAAAGGCTGTCCGCTCTCCCCCTTTGATAAAGGGGGATTAAGGGGGATTTCCCCCCACTTAACCAACTTTATAAGCTCACTTTATTTTACCCCGCATTTCTAGTAAAATTAGCTTAACTATGGCGCAGGTTGAGCAGCTTATCGACGGCATCTACCGCCTGGAAAGGCGGATAGACGGTGCCAACGCCCCCTTCGCCGTCTACTTCATCAAGGACGGCGATGGCGCTATTATAGAGCCGGGCCCGGGGGTGCTGGCTACCGATATTCGGGAGGCGGCCAAAGAGCTGGGGATTTCCAAACCGCAGTATATCATCCCCACCCACATCCACCTCGACCACGCCGGCGGGGCAGGCAGATTGGCCGAAATCTTTCCGGATACCACCATAGTGGTCAACCGCCAGGGGGCAAAGCATATCGTCGACCCGTCAAGGCTGATTGAGAGCACCCGCATGGCTTTCGGCGATGACTTCGCCTCCATCTACGGCCCCATTCTGCCCGTGCCCGAATCGCGCTTAAGAGTAGTCAGTGACGGTGACCGCCTTACCGTGGGCAACCGCGAGCTGCTTATCATCCACACCCCAGGCCACGCCGCCCACCACATATCTATCTTTGATAGCAAGACCAAAGGGATTTTTGCCGGCGAGGCGCTCGGCCTCATCTACGGCCCCGGTTATCCCCCCCTCCCCGCGGTGGCGCCGCCCGGCTTTGATATGGAGCTCTATCTCAAAGACATGGAAAATTTAAAGGCGCTAAAACCCCGGCTCATCTTTTACTCTCATGGCACCGTCGCCGACGAGCCGGAGAGGCTGATTGATGCGGTCATGGAGAACACAAGGCTGATCGGCGCTTACATCCGGCGCTATTTGAGGACGGGGGAGAGCGATGAGGCCATCATCGGCCGTGTCGGGGACTACCTGCGCGACCAGTTTAACGCCCCACTGGATGAATACGAGCTGATGAGCAATGTCAAGGGGTATATCCACTACTTCCGCAAAAAGGGAAATATATAGGCTAATGATTACTGGAGGCAGCTATGATTTGGGTTAGCATTATCGCCGCTTTGGTACTTTTCTTCAGCATTATCGGGGGGCTTAAGGAGGGGGCGATCAAGCAGGTCTTCACCCTGCTGGCGACGCTTATCGCCATCCCCATCGCCGGTATCTCCTATCAGGTGCTGGCCGGCTGGCTCTCGTTTATCCCCGGCCAGAACTGGGAAAATTTCATCGCCTTCTTCGTCATGATGGCGGTGGTTAGCATCCTTCTGTACTTCGTCTTTATAATACCGGGTAGAGCGTTTAAGAAGGCCTGGAACGGCGGCGTTTGGTACTGTGTGCTCGGAGCCATCTTCAATTTCGTCAATGCCGCCATCGGGATGGTGGTCTTCGCCCTGGTGCTTCACGCCTACCCCATTATAGACTGGCTGGAGGGGGCGGTGAGCGGCTCGGGCGTCATGGCCTGGCTGATTTCCATGTTCAGCTTTATCCAGCCGGTGCTGCCGGAGATATTTCGGCAGGCGGCTACCATGGTATAGCCCGTTAAGCGGTTTTAAGATTTAGCCCGCCCACTTTTCGGCCTGGTTACCGGATACGGGCAGCTTGTACATTTTCCCCTGGTAGGCTTTCACCATCAGCACTATCCAGAGTATGATGGCCAGCACGCCGAGGGCCCAGGATAGAAAACCCCCGATAAAGGGTATCCAGTTGAGGATGGCGCTGGCGATGGTAATGGCGCCAAAGACAATAATCGACTGTATGGCGTGGTAGCGGACGAACCTGTTTTTGGGCTCTAATATCAGGAATACTATACCGCTTACCCAACCCAGCACGTAGCACAGCAGCCCGGCAACATTTTCTTCCAGTCCTGTAGCTGTCTTGGCCATTTGACTATCTCCTTCGAGGTTTGCTTAAATAAAAGAATATACTGATGGTGGGTGGGTGTCAATAGCTTTTGCCCCACCCGTTTTTCCCAGCCTTACCGCCCCCCCGATTATCTTAATTCTAATTTAAGGAAACCCTATCCCCTTTATCCCCTTCCCCTTGCCAAGGGGAAGGGGAATAATATTTATAGAGAGGGGGCGAAGCCCCCTCTTAGACACCCCCAAAACCCCGCCGCCCTTGTGGTAGGGCTAAAGCCCTTTTTACCCCTCCCCTTTTTTAACAGTGCTCTTTCTTCCCATACCCCCCACCCAAAACGGGCTTCGCCCCTCTTATACTTCCTTTTTTGCCCCCCTCTGGGGGGAAATTATCCCCCCAAGAAGAAGTTGATAGAAGTACCACCTCTGTAGGGTGGGAGGGAGGGAAAGAAAACACACTCTAAAAACCAGCCTAATCCCTCCCCTTATCCCCCCACCCCCATTGTTAACAGTTATCTCCTTCCCCCGTTGGGGCTTCTCATTTATTCCCCCTGTTTTAAGGGGTGTTTAAGAGGGGCGCATACGGGGCCCCCGGAAAAACGAAGTTTTTTTGGGGTGTAAAGCCCCTCTTCTAAAAAAATCCCTCCCCCTCTCCTTTGGCCGAGGGGTGCGAAAGGTAAAACTTTCGAGAAGACCTTTTCCTTAGAGTATCGACCAGAGTGAAAGTCTCGCTTGGAGTGGCGGGGTAGGGCGGACAGCCCGGCCTACTCTACATTTTGGGGCTTGATGCTGCACAAATCGATGTAATGTGCAATGGTAGTCAAGGCTGACCTGAGTAAAGGCGAGCGCTATATCACGGCCACGTTTGGAGGCCTGTTTCCCTCCCTTCAGTAGCGCGAGTCTCCTACGCGGACTCGGGACGCAGAAGCTTGGTAGGGCAGAAAGCAACGCCCATGGCGCCAGGGCCAGCTATATAGGCCATGATTGGGCTAAACTGACTGAGCCATACCTGTGTGCATGGCAACTCACCGCTAATTTGTGCCATGAGCTGCTCCACCTCTTTTGAGTAACCACTGTGCATGACGATAGCCGTCACCGGCGTGTGTCCTACTTTTTCAGACGTTACCTTGATGAGGCGTTGGATACCTGCTTCCATGCTCCTATGCAGAGAGACCATCCTTACTCTTCCACTAGCAATGGTGACGAGGGCCTTGATGTTGAGTAGAGTTCCGACTCTAGCCAGTACCTCAGGAAAGCGCCCGGTTCTGGCGGTATATCGAATAGTCTTGAAGAGAAGAAAGAGGCCTGTTGTTGCGCTAGCGGCCTCTGCGGCAACAATCACCTGCTTAAGCGAGTCACCTGCCACAGCTCTGGTGGCCGCCGCCAGCACAATCAGCCCCTGCGCCCCAGCTAATGTGCCGCAATCTAGCACCTGTATTGACACCCTTGGCATAACCTCCTTAGCCATCTCCATGGCAATGCGGGCTGAATCAAACATCGTGCTTAGCTCTTTGGAGATGGTTAGGCAGACGATGGCGCTGGCCCATTGGGCCACCTCCCGGTAGGCTTCAAGATAATCATGCGGGGAACCCGGTGTCGTGAGAAAGGGTTTATCCTGCTCCAAGTAAGCATAAATATCCTCCATGGGAATATCTGCCCCATCGCGGTAGGTACGGCCGTCCATAGTAAAGCTGGGAGGAACGAGGCGGATTTCATGATCCCGTATCATTTCATGTGGGAGGGCTATGGCACTGCTGGTGACGACAGCAACTCTAGCCTGCATCAAATGACATCACCCCCTTGTTACTCGGGGCAACAGGGCGGATAGCAAGATGAGGATCGCAGCCCATATCCCCAGCCACATGTACATTCTCTTGGGGCATGTTCTTCGAAGGCAGCCAACTTCATCCTGACAGTTTCCGGCAGGAACCCTTCGTCCAACACAATTCACGAATATAATCCTAGCAGTTGCCATATGCTTGGTTAATGTGGTATCTCTCTTTTTCACGCTTTCGTTGCTCTCTTCTAAGTGTTTTTATACTTTGGTCTTTCTCTTCGATTCTTTTTTCGTACGTCTTAATGATCTCTTTATTCTCTTTCGTTTTGGAGAAGAACCTATTTAAGGCTTTAGCTATTATCCAACCGATAATACCACTGACTATAGCACTGATGATGATAATAATTGTATCGACACTCATAGCAATACGAATTCCCGATCATGTTTTATATTATTAATTATAGCAGAGTGGAGCATAAAGATATGACAACATTCATAGTATATTTATGACAATCTCTTGACAAGAGTCCACAGCAGGATTAGAGTTTCCATAAATTGAGCAGGTTTTTCATACCTGCAAACGTCTAGAAGACTGGAGAATAAATTGGCTTGGAATGAAGGATTATCTCCAGAACAAGAAGTGGTCGCACGACACATAGGTTCTCATGGAAGATTGTTAGCCGGACCTGGAACTGGTAAAACAAGGACCTTAACAGGAAGAATTATTTATTTAATTGAAGAACTACAAGTTGCTTCTAGTGATATCCTAGCCGTCACATTTACTAGAGTGGCAGCCAGTGAGTTGAGAAGCCGGGTTTCTAGGTTACTAGGGGGTGATATGGTTCCTCAAATAGTAACCCTGCATTCTTTCGCTTTAAGTACCATTCTTAGAAGAGGAGCCGGTAGTCGATTGCCCTCGCCTATTCGCATAGCAGATGATTATGAGGAAAGGTGGATAATCCAAGAAGATTTTAAACAATACCTTAATTTAGGGAATCTAAGTGAAGTTCGCGATTTGATAGCCCAGTTATCGGCTGATTGGGAGACTTTAGCGGCTGATGGAGATGGCTGGGAAAGGCGCTTTCCGTCTCCGCTTTTTCTTGGTGCTTGGAGAGAACATCGGAAAATCTATGGCTATACTTTGAGAGCGGAGCTTGTTTATCAATTAAAATTGGCACTTGAAGAGGGAGAAATCCACCTAGTAGGATGTCCCTCTCGTGTATTGATTGATGAGTACCAAGATTTGAATTCATGCGATTTAGCCGTTGTCAAAAGTCTTTCGCGATCAGGTGCAGAATTATATGTCGCTGGAGATGATGACCAAAGCATCTACGGTTTCCGGTATGCCAATCCAGAAGGAATAAGGCGTTTCACTACTGAATATGAAGGAGCTGTCGATCTAAGTCTGACAGAGTGCCATCGCTGTGCCGAAAATATTCTTAGCATCGGATTATATGTGGCACGCCAAGATACTCATCGGGCTGAAAAGCCACTTGCTCCAAATCGGGAAATAGGAGCTGGGGAAGTGCATCTGTTACGATTTGAAGATTATGCTGAGGAGGCAACTGGACTAGCATCTATTGCTAGTTGGCTAGTAGATGAAAAAGGTATCGCTGTTGATCGTATTTTAATCTTATTGAGATCGGATGCAAATCACAAGTTTTCAGATCCAATTCGGGAAGCTTTGGAGAATAAGGGGTTAGCCGCCGCTACTGTTGAAAATCCACTTGACATCCTAGATAGTTCAGAAGGGCGAGAGCTGCTCAGCATGTTGCGACTAATGAGCAATCCTGGAGACAGCTTGGCTTGGAGAACAATAATGATTCAACGTAGGAATCATCTTGGTGAACAGGCCTTTTATCACATTTATGACATAGCAAGAGTTCGAGGGATAACATTTTTTGAAGCTCTTAGGTTAATTCAAGCAACTCCCGAGCTTGTTGAGAGGCAAGGTGGACTAATAAAAGATGAATTCGAAGCTCTGAGTCAAAACCTTGATAGACTTAAAGAAGTTTATGATGGATCTGACGAATTTTCAGACTTTATTGATTGGATGTTTGATGAAATTTTTACTGGTGAGGATTGGGAAGAAATAAATCTACTCATTCATAATCTTGTTGAGACAAATGAAATCAATTCCTTGGATTCACTGCTTAATATTCTCACTACACCTCCACAGGAGTTAGGGCAAGTAAAAGTAGCGGGTAGCGTCAACATTATGACTATGCATCAGGCCAAAGGATTAGATGCAGATGCGGTATTCATAGCTGCGGCTGAAGATGAGTATATACCAGGGCGCGCAGTAGGGGAGGCAATTGATGATGAACGGCGGCTTTTATATGTCTCGTTAACACGAGCACGTTCATTCCTCTATATTACTTACTGTCTTCAGCGTACGGGAGTACAGCGTCACAGTGGGCGAACATCGGGACAAACAGCGCGACACTTAACCCAATTTCTTAGTGGGGGACCACTCGCGTCACAAGAGGGAAGCGAATATTTATCTCAGATTAATGTCTAACCTTGACAAGAGTCCATATCGAGATTAAAGTTTCCATAAAAAGTAGTCAGTGCAGATGTAGCAATCATGCTTTTGTCGAAAAGTAAGTATCTAAATGGTTTACAATGCCTCAAATACTTGTGGATTCTTCTCAATGCTCCTGAACAAGTAGCCAAGGTTGATGCGTCTACTCAATTCAGATTCGATCAAGGACATCAAGTTGGAGAACTAGCAAAGAAACTGTTTCCCACCGGTATTAATGTGCCCTATGATAATTTTAACAACAATATCACACAGACTAATGAGCTTCTTAAACAAAGACAGATATTGTTTGAAGCTGGAATCAAATCGGCGGACTTTTATTCGAGGGTAGATATCCTAATCCCAGTTGATAAATATGAATGGGATATTATCGAAGTAAAAAGTTCAACCGAAGTGAAGAACGAGCATATTCAAGATGCTTCATTTCAAAGATTCTGCTGTGAGAAGAATGGCTTGAAAATCAGGAATTGCCATATCGCCTATATCAACAACATATATGTAAGACAAGGTGATATTGACCCTAAGCAGATCTTCAAAATTCAAGACATTACTCGTGAGGTTAACGGCGCTATTATGGGAATTGAAGATAGAGTCGATAATATGTTAGAGGTCATGTCATCTCTTGAATGTCCTAATATGTTGATCGGAATTCACTGCAATACCCCGTACCCATGCCCGGTATCATCATGTCAGGAATTGCTGCCCGATAACACCATTCTTGAACTATATTGGGGCGGCAAGAAGAAATATGAACTGTTTCACGACGGGATACTTTTTATCAAAGATATACCAAATGGTACCAAGCTGAATAACCAGCAGAAAATACAAAAGTGGTGTGATGAAAGATGTGAACCCTATGTGGACGAGAAAGCTATTGAGGGTTTTATAGCTACTCTTGAATATCCGCTTAGTTTCCTTGATTTTGAGACATTCGATACAGCTATACCATTGTTTGATGGCATACGTCCGTATCAGAAGGTCCCATTTCAATTTTCGTTGCATATGCTTAAAGCTGAAAAGTCGGACCCACTGCACTGGTCTTTTCTGGCAAGTAGTAATGAGGACCCAAGACTAAACCTACTTTCCGAGTTGAGCAGAGCCCTTCCTGATAAGGGGAGTGTGGTTGTCTATAATCAGAGTTTTGAGAAAAAAGTATTAACAGAATTGGGTGAGGCTTTCGCACAATATCGCAATTGGACTAACGCTGTGTGCAATAAGTTGGTTGACCTTATGTCTCCTTTCAAGAATTTCCACTATTACAATCCTGTACAAAGAGGCAGCGCATCCATGAAAGAGGTCTTACCCGCAGTCACTGGAAAGGGCTACGAAGGTATGCCTATTGCTAAGGGAGATGATGCTAGCCTTGCATACTTGAAACTTGCTTTTGCCGGTAGTAGTTATGAAGAAAAGGAACAGACTAAGAAGGATTTGGAGGAATACTGTGGTCTTGATACAGAGGGGATGGTTTGGATTGTACGAAAGTTGAATGAATTGCAGTAGTAGGAGTGTATTCAAAAGTCCTCTATGGACTAGTCTCTGGACAGTCTTTTTTCATGAGTGACCTTCTCTCAATACTTTGAGATATAAATGGCTAAACCTAAACGTTCTGGCATTCTAGTTGGCACAGCAGGTGTCTACTTCGTTGCCTCCCGTCTGGCAGCTAAAGGCTTCCACGCAGCGCCTACATTCGGCAACGCGCCTCACGTAGATATTTTAGTCGGTCTGCCTGATGGCGAGGCTACTGCATCAATCCAGGTCAAGACAACCTGGCGAGCACTCAGAACACGCGGCAGGGGTAAGGACAAGCAACCCCACCACTACGAGTGGGACGTTGGTGAGAGGTATGCCAAGTTGAGTAGGCCCGGCCTTTTCTTTGCTTTCGTTGACCTCAAAGGGGCTGGAACTAAGTTGCCTGATGTATTTATTGTGCCGATGAAGCATATCAGGTACACAAGGCTTTTTCCGTCTTTCCTAAAGGATTATGAGGTACCGAACGACCGGCGTGTCAACATAAATAGGATATTATTGTAATTGTAACTCAGTCGAGAAATCGTCTCTCTGTCAAACCGGAACAATAGAGCCTTTGTTTCGCAAGTTCTTCCTTACTCCAGCTCTGATACCCCATGACCCGCTTCGTAGTTAACATTCCTCGGTTTTGTTTAATTATCCTATACCTGACAAAAAAGTCCCATAGATCCCACTTCTTTATCAGCCCGTCCAACAATCTTGATTTTATTTGAATAGCCAGAAAGCAATGCAATTGACGTGTTGACCTTATCGTGATAAAACAGTGGCACGAATTAGGAGCAATATTTACCCAACCAAAATAGATCAGCTGAAGGGTTGGGCAGAATTAAGGGGGTCATTATGAAAGAAATCAGCGATACTGTTAGCGTGGTTAACGCTGTAACATGGATTCAAGTAGGTATTCTTGCCATACAGGTTGGAGTCGCCGTAATATTTGGGCTCATAGCTTACTTCAAAATATATCGGCACAGAGTAATCTACAGCATAAAGAGAATCGGCCTTCGGGCCCCATCATTCGAACCATCATATCCCGAATCAGAGACGCAGAAAGAAATAGAAGGAATTAACAGACAACTTGCGTCCGGCACATATACAATCCTCCAGATGGTCGCTCGTACCGAATATGACATAGATGTTTACATGGGACAAGTGAAAAGATAGTCTCTTCCTCACGACCTGAAAACCTGATACTAGGGCAATGTTACTTGGTCACATTAACTCAGATTGTTCAATGAGCCCGCGTTGCACAAAATAGCGAATTGTGACTTTGATAAAAAGGTTCCTTAGTATATTGAGTAAGAGGGTTGATGGTTCCAGCTATAATAGAAGGGTGTAAGAGCAAACACTAATCTGTGTAGGAGGGATCCATCAAATGAAGAACAGCACCGCGAAG
>JAUVYB010000006.1 GCA_030603275.1 Deltaproteobacteria bacterium | reverse complement strand
CGAGCTTAGCGCCGGTACATACCGGGTGGTCCAGAATGTTCCTGGCTTAACGGGGGCAACTGGCTCCGGGTACCTGGCGGTATTGAACTTCTCTGTTCTTGGCTCCGCAGGCGAGAGTAGCGCCATAGGCCTGTCTAACGGCACACTATCCAATATCCAGGCTGAGGAGATAATGGCGGTATGGGTTGGTGATTCAGTAACTATCACCAGACGGCCCGGTGGTGGAGGTGGCGGAGGGGGCGGTGGAGCACCACCTGATACCACACCTCCGGCAATCTCCAGTGTGGGCGTGTCTAATGTTACGAAGACCAGTGCTGATATCGCTTGGAATACAGATGAGGAGAGTGATAGCCAGGTAGAGTACTGGGCTAGCCCGGCTGTGGTTAGCCCTCTGGATACAGAGCTGGTCACCGAGCATATTGTCAACCTTGATGAACTGACCCCGGGTAATAACTATTACTTCAAGGTCAGGTCTACTGATGACGCTGGTAACCTGGCAGAGTCAGAGGACCATACTTTCACCACTCTGCCGGAAGAGGCCGCTTTCACTACCGCCCAACTCTCGGTATCCCCGAGCGCAGTTTATGTTGGGGAGGCGGTAACCATCAGTGTGTTGGTTACCAACAGCGGCGATGCCGCCGGTAGCTACACGGTGACGCTCAAGATAGATGGTGGGGTAGAAGAGACCAAGGAGATAGCTCTAGACGCTGGTGCCAGTGAAGAGGTGACTTTCACCACGACCAAGAATACGGCTGGTACCTACTCGGTAGAGGTTGGTGGTCTTAGCGGTTCCTTTATGGTGGAGGAACAGCCGGAAGAAACCACTCCGCCACCGGATATTCCGGAAGAACCGACCATCAACTGGCCAATCATCTGGGGCACAATGGCTGGAGTGCTCGTAGTGGGCGTGGTTATCCTCTGGATAGCCATAAGGAGAAGAGCTTATTAGAGCGTGAGGCTTACTAACGATATGGGGAAAGTAAAAACTATTTGCCGGTTGCTGATGCCTGTCCTGGTTGTTGTGGGCATGGCACTTTCCCCTTTTTCGGCCATGGAAACAGCCGAGGCATCTAGTGTTAGCAGTGCGTGGGTTGAACTATCAGATGGTACTGCTCTTAATTCAACCAGCACTGCCTTGGAGTATGTTGTCCACTTCACCACCACTACTGCTCTGAGGGGTGGCAAAGATACCGTTACCATATTCTTTCCCAACGGGACTACGGATATGGCGGGTCAGGAAGGTTCAGGCTATGCCTTTACCTTGCCTGGCTCAATAGACAAGGACTATGTGGCGGTTGACCCTGATGGGGCATTAACTACCACTACTGGCTATACTGATTGCTATACTGACCCTGATGTTGGGACCTATAGGGTGAGGCTGACCGTCCCTGAGGACATAGCCGCCGGCGCCTCACCCTATATCAAATTTGAGACCGATGCCACTATAACAAGCGCCGCACAGAGCAAGACGACGGCTGGTGCTCTATGCTTCTACAGGGTAAAGGTAGAGACCAGCCAGGATACTACCCCGGTTTACTCCGAATATTTTTATCTGGGTGGCACGGCGGTCAGTAGTGTTGACCATCTTACCGGCTACCCCAACCCGGCAACTGTGGGCACCGCCGCCGAATATAAGTTTGAATTTACCGCGGGTGCCAGCGGCGCCCTGACCGGGGGTTCGGGCACTATTACCGTTATCTTCCCCTCCGGCACCACCGTGCCCGCCACAGCTAGCAAGAGCTATGTGCAGGTGGATGCCGACGGCAGCGTGGGGACCTATTCGTTGACGGCTTGCACTGTTGACCCCACCTGCCACTCCGACAGCCGCACGGTGACATTAACTGTTCCCCAGTCAGTGGCTAATAGTGCCAATGTGTACGTCCAGTTCACTTCCGGTTTTGGGCTGGTAAATCCCACCACTTCCACCTCGGCGGCTAAAGTGAAGGTATTTACAGGCGCCGAACCCAAATATGCTGAGGCGGCTCCCGGCTATGCGGTAACTGCTGACGCGGCGACCAAGCTGGTATTTACCAATAAGACTGACGTCTATTCCGATGATGCCACCATGGTAAATATGTACTCCAGTACTATATACCTCCAGCTTCAGGACCAGTATGGGAATATAAAGGCGCCGGGCAGCGACCTGACAGCAAGCCTGAGCTCAACCTCGAGCACGGGTAAGTTTTATTCCGCCGCCGATTCTCAGATAGGCTCGGCTACTATATATGATGGTACCGGCGACCCCGATGGCATCACCGCCGGTCAATTTTCCCTTTTATATAAGGACACTGTTGCCGGAACCTATACTATAACTGCTTCGGCTGGCAGCTATATCGAAGCAAGCTGGACGATAACCGTTGCCCCGGCGGTCTCACTATATGACCTCAATAATAGTCTGGTGAATACCTACGCCCCGACTTCTACCTCTCCGGTAGATGAGGGTGGTGGCTATCATGGTGGCGATTATGTGCAGAATGCCATCAATGATGCCCTGCCCGGTGAGACGGTTAAGCTGGGCGATGGCACCTACGAGCTGGATACCGCGCTTACCATGGCTAAGGCAATCACCCTGCAGTCGGTTAATGGCGCCTCATCGGTAACTATCAGGCCGACTACTACCCTTGCCCAGGTGGTAACTATTAGCGCCACCGGCAGTGCCACCTACGGCGTTACCATTGATGGTATAACCTTTGACCGCCTGCGGAGTGGCACACATTTTACCGATGGCATCTACCTTAGTTCGGCCGATTACATCGCGATACAGAACTGCGTCTTTAGCTACATATATAACCAGGGAATTGTGCTCACCTCAACAAGTGCCGCCTTCACCGAGGGGACGATAAGCAATAACACCTTTACTAATGGCGGGGGTGACCCCCCGGCCAGCACTGATGCCGCCATTGATGTCAGGGCAAGCGCCGGCTACGCCGTAAGCGGGATTACCATAAGCGGCAATACCATCACCAGCCAGAAGGGCAAGGGTATATACCTTGATGGATACGATGCCGATTATAAGCTTTCCTCGGTCAGCATCACCGGCAACACCATTACCAGAGCCACCAGCTACGGCATTCAGGGCTATACCCATACCGCTACTTTCGCTGTCACCAGTAATACCGTAACCGGCTGTTATGGGGATGGCATAGATGTACAGGGCACCGCCTATACCATAAAAAAGAACGTGGTAACCGATAACCTCGGTGACGGCATTGACATGGAGCTTACCTCGGCCAGCCACCTTATTAACTACAATGATATCTATAATAACACTGGCTACGGGGTCAATGTTCGCTCCTCAGTATCAACGGTGGACACCAGGTATAACTGGTGGGGTGATGCCAGCGGACCGACCTATACCGCGGCTACCGGCGCCAGTGTTACCGTATCTAATCCCGAGGGCACGGGCGAGAATATCACCGACCGCGTTACCTATTACGAGTGGCTTTATCAGCCAGTAGCTAATGTTATTGCCGATAACGCCGCCTATTATTCCCGGGTAATAAGTCTGAATGTTGGCTGGAATGCGCTGTCTGTGCCGATAATCCTTGATGACTCAACTGATACCGTTGGTGAGGTGGTGGACTCAGACAAGATAACGATAGCCTACTGGTATGACGCTGGTGATGCCGATACCGATGGCAACTACTGGGAGCAGGTGACTACCGACTATACGCTTGAGCCGTGTGATGCCATCTATATCAAGATGAACGCCGCTGACAGCGTGTTGCTCAAATATAACGCCACCGATATATCTCTACCGACCAAGCAGTTGTACGCCGGCTGGAACCTGATAGGTCTGGCCAGCCTGACGACCAAGCACGTCGATAACGCCGTGCAATCGGTGGCCAATACGTCGGATAACCTGCCCGGTTACTCCCAGGTTATAAGCCCATCAATGAACAGTGAAGATTGGACCTTTTCCTACGGTCAGAGCTATACCGATGAGGATATGCTGGTGGGTGAGGGCTACTGGATTTATATGCAGAATGACTGTACCCTGGTTGGCTTTACCGTTACCCCGATAGAGCCATCACTGGATTAAGCAGGGGAGATGCCTGCCGCTTGTAGGTCGAACAGGTGGCGGGTGAGGTAGAGAGGTAAAAATTAAAAAGGGAGTTAAAAAATTAACTAAAGGAGGAAAACGATGAAAACGAAAATGGTTGCCTTTATGTTTCTGGCAGTGTTACTTGCCCTGGCGGCCACCCCCGTCTACGCCGCGGAAGCCCCGAGTTTGCCGCATGCCTTCTACGGCGCAGTCGATATAAACGGCAGCCCGGCACCGGTGGGGACTTCGGTTAAGGTGGTGGGAGAAGGGGTTCAGACTGGCGTTGGCACTAACCCCATAGAAACTACCGTTGCGGGTGAATATGGTGGCGGTGCTGACCCAATGGCGCCCAAGCTTGTTGTCCAGGGGAGTGTAGCCGATGGAACTACCGTTACTTTCTATATAAACGGTTTTTCTACCGGGCAGACTGCCAAGTGGCAAAGTGGTAAGGTGACCGAGGTAAATCTGGCGGCGACTATAGAAGATGGCGCAGTCCCCGATGAGCCAACTGACCCAACACCTCCGGATATAGGTGACTCAACGCCTCCGGATACAGGCGACTCGACACCTCCGGATACGGGCGACTCAACACCTCCGGATGCGACCGGGCCAGAGCCTGAGGACACCACACCAGGACCAATGTTGCCACCATCACCGCCTTCAGCCGGTTCCGGCGGTGTGCCTGTTCTGTGGCTGATAATTGGCGGCGTGGTTTTGGTCGGGTTAATCATCGCCTTTTGGGTAGCTAGAAGCAGGGCATATTAATTAGGTAGTTAGCAGGTTTAAGCCCTCGGCTGCTCTATAGCCGAGGGCTGGCCTCTTTTGCCCAGACTGCTATAATAAAGAATGATGTATAGGTTGTTGAACGGTAAATCGATTCTACTTGTGGCTTTTTTGGCTGTCCTGTTAATGACCGCCTGCCCGCCGCCTGTCCCTTCCCCCGAAGCCGCCATCGGGGAGATAAGAGCAGCCCCTACCCTCTACGAGGGTCAAACAGTTACTATCGAGGGGGTGTATCAGGGGTGGCAGGGGGGCTACGGCAGTCCACCGGTAACCCGCAGCGATTGGCTGTTGGAAGATACCACCGGCTGGCTCTACGTTACCGGAGAACCGGCTGGTGACCTTGAACCTCTGGATGATATCGGCCGTCCGATAAAGGTTACCGGGCAGGTTGAGCTAACCGAAGAAGGCGAGCCGTATTTAGTTGCTGAGGAAGTAGAGATAGAAACGACCAAAGCCACCAGCTTGCTCCTGATTCAGATAAATTTAAGGCAGCAACAGATCACCGACCCCACGCCGGAGAGGCTAGAGCAGATGCAGATCCGGGGGATGAATACAAAAGACCTGGAAATTCAAAGGATATTCGCCCACTTTGTCCAGGAGCCGACGGTAGAGCAATTAGGCGAATTGGAGTCTATGGGCATTACCCCTTATCCTGACTCGTGGATACCTTCCGCCGAAGGGCCATCCGCCGGATTCCTGGTGGCCGATATGCCCATAGGCAAGCTTGACGAGCTGATGAATAAAGATTACATAACTCAACTGGACACCGCCGAACAGGCGCTAGAGCCTCTAGCCTAAGAGGCACCATAGTTGCCTAAAGTTACCCAAAAGTCACCCTAAAGTACTATATAATAGTATGCCTTCTTGTTGACAGTGGGCATTTTTTATGCTATACTGGTGCTCAACTGTCCACAAAATTTAAGGAGGTAACTATGAAAACCCCCCTCAAGATTTTTGGCACTATTTTTCTTTTATTGTCACTTTCCCTTGGTACTATGCCTGGTGTTCACGCTGTTTCATCTGGAAACAGTCACCAGGCGCTTTCATTTCCGGCGGCTGAGCCCGAGGCTAAGGTCAGCGCCTTGCTTTCTTTGCAGGTAGAGGCTAAGCTGCGCTGCCAGCAGGTTCAGCCAACAGCCGGCGAGTTGAGCATGATGCAGGCTAGGGGCATGAATACGAAAGACCTGGAGACACAGCGGGTATTTATCCACCTTGCCCAGGAGCCGACGGTAAAGCAATTAGATGAACTGGAGTCTATGGGTATTATCCCTTATCCAGATTCCTGGATACCGCCGGTAGGGGAATTCCCCACCGGCTTTATCGTGGCTGATATGCCTGTAGATAAGCTTGGCGTGCTGGCGGGCAGGGACTATGTTGCCCAACTGGATACTGCCGAGCAGCTATTAGAGCCTCAGAATGACCAGGCGGCAATTGAGGTAAACGCCGACGATGTCTGGGGCTCAGGCTATGATGGTAGCGGTGTCAGGATAGCCGTGCTGGATTCTGGCCTGGACACTTCTCACCCTGATATCCCGGCGCCGGTAGCCAGTAAAGACTACTCAAGCTGGCCGGTGCTGGATGACACCATTGCCAATAGCGTTACCGGGCATGGTACCCATGTCGCCGGTTCGGCTCTGGGGCGGGGAACACAGTCCTCCGGAGCCGCTAGCGAATATAAAGGCATGGCACCGGATGCTGACCTTATCTTTCTCAAGATTGGCAATGATACTACTGGTAACGCTTCGCTTGATGCCATGACCAACGCCATTAAGGCGGCGGTGGATACCTATGACGCCGATATTATAACCATGAGTTATGGTGGTTGGGGGGATTACCATGATGGTACCAGGCAAACCTCCCAGGCGGTAGACTACGCTTTTAGTCAGGGGGCGGTAGTCTTTATCTCGGCGGGTAATGAAGCCGGTGACGGTGAGCATTACTCAGGCACGGTTGATGCCTATAGCAGCACTGGATTTATCCAGGTCGATGTTACTGGCTCCACCGGCGGTAATGCCGGGCTTGGCTTTAACCTGGTTTGGTTTGACGGACTGGCAAATAGCAGAGACCTGGTTCTGGAGTATTACGATTCCACCCAGACGGCTATGGGTGACATCTGGGCAGGTGCCCAGGAAGAGAGCTGGAAAGGTACCGAGCATGAACTTTCTGGCTATGGTCCTGAAGCTGGCTGGTATTTCTACTTGCCAGCAGGAAGCCCGACCTACTATCTAAAAGTTACTAACAACTCGGATAGTGACCAGTTCTACCATATCTACTTTGAGGGCATTGCCAGTAGCGGGGCTTCGGTTGAGTTTCATAACGCCGACCCGTTTTATACCCTTTGTTCACCGGCCGATGCCGAAAAGGCTATAGCCGTTGGTGCTTACACCAGCAGGAAGAACTGGACTGCCTATGACGGGCTTAGCTATCACTTCATCAACCCCGATCAGACGGTAGGTACCATGGCCTCCTTCAGCAGCCGCGGACCGAGGGTAGATAGTGGCGCACCGCAGAAGCCGAATATCGTGGCTCCGGGCAGCGCCATAATATCGGTGCGTGACCAGGATGTCTATGCCTGGCCTGGCGGTGCCAGTGCTTACTTTATTGACAACGATGGCTTGAATCTGGATGGCTCGGGTCCGGCGGATTACTACGTGATGCACGGGACAAGCATGGCTTGTCCCGTTGCCGCCGGAGCCGCGGCGCTACTGCTTGAAGCCAATCCTGAGCTAAAGGGGCATCCGGCCGATGTCAGGAACCTGCTCCAGTCAACAGCTAGTTCGGTGGACGCCAACAATAATATAGACGGCTATGGCCTGCTCGATATCCAGGCGGCGGTAGATGCCACCGCCTCCGAGTTTGAAGTGGACTGGCTGTTTATGGTTTACCTTGATGCCGATAATAACCTGGAGAGTGCCGGCATAGATGATATGAACGAGATGGAAGTTGCCGGCTCTACCGATGACGTCGCAATCGTGGTTCAGATGGACCGCGCTGAGCGCGACTATGCCGATGACACCACCAACGGGAACTGGACCGGCACCAAGCGGTTATACGTCACTCAGGATACCGACCAGTTGATTATTAACTCCCCGGTGATCGAAGACCTGGGAGAGGTGAATATGGGCGACCCGGCGACACTGACGAGTTTTATCGAGTGGGCGGTGGCAAACTATCCCGCCCAGCATTATGCCCTGGTGCTTTGGAACCACGGCAGCGGCTGGAGGGGGAGAGATAGCGATGGTGAGGCGGTAAAGTCCATCTGCGTTGATGACGAGTCTGGTGACGAACTGACCATGACCGAACTCCGCAGCGCCCTTAATGCGGCCAACCTTAGCACCGGCAAAACGCTGGATATCGTTGGCTTTGATGCCTGCCTGATGCAAATGGTCGAGGTGGCTTATCAGGTGATGGGCAGTGCCAGCCGTCCTCTGGTTGACATAACCGTGGGCTCGGAGGAAACCGAACCCGGCGACGGTTGGGATTATGCCGCCACTCTCACCGCCCTGACCGCCGACCCAACGATGACACCAGCAGAGCTGGGTACCCAGATAGTTAACGACTACGTAATCTCCTATAGTTCGAGCTGGGATATAACTCAGTCGGCGGTGGACTTAGATTATATGGAAGCGCTGGCAACCGCCGTTGACAGCTTTGCTGTAGCCATGACCAACGCCCCCGGTGATTGGACTGCCATCAGTACGGCCAGAAGCTCAGCCCAGGAATACTACTATTACTACTATATCGATCTCTATCACTTTGCCCAGCTGGTAAATCAGGATGCCACTATAAGTCAGGCGGTCAGAGATGCCGCCAGTGACGTGATGACGGCGATAACTAACGCTGTTATTGCCGAAGGCCATACGGCATCAGTGGGCAACTCTCACGGGCTGTCCATTTACTACCCGGAAACTTCGGCCAATTACTACTCTGACTACGAGACTGACGTCTTGTTTACCAACGATACCCACTGGGATGAATTCCTCTATGCCATCCTCTTTACATCTCCATCTGTGCCTGACATCAGTGTATCACCGACCAGCTATGAAGTAACGTTAGCTCCTGATACCACAGAGGATTATATCCTGACCATTGGCAACGATGGCACCAGTGAGCTTACCTATGACATCAGCGACCAGGAGGCAAGCGGCGGCTCGGTGCCGATAAGCATTGAGGGCAGTCTGGCAACGGTTAAAGAAGAGGTCATTTCCAAAAATCCTGACCTGACTTTGAGTAATACCGAATATGACATGAGTATTGCGGTTGCTGACTTGAGTTACATTGGTAGATATACCGAAGCCACCGCCGATGAAAAGCTGTTGCTTTACGGCTATCCCTACGCTGGCACCTCCTATATGACGGTTCAGTTAGATGGTAGCGATTACGATCAAGATGCTGCCATGGATAGCTATGTAACACAGGCGCCTGCCGTTGATGGCAACAGCATTACCACGCAGTGGTCCCTACCGACGGATGTGGGTGTCTCCCTGAGGTTGACCTTACAGCAAGACACCACTAAATACCAGGCTACTATTACCAACAACGATGCCGCCAGCCACGAGGTAAAGATACGCTTCATGCTTGATACCATGTTGGCATACAACGATGGTGCTCCGTTTATCGTTCCGGGAGTGGGCAACGTCACCACCGAACAGGAGTATAACAACCCAGTGTTTGACTACTGGCAGGCCACCGATAGCCTGGTCAGTCCAACACTAACCTCCAACTGCACATTTAGCACTGGCAATAAGCCTTATAAGGTGCAGTTTGTTTACTGGCCGGATATCTATTACATCCCCTTTGACTATACCGCGACCATCGGGCAGTCAATAACCTCGGATACCGCCGTAGGCATGTACTGGAACCTGGGCACGCTCTCACCCGGTGAATCCCAGGACGTCATCTTCTATTACGGGACCACTGACGCCATAATCGGCACTCCCGAGGTAAGTATAGTGACGCTATTTACCGACAGTTCCAGCTACCTGCCTGAGGAAGACGTGACCATCTATGTGGATGTGGGCAATGGCGGTGATGCCGCCCTTACCGACGGCGTCGTTACTATCAATGTGGAGGACCCGGAAGGTACGCTGGTGTTTTATGACACCTCGGCGATAACCGTGGAGGCGGGAGAGGTGGCCAGTTGCAACTTCACCTATAGCCTGCCGGCGGAAGCCGTGCTGGGTGAGTACACTATCACGGCAAAGGTCTATGATTCGGAAGCGACTCTGCTCGATGAGGAAACAGCCATCTTTACCGTAAGCAGCATAGATTGCTCCTGGCTGAGTGAAAGCCCCATTTCGGGTGCTGTGGCGGCGTCTAGCTCAGACCCCATAACGGTGACCATAGACACCACCGGACTCAGTGTGGGCACTTACAATGCCGAGATAATCATCGCCAGTAATGACCCCGATGAGGCTTCGGTAACCGTGCCGGTGGCCCTGCATGTTAGTGCTCTTGAGCTACCGACGGTAACCTCAGTCAGCCCTGATTCCGGGGAGCAGGGGGCGACTCTGGAGGTAACCATTGGCGGGACTAATCTTACCGGAGCCACGGCAGTAAGCTTTGGTGACGGGATAACAGTCAATTCCTTTACCGTGGTCAGTGCTGCGGAGATAACGGCTAACATCTCTATCGATACTACTGCTACCTTGGGGCTGAGAGATGTTTCAGTTACCACTTCGGCCGGAACGGGAACGCTAACTGACGGCTTTACCGTGGTAGCGGTAGGGGCGGTTGCGGTTAGCGTTGATGCCCCGGCTACAGCTGAACCTGATAGCGACTTCACCGCCAATGTTAATATCAGCCAGATCACCGATTTTGACTCCTGTAACTACGATATTATCTTTGATCCTTTGGTACTGCGGCTGGATGACATAGCCTCAGGGCTGATAGGTTCAACCACTATACCTGTTGATATGTATAACGAGCTAAGCTCAGGGACATACCGGGTTATTCAGAATGTTCCTGGTGTAGCCGGGGTGAGCGGCTCCGGCTATCTGGCGGTATTGCACTTCCATGTTATTGGCTCTGAAGGCGATAGTAGTGCCATAAGTCTCGCTAACGGCACGCTATCAGATATTCAGGCGGCAGAGATAGAGGCGACCTGGGTTGGCGATTCGGTGAGTATCACTTCGGCGCTGGCTGGGGATGCCAATGGTGATGGCATGGTTAATGCCCTCGATATAACCAAGGTGGAGAGGATAATCGTCGGCCTGGACGCTGAGACAGCTGGCGCTGATGCCAATGGCGATGGCAATGTCAACGCTCTGGATATCACCAAGGTGGAGAGGATAATCGTCGGCCTGGATTAATCATTCTGGTTAAAGACAAACCTTAACACGAGCCTGAGTAAAAAAATCACCCCCCTCGTAAGAGGGGGGTGGGGGTTTTAGGAGGGTATTATGAAAGTACAAAAAATACTTCTAGTAGCCTTTGTCTGCGCTCTTCTGCTCATGTTCCCCCTGCCGGCCGCTGGTGAGCAGATTACCACTCCGCCCGATTCCCGCAGCGCCCCCGTGGAGGAATGGAGCCAGACCTTTGGCGGCTCGGGTCACGACCAGGGCAACTCGGTAGCCCAGACCTCTGACGGCGGCTATATCATTGCCGGCCAGACATACTCTTATGGCGCTGGGCTTAATGATGTCTGGTTGATAAAGACCGATGCTAGCGGTAATGAGGAATGGAGTCAGACCTTCGGCGGCTCCGAGCAGGACTATGGCAAGTCGGTAGCTCAGACCTCGGATGGCGGCTATATTATTGCTGGCTACACCTATTCTTTTGCTGGCTATTGTGATGTCTGGTTGATAAAGACCGATGCTAGCGGCAATGAAGAGTGGGACCAGATATTCGGCGGTACGGGAGCCAACACTGCCTACTCGGTAGCCCAGACCTCGGATGGCGGCTATGTCATCGTTGGCGATACCTCGAGCCATGGTGCTGGGTCTTATGATGCCTGGTTGATAAAGACCGATGCCTACGGTATTCAGGAGTGGAGCCGGACCTTTGGCACCTCAAATGACGACTATGGACGGTCAGTAGCCCAGACCTCGGACGGCGGCTATGTTATTGCTGGCTACACTTTCTCTTACGGTGATGGTTCCGCTAACGCCTGGCTGATTAAGACTGATGCCAGTGGGGATGAAGAGTGGAACGAAATCTTCGGCGGAGTCAGCGGTGACTATGGACAGTCAGTAGTCCAGACCTCGGATGGCGGCTATATTATTGCCGGCAATAGCTATTCCTTCGGCGGCACTGGTCAGGTCTACTTGGTAAAGACCGATGCCAGCGGCAACGAGGTCTGGAGTAATACCTTCGGCGGGGAGTCTGCCAGTGATGCCGGCCACTCGGTAGCCCAGACCCCGGACGGCGGCTATATTGTTACCGGCACTACCTACTCTTATGGTATTGGATATGGAAAAATGTGGCTGATAAAGACCAACGCCAATGGGAATGAGGAGTGGAATGCATTCTTCGGCGGCTCCAATTACGAAGATGGCCTCTCGGTAGCGGTTACCTCAGATGGCGGCTATATTGTTACCGGCGATACAGGCTCTTATGGTGCTGGCGGTAGTGATGTCTGGCTGGTAAAGGTGGGCGAGTCCGATACCACCCCACCCACCGTAGCCAGCACCTCACCGGCAGCAGATGCCACTGATGTGTCTTTGGAGACAGTGGTAGCGGCTACCTTCAGCGAGGCGATGGATGCGGCAACCATAACCACCGGCAGCTTTACCCTAGCTGGTGTATCGGGTAGCGTTTCCTATAATAGTGGTACCTATACCGCTACCTTTACCCCGTCTGCCGACTTGGCCTACGACACCTTCTATACCGCCAGCTTAAGTACGGCGATAACCGATGCCGCCGGCAATCCAATGGCCTCGGCTTACTCTTGGAGCTTTACCACCGAATTGGCGCCGCCGGAACTGGTGACGGTCAGCATTGACGCCCCCGATGATGTCTCCCCCGATAGCGATTTTACCGCCAGTATCAATATCAGCGAGGTCACCGACTTTGATTCCTGTAACTATGATATTACCTTTGATGCCTCGGTGTTACGCTTGGATGACGTAGCCTCAGGGCTGATAGACTCCACCGCGGTACCGGTTGATATGTATAACGAGCTAAGCTCAGGGACATACCGGGTTATCCAGAATGTCCCCGGTGTGGCTGGTGTAAGCGGCTCCGGCTATCTGGCGGTACTGCACTTCCATGTCATCGGCTCTGAAGGCGATAGCAGCGCTATATCTCTGTCAAACGGCGTGCTATCGGATAACCAGGCTGGGGAGATAACAGCGACCTGGGCTGGTGATTCCGTGGATATTACCTCAGTGACGCCTGGTGACGGCAATGGCGATGGTGCGGTCAATGCCCTGGATATAACCAAGGTGGAGCGGGTTATCGTTGGACTGGACGTTGAGACCCCCGGCTCTGACGCTAATGGTGACGGCAATGTCAACGCTATGGATATTACCAAGATAGAGCTGATAATTGTCGGGCTGGGTTAACTATTGGAGGTGAAAATGGACTAAATGCCAGCGTATTCTTAAAAAATGGCAAAACAGGAGGTGGAAAATGGGTAAAATCTTATTTCCGGTGCTGGTTATATCGCTGCTTTTGCTGGTTTCAATACCGGCGGTAGCAGTGGGGGTTGAGGCGCCCCCTGTTGCATCGGGTGAGTCGGGTAGCGAGATAAGCCGCGGACTGGCTTCCAGTCCCTATCCCGTTTATGGCCTGGACCCGCACCATACCAACCGCAGTGCTTATACTGGTCCCACCACCCTTCCCGAGGTTGATTGGACGGCTACCACTCCCGGCTCCGGTGCCGAGATGCCGCTTTCCATAGGCTCGGATGGAACACTCTACCTCGGACTTAGAAATGGGGAAGAGGGGCTGCATGCCTTTAACACCGATGGGACGCTGAAATGGTCGTGGACCCGACCGGTAATGCAGGGTGTTTCCGGGACAGCCGCGGTTATCGAAGATTACCTCTACATAAACTTCGGCACCCACTGGCCGCCCGCTGATTACGGGATGGCCAAGCTAAGCCAGACCGATGGAGCTGAGGTCTGGACGGTCTCGACGAGTGATAGCGCCTATATGTCATCACCGGCTGTTGACCAGAGCGGCAACGTTTACTTTGGAGCCTACGATGACAACCTGCGCTCGGTGGCTGTCGACGGTAGCGTAAACTGGACATATTCAGCCGGCGGAATAATCTTTTGCTCACCGGCTATCGGTGACGACGGCACTATCTATGTCGGTAATGATGCCCATGGTGCCATTGCCCTTAACTCAGACGGGTCGGTTAAGTGGACGACTGCCCTCCCCGACCGCCCAATATACGGGCCAAACATCCTTGGCAACGGCAACATAGTCTATCGCAGTCAGGACGGCACAATGACCGCTCTTAACGCTAGCGGGGTGTCGCAGTGGTCTCGATTCTTCGATGGTAGCTATTCTACCGGAGCCGTAGCTGCTGACGGAACCACCCTCTATGTTAAGACTGGCTCTTACAGCGACAAAAAGCTTACAGCGCTTGACGCCAGCGGTAGTACAATCTGGGAATACAGCCTGGGCTCAGCGGCGGGTGACGCTCCGGTCGTCGGTGCCGATGGCACCATTTACGTGAGCCACGGGGCTTCGGTTTCAGCCATAAACTCCGATGGCACCGAGTTGTGGACGCTGTCTCTTGATTTGGGCGAAGCGGATCACTCTTATTCAACCAACTGGCCGGTTGTCGGGGGTGATGGAGTATTGTACATACTCCTTAACGATAGTTGGGACTTTGGCATGAGCTCTGCAGTGAAGATAGTCCGTCTTTATGCGGAGACTGTGTCAGTGACGGTGACCATTGATGCCCCGGATGATGAGGTGCTTGAGGACAGCGACTTTACCGTCAATGTCAATATCAGCGAGGTGACTAACTTTGACGCCTGTAACTACGATGTCGCCTTTGATGCCACGGTTCTAGGGCTGGATGATGTAACCTCGGGGTTGATAGGCTCAATGACAATCCCAGTTGACCTCTATAATGAGCTAAGCCCGGGGACATACCGTATTATTCAGAATGTTCCTGGCTTGAGCGGGGCAACTGGCTCCGGCTATCTGGCGGTATTGCACTTCCATGTCGTCGGCTCTGGCGGTGACAGCAGCACTATAACTCTCTCCAACGGCATGCTCTCCAATAATCTCGCTGTGGAGATAACCGCCACCTGGGTGGGGGATACGGTAAATGTCACCTCGGTAATTCCGGGAGATGCCAATGACGATGGTGCCGTTAACGCCCTGGATATCACCAAGGTGGAAAGGATAATCGCTGGACTGGATGCTGAGACACCCGGCGCTGATGCCAATGGTGATGGCAATGTCAACGCCCTGGATATTACCAAGGTAGAGAGGATAATAGCTGGTCTGGATTAATGAAAAGCATAGTAAGAGTGTTTAGCATTATAGCTGTTGTGGTGGCACTGCTTCTGGTTGGTGGGGCAGTGCCACCGGTGGCGGCGACATCGGGTGTTACCGTGAGCGTTGATAACCCTTCCGGGGTAGACCCCGATAGCGGCTTTACCGCCAGTATCAGTATCAGCGAGGTGACTGACTTTGACGCCTGTAACTATGATGTCACCTTTGATGCCACGGTTCTACGGCTGGATACTATTACCTCGGGGTTTATAGGCTCAACTGAAATACCGGTCGACCTCTATAATGAGCTTAGCCCGGGGACATACCGGGTTATTCAAAATGTCCCGGGATTAACCGGGGCCAATGGCTCGGGATATCTGGCCGAGATGCACTTTCATGTCATCGGTGCGGCTGGCGACAGCAGCCTGGTAAACCCATCCAACGGGGTGCTTAGCGATATTACCGCTGGTGAAATAGAGGCAACGTGGGTGGAAGGTGTGGTGATGGTAGCCACTGAAGCCTCTCAAGCCGTCGCCCCACCCCCGGTAGCCCATTCTTCGCCCGAGGCTACCCCCCTGCCCCCTGGGTCAACCGAGCCAGCACAATTATTGCCGCCATCATCACCTTCAGCCGATTCTGGTGGTGTGCCGGTTCTGTGGCTAGTAGTTGGCGGCGCGGTTTTCCTGGGGCTAATTATTCTCTTTGTGGTAGCCAGAATGAGAGCCTATTGACCACTATCACTGGATGCTTAAACTTAAGTCTTGCCGGCTGGTCATAGCGGCTGCGGTGTCCAGAAAAGCCTTTAGTGAGGCGCTTTGCTCTCTCAGCTGTTTTAGCTCAGCGCCGATGGGACTTATGGAGGTTGGGCTATCAGCGTAAGTCCCGTGAAAGGCAAAATAGGCCTGGTTCAGCTTTCTGATATAGTAGCCCATGGAGGCCAAATATTGCCGTTTCTGTTCCATGTATTCTTCGGCCTGGCTGATTTCCCCCTGAGCTAGGTATGTGTCGACTATCTGTCTTATTTCTCTCATTTCCTGGTTGAAGTCGACCTCTGGCTCCTCTACCGGTGCCTGGGGACTATTTTCATAGTCAGAATAGAATTTTTGATAGACGATGGCACCGATCTCCTTACTGGCTATGCCAACTACGGTTTCGTTTATGGTGGCAATCTCATAATTGCGGGATATGCCGGTTAAATCAAGCAAATATAGAAATCCCAGCGGCTTAAAGGTCAGGTAGTTGTGCAGCCATTCCTCGGTGGCGGCGTTGATGGTAAACTGCAGGCTGGCGTCGTCAATGACGAAGGCGGGATATGTCCCCAGCCCTCCCAGCCCTACCACCAGTGAGGAGACACCCAATTTATCTGCCTGCTCCTCAATGCTCTCCATTGCCGCCACGCTCAGGTCTTGTTGCAGGTGAATCTCTCTCAGGCTTTCTATCCTGTCCCTGGGGGAAACCACCAGCAGGTGCGGCGGTGGCTCCAGTCTAAAAATCAGCGGTGGGAAGCCGACCTTCCATTTGATGTAATTATCTAGAGGATGATAGATACCCTGCTCCGCCAGCACCTCTTTTATCTGCTCGGCTATTATTTTTTCCACTCCGTCGGTTAGAGCCGCTTTTTGCTGTTGTAGTCTGTTCAGTTCAGATTCAAGTGAGGCTAAATCACCCGCTTTATAACCGGCGTTAACGGCGGCAATTTCTGCTTCAAGGCTTTTTATCTGCTTAATCAGGTTAAAATACTCAACGACCACACCGACTTTATCTTCAACCCTTTCTCCCTTGTTGAAAACATAGTCATTCACTTCGTCCGGTAGGGCTTTGAGTTCCCACTGTGCAATACTGAATTGATAGGGTTTGACTATCGATTTTAGAGAGCTATCAAAATCGGGGGAGGTAGCGCAGCTCCCGCCGAGTAAACAGAGTGACAGTAGAGTGAGGACAACCAGTTTAAGTCTCAACTTAAATATGCCTTTACCCGGTCAATGATTTGAGACAGCGCCGGGCCGGTCTGGTCGTGGATGACAATATCAGCGTGGGGGTCGTGGGGGGTTGGCGTCAGGTTAACGATAATCAATCTGGCGCCGCTCTCCTTGGCGATTAGTGGCATCTGGGCGGCGGGATAGACTACCAGCGAAGAGCCGGCGACCAAGAACAGGTCACAGGCGGCTGCCCTGTTTTCGGCTTGGCGGGTTTCCCGTTCCGGCATGGCTTGACCGAAGGAAATGGTAGCTGGTTTCATGATTCCGCCGCAGCTATCGCACCGCGGCACCTTTATTCCCGAGCTAAGCCTGCCCTGGATTTGCTCCCTGGGGTATCTTTGCCCGCACTCCAGGCAGCTGACCCACCGGGCTGTCCCGTGCAGTTCAATTACCTTTTCCTCCGGGATTCCGGACCTCTGGTGCAAGCCGTCGATATTCTGGGTAATAACGCAGTCCAGCTTGCCTATACTGTCCAGTTCGGCGATAGCATGGTGACCGGGGTTAGGTTGAGCCGCCGCCATCTCACCCCAGGATGAGGTGGAAAATTCCCAGTATTTTTCCCGGCTCTCCTCGCTGGATAGAAACTTCTGGAAGGTAAATTCGCTGGGGTCGAATCGGCTCCAGACTCCTCCCGGACTGCGGAAATCGGAGATGCCTGATTCGGTGCTCAGGCCGGCGCCTGTAAAGACCACCAGCTTTTTTGATTGGGCAATCATATTGGCGGCGGCATCAATTTGGCTCACGGCTAATCCTCCGTCTTGAGACATGGAGCTTTATGTTGGGTTGGGGGCAAGAACAGGTTATATCTCAACCTCGTTCTGAATAGCATCAAGCAGAAAATACTTCACCTCACCCCCGCAGAACTCCCGCACCAGCTCGGCCAGTTCTCCGGTTATGGCTTTAGCCTCGTCCTTTGACACCGGCGGCAGGCAGTCCACATTTATGGCTACATTTCGAGTGGCCGGGCTGAGCTTGGTCTGGTCGCCCTGCCTCCAGTTCCAGCGCCGGCACATTACCTTGGAATTATCAACATAAATCACCTCGCCGGGTGAGGGGTACTCAATAGCCTCCGAGCCCAGCGGGGTAAACGGCTCATCACCCTTAGCCAGGGTAAGGCGGAGGTCTCCCTCGGCCGAGCCCAGGTCATCGCCGCCACTGGGCACCATGTGTTTTATGGAAAAGTAGTTAAACAAAGCTACCAGGGTATTGATATAGGGCAGCTGGTCACCTCGCCGCGCCCGTCTTCCCAGTGACTCAATAGAGCAATAAAACTTATTGGGGTTGGTGCCGAAATCGGAATAAGCCTGCCGCCAGGGGGCTATACGGGGATGGTTTTTGATGTCCTGCAGGGACTCGTCTTTAGTAGCCTCTTGTACAACCTTTCGCAGCAGTTCGACCAGCTGCTTTTTTTCACCGTTGTTATCAACCCCCCGCGCGATAACCACCCCCCGAACATAATCGGGGAATTTAGCAAGTATTTCCGGAGATACTATGTCTTTCATCTGACCTCCTATGTCATTCTTGCGGCAATTCTGGCTAGCTCCCAGGAATATTCATAGAGGTGCATCCCCTTGCTGGTGGCAACCAGCTCGCCGTCATCAACCCCTATCTCGCTGGCCATATACTCCTTGAGTAGCTGAATAGCGGCCAGGTTTGAGGGGAAACCGGCCCATAGGTCCCAGGAGCGGAAATAGACGAAAAAGTGAAGCCTGTTATCGCGTATCCGGGTATCTATCGACCTGAGGCATGGGGGGTCATCGAGTTTTATGGATTCGGCATCGCCCACGGCCATAAAACCCTGGTTGGTATTATGGCCGTCCTGCTTATACATTTCGATTACTTTCGGTATCTGCTTTTCCAGGTATTGACCGTAGGTATACTGCTCGCCCTCCCTTTTATGGGCGGTCATAAGATAGGGGAGATAGTCTTCTATATATTCCATGGAGGTAGGCGGTGGTATACCCTGAGGTATGGACGGTATTATTGGTTTAGTTCCTGGGTTCTTAACCTTGACCACGACGAAGTCGAGCTCTTTGCGGTGCTGACCGGCGTAACTGCCGCGGTCAATCTTGTACTCATACCCCTCGGTCAGGGTCTTGCGCAGGCAGAGGAACCAGGCCTCGGCAAGGTCTCTGGCTTCAATTACCGAAATATTCACGCTTGAACCGCCCTTCTTTTATAGAGCCCGGATAAACTCGGGGCGCAGCCGGGACATATCCTTACTGGTTAAGACCTCGTCTATCAACTTTAGTATCTCCGCCTTTTGCTGGGGCAAGCGTGCCTTAATCGGCAGATAGTTGGAGGCGTGGTTGGCGGTGAAGAAACAGTTGGTAAAGTTGGAGTTTTCTATTATTATCTTTAGCTCTTCCAGAGACTGAAACGGCGAGATGAGGGTGAATTTACCATCCTCCCACTCTTTGTGCAGGGGTGTGCCGGGGACAAGCATTATAGTGAGGGCGCCGGCAAAATCGGGGTCAAGGTCGGTGAGTATCCTGGCGGTGCCCAGGGCGTGCCGCTTGCTGCCTTCAATGCCCCCCAGCCCCAGTATTACCGTAACCGAAAGCGTAATGCCGGCCTGCTTTATCTTTCTTCCCGCCTCCACAATCTCATCGTAGCTGGCCCCCTTATTGATTTTCTTGAGCAGCTCCTCATCTCCCGTCTCCACCCCCAGATAGGCAATCTTGAGCCCGAGCTGGTTTAGTTCTTTGAGCTCGTCGACACTCTTTATCAGAGCCGACTGGGGTGTGGCATAGGTGCCAATGCGGTGCAGGCGGGGGAACTTCTCGCTCAGATATTTCAGCACCTCCACCAATCTACGCTGGGGGCAGATTAGGGCATCCCCGTTTTCCAGGAATACCCGCCTCATGCTCCAGCTGTAGTTCTCAGCCACCTTATCAATATCCCGTTTGATATCTTCGAGGGGCCTTATCCTGAATTTAATCCCGGTAAAGGTGCCACAGAAGGTACACTTGTTATGGGAGCAGCCAAGGGTTACCGGCAGCAGGAAGCTGTTGGCTTCACTGGGTGGTCTTACTATCACCTGTTCGTTATACATGCTATCTTAAGTCCGTTTCTTCCCCGGCTTTTTAATTAAAATTCTGCACCCTTGCTGGGGCCCCCGCAAAATCGAAGATTTTGTGAGGTTTATTACCGCCGCCCCCCTCCGAAAAGGGCGAAGAACCTGTCTTCATAATCATCAAACACGCCCCAGCGGTCGATCTCCTCCTTCAACTCCTTGGGCTCGATGTCGCCTTTGTGAGCTGATTCAAAGAGCTTCTCAATCCTTATTTTGACGTTGGTGGGGATACCCCTGGCGTCTATATCCAGAAGCCCTTTGTTCCCCATCTGCTGAAGGTTATCGGCTATGGAGCTTCGGGTCATTTCATAGAGAAATTTCATCAATGACACATCCCAGAGATCATCCTGTCCCCTGATGATAGAGGCTAGCGGGTCGCCCCGCTTATCAATATCACTATTTATTTTATCTACTACAGCCTGCAGGTTATCGGAAACGATGTTTAGCTCCTTAGGCTCGTTCTTGTAGGTGTAAAACAGCCCCGGGGCGTTAGGGCCGTGGGTATTAACTAGGGTATCAAAGTATTTTCTGGCCTCCGAGCTAAAGCCTTCGAGGTGGGAAAGGTAGTAGGGAGTTACGATTCTTGGTCTTTCGGCGATTATCCTGCCTTCTCTAACCACCGTTTCGGTGGTAGCCTCCACCAGCTCGGCGTAGGCAGGCTCGGTAACCAGATAGTAGTATACATTGGTCGTGCCGAAGGTAGCCAGGCTCCGCTTGGGCGGTCTTAATATCTCGGTACGCTTAACGGCGTCTATAATCCTTTCGTCCTCAATATCCATCGTTATTTCCTAGACTATAGCCGATAGCTCCTGTTTATATTCGTTGAGGAGGTTGATATACTGCGAATCTAGCTGTGCCAGCAGCTTGCGCCACTCTTCCTGGAACTGCGGCTGCTTCTCTATATCTATCTTTAATCCTGCTGTCGTACCCAGCTGCTGCTGTATTGCCTGCTGGACCTTGGTGCCAAAATCAGCCTTTAGTTGCTCATAAGCCTGCCTTCTCTGCTGCTCACCCTGCTCTGCGTAGTGGGTGAAGACGTTTCTTATCCTGCTGAAAATATTCTCCAAGCCTATTTTATCCTTCTTCAGGCTCTTTAAGCCCTCCATTGCCTTTTTGTTGGTATTCCTGGTTGATTCGTCCTGGGACAGGTTGATATTCCTTATCAGTACTTCGCTGGCTCCCTCTTTGATGTAACTGGCCGCCTTCTCGTCGTACTTGCCCATTTCGGTAGCCAGGTTCAGGTTTTGCTTCAGGTATCTGGCGGCCAGTTTTTCCCCTTCGGGGACGTATTTCCATCTCAGGCGCTCCTCTTCGGTCACTGCGCCCAGCTCCTCCACCTTCTCCATAGCTATCTCACGAGCGCTCCTGATATCACCCATCTTAAAATCTCCTGGCGTTATTCCTACTAACATTATACTAGATAGTGGCAAAAGCCTCAAAGTGGGTTTTTCTTACCATACCCACCCGCCCAAAAGGTTTTACCTTTTAAAGAATCTTTAACCCCACCCCCCCAATTGGGGTGGCGTTAATTTTTTCTCCCTCGTGAGGTGGGGGGATAAAGGGGCAAATAAAAAGAAATTGATAGAAGTATTACTTCTAGAGGGTGGGTTGGGTGGGGAGGCAACCACCCTCTAGGAGTGGGGCGAAACCTTTTTTAGGGGTGATTTTTATTTGTAAGGCTAGGTGATATAATTTAATAACCAATAGCTATGGGGAAGGACTTTGAAATTTTAGACCATACCGCTGACGTTGGCGTTATCGCCTATGGTACTGACTTGAACCAGGCGTTTGCCAATGCGGCTAGGGCTTTGTTCAGCCTGATAACCGAGCTTGATGATGTGGAGGAGGTCCTGTATCGGGATATAGAGCTGACCGCTAGCGATGAGGAGAGCCTGCTGGTGGGGTGGTTAAACGAGCTTATTTACCGCTTTGACGCTGAGGGCATTCTTTTTAAGCGGTTTGATATTATCCAGCTTAACGATACCCGGCTCAAGGCTAGAAGCTACGGAGAGAAGGTAGATAGCTCAAAGCACAAACTGAAAACTGGGGTCAAGGCGGCCACTTACCACATGCTTAAGGTGGATAAAACTGATGGCTACCGGGTTCAGGTGTTACTTGATATTTAATTGAGGTTAAAATGTCGGCACCCTGGAAGGAAATAGTAAGGAAGATAGACGACTACCGCTGGGAGATACCGACCAGCTACAAGGCTGGCATGTTGGTGCCCGGTCTTATCTTTGCCAGCGAAGCCATGCTCGGTCATAGCTGGGAGGAGCAGGCCTTTGAGCAGGTAGCTAATGTTGCTTTTCTCCCCGGCATCGTCCGCAACTCGCTGGCGATGCCCGATATTCACTGGGGCTACGGCTTCCCTATAGGTGGGGTGGCGGCCACCAGGGTAAGGGATGGGGTAGTTTCGCCCGGCGGCGTTGGTTTTGATATTAACTGCGGTGTCAGGCTGGTGCGGACCAGTCTGACCGAGGGTGAGGTAAGACCCAAAATCGAGCAGCTGATCAACCAGCTTTTCGTCAATATTCCTTCGGGTCTGGGTTCGGAGGGCAAGATAAGGGTCAAGGAAAAAGAGCTGGAAGAGGTTATGGTCAAGGGCAGCCGCTGGGCAATGGAAAAGGGCTATGGTTTGCCTGAGGATATTATTGTTACCGAAGAGTCTGGCAGTATGAAGGGGGCTAACCCGGACAAGGTCGGTAGTAAGGCTAGAAAGCGGGGTATCCCCCAGCTGGGGACTCTGGGCTCGGGTAACCACTTCCTGGAGGTGGGGGTGGTGGATGAGCTCTATGATGCCGGGGCGGCTAAGGCGATGGGCATTGAGTCTCTGGGGCAGGTGCTGTTGCTGATACATACAGGCTCCCGGGGCTTTGGTCACCAGATTTGCACAGACTATGTGGCCTTACTGGGGGAGGCGGTAAAGAGATACGGCATCAGTCTGCCCGACCGCCAGCTTGCCTGTGCCCCGATTAGTTCGCCGGAGGGACAGGACTACCTGGCGGCGATGTCATGCGCCGCTAACTACGCCTGGGCCAACCGCCAGTTCATCCTGCACTGGGCCAGGGAATCTTTCAGCAGGGTCTTTGGCAAGAGCCAGGAAGAACTGGGCATGAGGCAGATTTACGATGTCTGCCATAACATCGCCAAGCTGGAGGACTATACTATTAACGGTAAAAAAGAGAAGCTTTGCGTTCACCGCAAGGGGGCGACCCGGGCTTTTCCCGCGGGACACCCTGATGTCCCTGATGTCTACCGGAATTTCGGCCAGCCGGTTCTCATTCCCGGGGACATGGGTCGCTACTCCTATGTGGCGCTGGGCACCGAGGCGGCTATGAAAGAGACCTTCGGCTCCACCTGCCACGGTGCCGGCAGGGTGCAGAGCCGGGGGGCGGCCAGGCGCAGCCTTCGTGGCGCTGATGTTGCCCGGGTGCTGGCGGACAGGGGTATTACGGTTAAAGCCGGCAGCATGGCTTCGCTGGCTGAGGAGGCATCTGAAGCCTACAAGGACGTGAGTGAAGTGGTTGACATAACCCACAAAGCTGGTATATCACTTAAGGTGGCAAGGACAAAACCTATAGGCGTAGTTAAAGGATAGAAAAATGTATTTTAAAAATGTTATCGAGGCTCTGGGGCATACACCGTTGGTTGAACTGGGTCAAACGACCCCTAATAAAAAGGTGAAAATCCTGGCCAAGCTGGAGGGGCAGAACCTGGGGGGGAGTGCCAGTATGAAGGACCGGGTGGCCAAGTACATGATAGAGGAGGCGGAGCGTAGCGGAGAGCTAACCAGGGACAAGATTATCCTGGAAGCCACCAGCGGCAATACCGGTATAGCTCTGGCCTGGCTGGGGCGTCAGAAAGGCTATAAGGTCACCATCGTTATGCCCGATAGCATGAGTCTGGAGAGGCGGCAGTTGCTCAAAATCTTTGGTGCCGAGCTTATCCTGACCAAAGGGGCTTTTGGCATGGCAAAAGCCATAGCTACCGCCAGGGAAATGGTAGCCCAGGACAAGAAATACTTTATGCCTGACCAGTTCTCCAATCCGGCTAACCCTCTGGCACATTACGAGACTACCGCCGTCGAGATATTAAACGATTTCCCTTATGATAAGATTGACGTTCTGGTGGCCGGTATCGGCACCGGAGGCACGCTAACGGGCGTTGCCCGCCGGTTTAGGGAGAAATACCCCCATGTCAGGGTAATCGGAGTCGAGCCGCCCATTGGTGACAGTATCCAGGGCTTAAAGTGCCTGGGGGAAGAGATGCCACCTTTCTGGGATGCCTCTCTGCTTACCGAGAAGACCACTGTTACCAGCCAGCAGGCGGCAGAGGCAACAAGGCAGCTTCTGGAAAAGGAGGGTATTTTTGCCGGTTTGTCTTCTGGGTCGGTAGTCCATCAAGCGGTCAAGGTCGCCGTAGAGATGGCTGAAGGCAATATTGTGGCCGTTTTAGCCGATGCCGGCTGGAAATACCTCAGTGTGGAACCCTGGTCCAAAGCCAAGTAGATATAGGCAGGCCAGACTAAAAGCCGCCTATAATAAAGGGCATAAAAATGCCCCGCCTATCACCGTAGCTACTATAAGCAAAATTAGCCAGGCTACGAAAGCTATTCCCAGGCCCATAAGCAGCATTCTCCAGTATAAAGCCCAGGCGAAACGCCAGGTTACCTTAACCTCGATCTCATCCATCTTTACCACCTCCTTTTTGTTTTAGGAGCCAGTATTCAAGGCTGTCGGCTAAAGCCAGCCAGCTGGCCTCAATGATGTTGGTTGAGCCGCCGACGGTGTGCCACTCGTCAACCCCGTCGGTGGACTCGATAAGTACCCGAACCTGGGCGCCGGTGCCCACGGTTTCCTCAAGGATGCGTACCTTATAGTCGACCAGTCTTACTTCAGCTATGCTGGGGTAAAACCTCAGCAGCGATTTGCGCAGCGCCTGGTCCAGAGCGTTAACCGGGCCGTTACCCTCGGCCACGGTGTGCATTACCTCCTTGCCCACCCTAACCTTAACCATCGCCTCGGATAGTATCTCCTCCGGGCTTCCCTTCACGGGCGCACGCCGCCTCTTCTCCACCACCACCATAAAGTCAACCAGTTCAAAGGGAGACTGGTAATCCGGTCTGGCCCGCTGTATGAGCAGCTCAAAGGAGGCTTCGGCGTTCTCATACTGGAAGCCGCGGCTCTCCATCAGCTTGACCTGCTCCACCAGCTTTTTTGCCTCCTTGCCTTCCGGGGGCAAGTTCAGTCCCAGTTCCTTCGCCTTGTATAAGATGTTTCCCTTGCCTGATAGCTCGGAAACCACCACTTTTTGCCGGTTGCCAACTTTGGACGGGTCTATATGCTGATAGCTCTCATTCCACCTCATCGTGGCGGAAACATGAAGCCCGCCCTTATGGCTAAAGGCACTGGCTCCGACATAGGGCAAAGAGGTATCGGGAGCGAGATTGGCTGCCTCATTGACAAAGTGGGATACCTCGGCCAGCCTGCTTAATTGCTCATCAGTAATGCAATCGATGCCCATTTTGAGTTTCAGGTTGGGGATAATAGAACACAGGTTAGCGTTGCCGCAGCGCTCGCCGTAGCCATTGATGGTACCCTGTACCTGAGTTACTCCAGCGTTTACCGCCGCCAGGCTGTTGGCTACCGCCAGACCGCTATCATCATGAACATGAATTCCCAGGGGTACCGAGGTCACTTTTTTAACCGCCCCGATAGCGTCGGCTATTTCGCCAGGAAGCGTACCTCCGTTGGTATCACAGAGCGCCAGGCAGCTTGCCCCGGCTTCGGCAGCGGCGGTTAAACAGCGCAGGCTATAATCGGGGTTATGCTTAA
This sequence comes from Deltaproteobacteria bacterium, assembly GCA_030603275.1. Lineage (GTDB taxonomy): Bacteria > Chloroflexota > Dehalococcoidia > Dehalococcoidales > BS750m-G39 > JABMRW01. Next base: position 48,547 of record JAUVYB010000006.1, on the reverse strand, counting down.
AGCCGTCAAAGAAATGCTCGGCATCAAAGATAACCGAAAGCCCTTTTGACTTGAGATAGGCTACAGAATCGGCAATCATGCTCAGGTTTTCCTCCAGAGTGGTTTTCAGAACCCTGGTAACCTGCAAATCGGAACTCTTGCCGACAATGGTAGCCACTTTCACCCCGGCATTGGCCAGGGCTTGGAGGTTGGTATCTGCTTCTGCTTTAACTTTAGCTCGCCTGGTATTGCCAAAAGCAACCAGCACCGAGTTGGCCAGAGTCAGCTTCTTTGCCTTCTGGAAAAACTCGTCATCCTTGGGATTGGAGCCGGGGTAGCCTCCTTCGATGAAGTGGATACCCAGCTCATCCAGTTTCTGGGCAATATTAAGCTTATCAACCACGGAGAAAGAAACGCCCTCTTTCTGCGTGCCATCCCGCAGTGTGGTATCGTAAAGTTGCACTTTAGACAATTTCTAGCCTTCCACCTTCTCGGTTATTATGTCTCCCATCCCCTTTGTCCCCACCTTTGTTTTGCCTTCGTCCATTATATCATAGGTACGGTAACCCTCATTTAACATCTTGTCAACCGCCGTCTCAACGGTCTGCGCCTCTTCAGCCAGGCCGAAGGAATAGCGGAGCATCATGGCCACGCTGAGGATAATAGCGATGGGGTTAGCCATGTCAAGTCCGGCGCGGCGGGGGGCGCTGCCGTGAATCGGCTCATACATACCGAATATATTAACTCCCTCCCGCGGTACCCCGGCCAGACTGGCCGAGGGCAGCATTCCCATAGAGCCGGCCAGCATCGAGGCCTCGTCGGTGAGAATATCGCCGAAGGTGTTTTCGGTAACCAGCACATCGAAATAGGTCGGGTTCTGAATCAGCCGCATGGAACAGGCATCAACCAGCATGTGGTCCAACTCGACATCGGGGTATTGCGGGGCGACCTCCATGGTTACCTGCCGCCAGAGGCGGGAGGCCTCAAGCACATTGGCTTTGTCCACCGAGGTCAATTTCTGGCGCCGGCCCCTGGCCAGCTCAAAGCCCACCCGGACGATGCGCTCAATCTCATGCTCGGAGTAGGTCATGGAATCGGTAGCCCGCCTCCCCCGGGATGTCTTCCACTGTCTCTTGGGGCGGGCGAAGTAGAGACCTCCGGTAAGCTCCCGGACAAAGACAAGGTCTACCCCCCGGATGACATCCGGCTTAAGGTTGGTTGAGTCAACCAGAACCGGGGATACCTTGACCGGGCGCAGGTTGGCGAAAAGCCCCAGCTCCTTGCGCAGTGCCAGCAGCCCGTCTTCGGGGTGGACTTTAGCTAGGGGGTCGTCCCACTTGGGGCCGCCCACCGCTCCCAGCAGTACCGCATCTGCGTCCTGGCACATCATCACGGTATTATCAGACAGGGCTGTCCCCTCTTTGTCAATGGCAACCCCACCCACCAGTCCATAGTGCAGTTTAAAGCGGTGGCCGAACCTCTTGCCTACCGCCTCCAGCACCTTGATTCCTTCGGTGGTAACATCGGGACCAACGCCGTCACCGGGTAAAACTACCAGTTCAAATTGCATCTAAACTCTCCTGCTATCTAGTCTTTTTTTGGTGTACTCAACCAGCCCGCCGGCGGAGATAAGCTCCGCCATAAAATCGGGGTAGGCTTTTGCCTCAAACTCCATGCCATTGGTCAGGTTTTTTATCCTGCCGTTGGACAGGTCAACTTCCAGAGTATCGCCCGCCTCGGTCTTATCCACCGCCTGGTCACACTCCAGTAGTGGTAAGCCAATATTTATGGCATTGCGGAAGAAGATGCGGGCGAAGCTTTTAGCTATTATACAGGAAATTTCCGCCGCCTTGATAGCCAGTGGGGCGTGCTCCCTTGATGAGCCGCAGCCGAAGTTGGTGGCGGCCATCATTATATCCCCCCGCTTGACCCGCTTAACGAAGTCCTCGTCAATATCTTCCATGCAGTGATTGGCCAACTCCGCCGGGTCAGATACGTTAAGGTAGCGCGCCGGTATGATAGCGTCGGTATCTACATTAGCCCCGTATTTATGGACCGTACCTTTTAGCATTCTAGGAACCCCTCACCCTTTATCCCTCTCCCCTTAGAAAGGGGAGAGGGAAGATTATTTTTCTAAAGGGGCTTCGCCCCTTTCAATCCCCTTTGCAGTGTGTTTATGGGATTTGCGCAACTTCGCCCTTCCAGCGGTATGCGTGCCGAAATCCAAGGGCCTCTGCCTCCGCAACGGTTTCAACATAGCATTCTAGTCTTTCTTCCTCTATTAATATGGTATCATACTGCTGGTCGAAAGGAAGGTGAAAGATTTTCTCCCCCGTCCTTCTAGCTACATTGCATTTTACCGAGGGATAGGGCTCCGACGGTACTTTTTCTATTACCACCCCAAGCACTTTCGCTACTTGTTCAGCTTTTGGGGAAACATCTATCGTAGTAACCAATTTAGGGATTACATTTCTCTTTCGAGCAAGGCTAGGAAATAGGGCTAATTGTAAGTCCTCGCCTCTAAAGTTTTCAATAAAATATTCAACTGTGGTGCCAAATAAATAATAGATATGCTTTTCATGGATTATTTTCTCTTGCGCCCAGCGCTTACACTGGATTATCTCTACAGCATTAGCTTTTTTGCAAACCAAGTCCCGCCCCAAGTCTTCAAATCCCTTCTTACCGTGATAGTTGACATTCCAGCCTTTTATCTCATATAAATACCCGCTATATCTCTCGTAATCCCTTCCAATTTGCCAATTGGATTTATTAGGTTTCCCCCAATACCAATCCAGTTTTTTCTGCAATTTCTCGGTCGGCGTAAGTCCTTCATATTTAGGCCCAAAATGTCGTTTTACTTCCTCATCAAACTCCTTCTCTTTCTTCTCCCACGCTGAGTGTATCTCTTTTATAATTTCGTCTAACTCATCAGCTTCCAAGCCTATGTATTCATCTAACCAAGGAGCTAGATAACGACAATAATCCAAGAGGTAATTTGCCAACCTTGCTGCTTTTTCAGCTTCACGACGCTCTTTAGAAATCTGTTTATGGTGTTCGGCGGCTTTTATTGCTGGATGGGGTTTGCTTTCAAGATAGGCCTCCATCTTTAGGTCCTCAAGTTCATAGTAATTATCATAAGCCCAAGTTAACCAAGGAAAACCAGCTGTTTTTTCTTTGACTAATGTCTCAAATGTTTCTTCTTTATTTCTTAGTCGGGACTCTTTTAACTCTAATTCACCCTTGTATTTATCTAACCTATCGAACACCGATTTCATCTCATGATATTTATCAGCCCAGTGCTTTAATTCTTTGTTTGTGAGTTCCAATTCGTCTTTATAAGTATTCAAGCTGTCAAATTTCGGCTTCAATTCAGCATACTTCTTTGCCATCCCCCGTAGGTTAGATAGCCTGTTGCTCAGCCAAGTAATGAACCAAATGGCAAGTATAATGCCAAAAACAATGAGCCACCCCATAGCATTATTCCTCTACCAAGCTCCTCTCAAAATCCCTTACTTTTTTTGGTTTTTATAAAATCTCCTCCGGGCTGGCAATCTTACCCATTACCGCGCTGGCCGCTGCTACCGCCGGATTGGCCAGATAGACTTCTGCCTTGGTGCTGCCCATTCTGCCGACGAAGTTGCGGTTGGTGGTAGAGACGCACCTCTCGCCATCGGCCAGAACTCCCATATGTCCACCCAGGCAGGGACCGCAGGTGGGGGTGCTGACCACCGCCCCGGCCCGGATAAATACTCCCAGCATGCCCTCGGCCAGGGCGTCTAGGTACACCTGTTGTGAGCCGGGGATGATAATGCACCGCACCCCCGGGTGTATTTTCCGTCCTTTCAAAATCTGGGCAGCAATTCTCATGTCCTCGATGCGGCCGTTGGTGCAGCTGCCGATTACTGCCTGGTTAATTTCTATGTTCCCCACCTGGCTCACCGGCCTGGCATTAGCCGGCGAGTGGGGTAGGGCAACCTGGGGCTCTATATCGGAGACATCATACTCAATAACATTTGAGTATTCCGCACCGTTATCCGGCTCGTATACCAGGTAGGAGCGCTCGGCCCTTGATTTTACATAAAGTTGCGTCTTGTTATCCACCCCGAAAATGCCGGCTTTAGCCCCGGCTTCAATGGCCATATTAGCCATGGTAAACCGGCCGTCCATGGACAGGGCTTCTATCGCCTCGCCGGTAAACTCAATTGCCGAATAGAGGGCGCCGTCAACACCGATATCGCCGATGGTATGCAGTATAAGGTCTTTACCGCCCACCCATTCCCCCAGATTTCCGTGGTAAACCAGCCTGATGGTGTGGGGCACCTTCATCCATATATCACCGGTGGCCATGGCCATGGCGATATCGGTCGAGCCCATGCCGGTGGCAAAGGCGCCCAGAGCCCCGTAGGTGCAGGTGTGGGAATCAGCCCCGATGACCACCTCCCCCGGCAGCACCAGCCCCTGCTCGGGCAGAAGCACGTGCTCAATACCCATCTCACCCAATTCAAAGTAGATTATCCCCTGCTCGTGGGCGAACTCCCGCATAAGCTTGGCCTGCTCGGCGGAGGCGATGTCCTTATTGGGCACGAAGTGGTCGGGCACCATTACCACCTTGCCGGGGTCAAAGACCCGGTCTACCCCCAGCCGCTTAAACTCCCTGATGGCGATAGGGGCGGTAATGTCGTTAGACATAACCAGGTCTACCCTGACGTTGATGAACTCTCCAGGGCTTACCCCTTTGTTATCGCTATGTTCGGCCAGTATTTTCTCGACTAGAGTCAATATCAGCTTCCTTTCTTAGTGGCTAACAGCCGGTTAAGGGCATTCATGTAGGCTTTGGCGCTGGCAACGATGATGTCGGTATCGGCGCCCCGCCCGGTGTAGGTTATGCCCTCGCTCTCTATTCTTACCAGCACCTCCCCGATGGCGTCAATACCCTCGGTTACCGATTTAACGGTAAATTCGGCAAGCTCGTTGGGCACGTTCACTATTTTATTGATAGCCTTGTACACGGCGTCAACGGGGCCGGTGCCCAGGGCGGCATCAGCCAGCGCCTCACCCTCCGGACCGATAAGCCTGACGGCGGCGGTGGGGATACCCCTGTCGCCGCAGGAGACCTGTACCCGGTCAAGGTGATACGCCTCCGATATGGTGCGCTGCTCCTCGGCGATCAGGGACTCGATGTCCCTATCGGTGACTCCCTTCTTTTTATCGGCCAGCTCTTTAAAGGCGGTAAAGGCACGGTTGAAGTCCTCCTCGTTCAGGCTGTAGCCCAACTCGGCCAGGTGCTCTTTGAAGGCGTGCCGCCCGCTGAGCTTGCCCAGCACCAGACTGCTGGAGGGTATGCCCACCGTTTTAGGGTCCATTATCTCGTAGGTTATCGGCATCTTGATGACGCCGTCCTGGTGGATTCCAGACTCATGCCGGAAGGCGTTGGCCCCGATGATGGCCTTATTGGGCTGAACGACAAAGCCGGTCAGGTCGCTGACCAGTCGGCTGGCTTTATATATCTGGTTGGTATTAACATTAGTGGCCAGGTGGAAAAAGTCCTGGCGGGTCTTGATGGCCATGACGATTTCCTCCATGGAGGCGTTGCCCGCCCTCTCCCCGATGCCGTTGACGGTACACTCCACCTGCCGGGCTCCCCGCCTCACCGCCTCCAGGCTGTTGGCCACGGCCAGCCCCAGGTCATTGTGGCAGTGGACGCTGATAACGGCCTTCTTGATATTAGGCACATTGTTGATAATGCCCTCAATCAGGTTGCCGAACTCGCCGGGGATAGCATAGCCCACGGTATCGGGGATATTCACCATGGTGGCTCCGGCGTCAATCACCGCCTCCAGTATCTGGTAGATATATTCGGGCTCGGTGCGGCTGGCGTCCATCGGGGAAAACTCGATGTCGTCGGTGTACTTCTTGGCCCGTGCCACCATATCCCGGGCGGTGTTCAGCACCTCCTCACGGCTTTTTTTCAACTGATAACCCAGGTGTATATCCGAAGAGGAAAGGAACACGTGTATCCGGGGGTGAGCCGCCTCTTTGACGGCCTCCCAGGCACGGTCTATATCGTCGGGGTGAGCCCGGGCCAGCCCGCAGATTACCGGCTTGCGCACCTCTTTGGCGATGAGGCTTACCGCCTCAAAATCGCCCGGCGAACTGATGGGAAAACCGGCCTCGATAACGTCAACACCCAGCCTCTCCAGTTGTCTGGCTATACCCAGCTTCTCCTGGACATTTAACGTACCCCCCGCCGCTTGTTCCCCGTCCCTTAGTGTGGTATCAAAGATTATTACTTTATTCATAGTATCCTCCTGGGAGAAAAAACTTCATTAAGTGGATTTATCGGCAGGGAAAATCTTTTCCCCGCCGGCCGCGTTTACCCCTCCCCTATATTGGAGAGGGGCTAATAAGGATGAGTTTATTTCCCCCAGAAAAGGGAACTTCGTTATATTGCGTGGTCATATGTTTAGGCATTTTAGTTACCAATTAAATTATTTACTATTTCTTCTTGAGCCAGGGCATCATCTCCCTCAGCTCTCGCCCCACCAGCTCAAGCGGGTGCTCCTCGTCCATCCTCTTCAGGGCGTTATACACCGGGCGCCCGGCCTGGTTTTCCAGTATCCATTCCTTGGCGAAAGTGCCGTCCTGAATCTCGGCCAGGATGGCCATCATCTCTTCTTTGACCATTTCATCAATAACTCTGGGTCCCCGCGTGTAGTCGCCGTACTCGGCGGTATCGCTAACCGAATAGCGCATATAGCTCAGGCCCCCCTGGTAAATCAGGTCAGTGATGAGCTTAAGCTCGTTACAGACCTCAAAGTAGGCTATCTCCGGCTGGTAGCCCGCCTCCACAAGGGTCTCGAACCCCGCCTTTATCAGCGATGAAATACCCCCGCATAGCACCGTTTGTTCACCGAAGAGGTCGGTTTCGGTCTCCTCGGCAAAGGTGGTCTCAATCACCCCCGCCCGCCCGCAGCCGATGCCCTCGGCGTAGGCCAGTGCGGTAGCCAGGGCCTTGCCCGAAGCGTCCTGGTGCACGGCTACTATGGCCGGCGAGCCGGCGCCCTCGGTGTAAAGCTGTCTCAGTATATGGCCGGGGCACTTGGGGGCTATCATGGCCACATCGATGTTAGCCGGGGGCACCACCTGCCCGTAATGAATATTAAAGCCGTGGGCGAACATCAGCATCTTGCCCTTGGCCAGCCCCTTTTCGATTGCCCCGTAGTAAATATCGCGGTGCAGGTTATCCGGCGCCAGCATTACAATAATATCGGCTTCCCTGGCCATCTCGGCGGCGGTCATCACCTTAAATCCGGCCTTTTGGGCGCTCTTCCAGCCCGGCGTTCCCTTGGCTTCGCCCACTATCACCTGGCAGCCGCTGTCCCTCAGGTTCTGGGCGTGGGCGTGCCCCTGGCTGCCGTAGCCGACAATACCCACTGTTTTACCATCGAGCAGCTTCAGGTTGCAATCTTTATCATAATATATCTTGGCCATCGTCAAACTCCTTAATATTCAATTATTTAGTCGGTTTCTGCCCTTTTGCCTTGGGCGGCTTCTTCACCGGCAAAGGCTTTGTTTCACCCCGGGTCAGGGCGATGCGCCCCGTCCTGGTCAGTTCCCTGATGCCGAAACCGCGCAGCAGGTTAAGCAGGGAATCGATTTTATTCTCATCGCCGGTAACCTCAACGGTTACCGAGTCAGCGGCAACATCTACTATGTTAGCCCGGAATATATCTACAATCTGCATAACCTCGCTTCTGGTAGAGGAAGTGGCTTTTACTTTAATTAAGGCCAGTTCCCGGGTAATCACCTTATCGCTGGTGATATCGGAGACCTTGACCACATCCACTACCTTATCCAGTTGCTTCCTGACCTGTTCCACCATGGTGTTGCCCCCGTTGACGACCAGGGTCATGCGCGATAGATGGGGCACTTCGCTGCGTCCCACGGCAATACTTTCAATATTGAAGCCTCGCCGGCGGAAAAGGCTGGCCATGTGGTTGAGCACCCCAGGCTTATCCTCCACCAGGGCTATTATAGTATGTTTGGGCATGCTATCACCTCTCTTCCCGGCTTAGATATTGCTCACCGGCAGCTTGGCTGAATCCTTAACTGCTTTAGGTTTGGTCTTCTTTTCTGGTTCCTCAAGGACTTCGGCCAGAGACGCCCCCGGTGGCACCATCGGATAGACATTCTCCTCCGGTTCGACGATAAAATCAATCAGGAACGGTCCCGGCTCCGCCATTGCCTGCTGGATAGCCGGCGCCACCTCTTCTCGGCGTTCCACCCTCAACCCGGGTAGGCCGTAGGCTTCGGCAACCTTGACGAAGTCGGGGCTGCTCAGTGGAGTGGCCACATATCGCTTACCGTAGAACATCTCCTGCCATTGCCTCACCATTCCCAGGTAGTTGTTGTGGAGAACGGCAATCTTGACCGCCACCTTTTCCTGAACGGCGGTGGCCAGTTCCTGTATCGTCATCTGCAGGCTGCCGTCGCCGTCAATACACCAGACGGTGTCGTTGGGGCAACCCACTTTAGCCCCGATGGCCGCCGGCAGGCCAAAGCCCATCGTGCCCAGCCCACCCGACGAGATGAAGGTATTGGGTTTATCGTACCAGTAGTGTTGAGCCGCCCACATCTGGTGCTGTCCCACCCCGGTGACGATAGTCGCCTCACCGTTGGTTACCTCATAAATCTGGCGAATTACGTACTGGGGCAGGAGACTTTCGCCGGGCCTGATAACCAGTGATGGATGTTCCCTGCGCCAGTCATCAAGCTGCCGAATCCAGTCAATACGCTTGGCGGCAACAATCAGTTTATTTAATTCCTTAAGAACCGCCTTCACATCACCGACTATCGGCACGTCCACGCGTACGTTTTTGCCGATTTCCGCCGGGTCGATATCAATATGGATAACATGGGCGTGAGGAGCGAAATCGCTTACCTTGGCCGTAGCTCTATCGTCAAACCTCATCCCGATAGCAATTATCAGGTCAGCGGCGTCAACCGCCATATTGGCGTAAGCCATACCGTGCATCCCCAGCATCCCGTAACTCAGAACATGAGACTCGGGGAAGCAGCTGATGCCCAGAAGCGTGGTAACCAATGGTATCTGGGCTTGCTCCACCAGCTCTTTTAGTTCGGCAAAGGCGGCGGATATAATAACCCCCCTCCCGGCGATAATAACCGGTTTCTTGGCTTCATTTATCAGCTTAGCCGCCTTCTTAATCTGGGCCGGATGCCCCTTAAGGATTGGCTTATAGCTTGGCAGGTTAGGCTTGCTCGGGTAGTTAAACTCCGCCTGGTCTATCTGGACGTCCCTGGGCAGGTCGATAAGCACCGGCCCAGGCCGCCCTGTCCTGGCCAGGTGAAAGGCCTCTTTAATTGTCTCAGGCACTGAAGCGGCATCCATCACCAGGTAGTTATGCTTTGTTATGGGCATGGTGATGCCGGTAATATCCACCTCCTGGAAGGCGTCCTTGCCGATAAAAGGTCGGGCTACCTGGCCGGTTATGGCCACCATAGGAACTGAGTCCAGGCAGGCGTTGGCGATGCCGGTTACCAGGTTGGTCGCTCCCGGCCCGGAGGTAGCTAAGCACACGCCGACCTTGCCAGTAGCCCGGGCGTAGCCGTCGGCGGCATGGGCTGCTCCCTGCTCGTGGCGTACCAGTATATGACGGAGTTGGGGGTAGTGGGGGAGGACGTCATACAGGGGCAGAAGAGATCCGCCCAGTATGCCAAATATAACCTCCACCCCCTCCTTCACCAGACTCTCACCTATCATTTGTGCCCCGGTTAATTTCATAATAGCCCCCTATCTAGTAAACACGGCGCCGGTGCTGGCTGATGTTACCTTCTCGGCATAGCGCTTCAGGTAACCCGTCTTAACTTTAGGCTCAAACTCGGCCAGTTTTGCCAGGCGCTCGGATATCTCTTTATCGCTAAGCTCCACGTCGAGCTTATAGTTTTCAATATCAATCTTGATTATATCCCCGTCCCTTAAGGCGGCGATAGGTCCGCGGCTGGCGGCTTCGGGGGAAACATGGCCGATAGCCGCCCCCCGCGTCGCCCCCGAAAAACGCCCGTCGGTGATAAGGGCCACCTCTTTATCCATGCCCATGCCGCTGAGCAATGAGGTCGGGGTGAGCATCTCCCTCATCCCCGGCCCGCCTTTAGGCCCCTCGTAACGGATGACCACTATCTCTCCCGCGTTTATTTTCTTGCTCATAATAGCTTTGGTAGCTTCCTCTTCGGAATCAAAGACGCGGGCTGCTCCCCGGTGGGCCATCATCTCCGGGGCGACGGCCGCCCTTTTGACCACCCCTCCCTCCGGTGCCAGGTTGCCGAAGAGGATGGCCAGGCCGCCGGTAGGGGAATGAGGCTGGGCAAAGGGGCGGATAACCTCTTTATCATTATTATTACTGTCGGCGATAACGTCAGATAGCGCTTTCCCGGAGACTGTCTTCACCTTCAGGTTTAATAGCGTTTTTAATTCCTTCATCACGGCCGGTATGCCGCCGGCGCGGTCCAGGTCTTCAAGGTGATAGTCGCCGGCCGGCCTCATCTTGGCCAGGTGGGGGGTGCGCTGGTTTATCTTGTTCACCAGAGTCAGCGGGAAATCAACCCCGGCCTCGTGGGCTATGGCCATGAGGTGCAGGACGGAATTGGTGCTGCCCCCCAGCGCCATATCAACGGCAAAGGCGTTATCAACCGCCTCCCGGGTAATAATATCCCTGGGTCGTATATTCTCGGCCAGCAGCCTCATCACCTGCTGTCCGGCTTTTTGGGCTAACTCAAGCCGCCGGGCATCCACCGCCGGGATGGTGCCGTTACCGGCCAGCCCCATGCCCATGGCTTCGGTCAGGCAGTTCATGGTGTTGGCGGTAAACATCCCCGAGCAGCTGCCGCAGCCGGGGCAGGCAAGCCCCTCCAACTCCTCCAGTTCCTCCGGCTTCATCCTGCCGGCGGCTACCTGGCCTACCCCCTCAAATATAGTGCTAAGGTCAATCTTATCCACCTTACCGTTGACCTCCCGGCGCCCGGCCAGCATGGGGCCGCCGCTGATGAAGATAGCCGGCAGGTTCAATCTTACCGCTGCCATCAGCATACCGGGAATTATCTTGTCGCAGTTGGGTATAAAAACTAAGGCGTCAAAGGCGTGAGCCTCGGCCATTATCTCCACCGAATCGGCGATTAGCTCCCGGCTGGGCAGGCTGTATTTCATGCCCGGGTGGTTCATGGCAATGCCATCGCAGACGGCGATAGTATTGACCTCAAAGGGGACGCCTCCCCCGCTCCACACTCCGGCCTTAACCGCCTGGGCGATCTGGGGCAGGTGCATATGCCCGGGGACAATCTCGGTAAAGCTGTTGATTACCCCGATAAGCGGCTTGTCTATATCGGCTTTGCTCCAGCCCAGGGCGTGCAGCAGGGCCCGGTGCCCGGCACGCTCTAGACCTCGTTTAACAGCGTCGCTTTTCATATTTTATTTCCTAATTATATTATATAAAAAAAGCCGTCCCGTGGGGACGGCATGTTGTGGCGAAACCCCACTCACGGGCTTTGTTTCATAACAATAAGTACCAATACGACATTCTGCGTGTTCATTACAAGTTAAGATAGCACAGTTCATATTTATTGTCAACTTCCCTCTCCTTGGAGGTATCTATTCAGCCCTCCATGGCCTTTATCTTGTCTATGCGGCGCTGGTGCCTGCCCCCCTCGAACTCGGTGGTGAGGAAGGCGCTAACGATTTCCGATACCGGGTCCTGCAGCTGTTTTTCGCCCCCCCCCAGACAGAGGATGTTGGCGTCGTTATGCTGGCGGGCTCGGCGGGCGTTAAAGGCATTGTAGCACAGGGCGGCCCTGATTCCCTTAACCTTATTGGCGGCGATACACATACCGATGCCGGTATCGCAGATTAAGATGCCGCGTTCAAAATCGCCCCTGGCCACCCCCTTCGCCACCTGCAAGGCAAAATCGGGAAAATCCACCGACTCAGTGGTGTCACTGCCGAAGTCCTGGTAGCTATGGCCCGTTTCCTCGAGCAGGTTGATAATAGACTGTTTCAGTTCTACCCCTCTGTGGTCAGAGCCAATAGCAACACGCATTTATATCCTCCTTAAGCCTGGGCAAGGCTCGGGCATACTTTTTTCAGTTCTTCTGATGATATAGGCCCTTGGCGCAGAATCCGCGGTATTTCTCCGGTCAAATCAATGATAGTTGATTCCCTACCGCCGGGGCACCGGCCGCCGTCGATAATCATATCTACCCGGTCGCCCAGCTGGATGCGAACTTCTTCGGCGGTCAGGGCGCTTGGGCTTCCGCTAAGATTAGCGCTGGTACCCACGATAGCAACCCCCAGTCCCCGGACAATGGCGATAGGTACCGGGTGGTCGGCGATGCGGACGGCGATGGTTTTAAGCCCGCCGGTGACAATATCGGGGACGGATTCAGCCTTAGACAGTACTATGGTCAGGGCACCGGGCAAAAATTTATCGGCCAGGCGCCAGGCAAGCGGTGGCACTGCTTTAGCAACCTCGGCTATCTGGGATTTATCGGCCAGCAATATGGGAAGCGCCCGGCTGAGCGGCCGCCCCTTTATCTGATAGACCCTCTCCACTGCCCGCTCAATGTTTATGGCGGCGCCCACCCCGTAGACGGTATCGGTGGGACAGGCAACTATGCCACCCCGTTTAAGGATGGTGATAGCCTGTTCCACCTGCTGCTGGATAGAGGCAGCCAGCTTGTTTCCCATCTCCTTTACCTTGAACACAGTATAGCACATAGCCAAAGCTGATATAAATCCCCGGTGATCGGCAACGGAGTAGGAAGAAAGAGTGATTGACAGATGGCATATTGAAACATATTATTGAGGGTAGAATGAAATACCGCCAAATTTGTCGTCTACTGGCATCAGGCATTTTTATTGCCCTGCTTTTATCGGTTTTTGCCGTCAGTCTGGCAGCGGCGGTATCCGTTAATCTTACCCCCAATGAGGGCAAAATCGGCGACTGGGTTGATGTTGAGAGTGCGGGTAGTGAGCCGGTACGCTTCTACTTCTCCAGCGATAAGGCCGATATCGGCGACAAAATCAATAACCAGGTCAGGGCCTACATGCTTATAACCAACGAAACTTTTCGGGTGCCGGACAGGCTTGAGGATGGTACCCATAAGGAAGATGTACATGGCGGGGAGTATTATGTTTATGCCGTTCGCGCCAATAAGGATATAATTGCCGTTGCAACTTTTACCGTAATCAAGGGTGAAATATGGCTGACCCCGGAAGAGGGTGGGGTGGGCGATGAGGTTGAGATTAGCGGTGAGGACCTTCGCCCGGAGCAGGCAATCGTCGTTGAATATGAGGATGAGGTGATTGACATAATTAGCGGCGATACCACGACCGATAGCGATGGTAAATTCACCTGCACCGTTATTATTCCCGACAGTATTATGGGTGAACATATTATAATCGTCGCTGACGAGTCGGGTGATAAGCCCGAGGCCATATTCACCGTGGAGCCAAAGATAACCCTGATTCCGTCCCAACAGGAGGGGGGCAAAGAGGTGGAGGTTATCGGCACCGGCTTCAGAGTGGAGTATGCCATAACCCTCACCCTTGATGGTGAAAGAGTTGATACTAACCCATATTATATAGAAACCGACCTTCAGGGCAGTTTTAGTTGTGTTTTCGCTGCCCCCCTGTACGATAGCCCCGCCACCATAAAGGTGGTAGCTTCAGACAGGAATGTCAATAAGGCTGAGGCCCAGCTGGTGGTGGTGGGCGGCATCCGCCTGGGCCCGGTTACCACCACTGCCTCCCCCGGTAATGCCGGCATGGAGCTTACTATCTACGGTGCTGGCTTTGCAAGCGGGGCTACGATTAACATTACTTATAGTGAAGGTGATGCAGTTATATCTCGGGCTACCGCCACCGCCGGTCCTGACGGCAATTTCACAACCGTCTTTACCGTCCCCCCCAGCGCTGCCGGGAGCCATGTTATAAAGGCCACTGATGGTCCCACCACTGGAACTACCACTTTCATTATGGAATCAGAGGCGCCGCCGGTGCCGCTGCCCCGACTGCCGGAGACTGCCGGCACGGCCCAGGAAAAGGCGCGCTTTGTCTGGGGAGACGTCACCGACCCCAGCGGAGTGAGCTATACCCTGCAGGTTGCCTCGGATATTGATTTTAACACCCTGGCGGTGGACAGGGAAGACATACTCCTCTCGGAATATACCCTGACCGAGGATGAGAAGCTGGCGCCAGCCGGCTCGAAAGCCTACTACTGGCGGGTAAAGGCGGTAGACGGCGCCTCCAATGAGGGCGAGTGGTCATCGGTGGGGCTGTTCTACGTCGGCTTTTCCCGCACGGCCATGTCCGGCGGGGTCTGGTATATCATTTACGGCCTCGTCGCCCTGGTGCTGGCTGGCCTTGTCTTCTGGTTCTACAAAAGGCGTAGCCGGTAGCGAGTCTCCTTATCCGGTCTTAATTCTTTTATCCTCTTAACCCCCGCCCACAGGTACATCTACCTCACTTATTTGCCCGACTATTTGCCTAGCTCAAAAGTACTATTACTAATTACTAGCTCCCAATAGCCCCTTTGGGTGATTGTTACGGGAAGTAAGATAATTTACAGTAGTAAGAGGTGAGGTTTAGATAGTTCACGGGAGGAAGCAAGTTATGGCTAATGGCAATCATAACAATATTGATCCTATGCTGACGACGAGCGATGTAGCCCGTCTTCTTAATGTGCATATTAATACGGTAAGGCGGTGGAGTAATCAGGGGGTAATAAAGGCGTATCGTATCGGCTCTCGGGGTGACCGGAGATTCCGCCATGAGGATGTTTCCATCTTTCTTGCCGAACAGAACAACAATGGCGGGGATGAGCTCTTTAGCGAAACTGGTGAAGAGGTGTCTGGATGAATGAGATTGCGGTAGTGATAATTGATAAGCAGGCATTTTTTCGGTCCGGTGTACGGCAGGCACTATCAGAACAGGCCGGATTCAGGGTACTGGAGGGTGCTCCCGATGATGGGTCATTAGATATAATTGAAGCCGAGTCCCCGGATGTCGTTCTTCTGGATATCAACTTCCCGGCCTTAAGCGGCCTTGAGATGGGGCGCAAGATTGCCCGTCGCTATCCCAACAGCAAGGTAGTGATACTGAGCCCCAACTCCAATGACGATGAGCTATTTGAGGTTATTAAAACCGGTGCCGTAGCCTACCTTAATAAAAACACCACTACGGAAGAGCTGGTCAGCGTGATAAATCGGGCCTGTCATGGAGAATACCCCATCAATGACAGCCTTATCACCAGGCCGGCGGTTGCCGAACATGTCTTAAGGCAATTTCGGGATATAGTTTCGGCGGGGAAAGTCATGGAGACGGTAACCGCTCCTCTCACCTACCGGGAAACCCAGATTCTGAACTACATTGCCCAGGGCAACTCCAATAAGCAGATTGCCCACATTCTGGAAATCAGTGAACAGACGATAAAAAATCATGTTAGCTCTATCCTGCGCAAGCTTAATGCCAACGACAGGGCCCATGCCGTGGCTCTGGCTATGCGCAACGGCTGGATTCCAGCGGAGGTAAGGGCATGATTTTAAACGAATTTGCACGCCGGTTTTATGCGCGGTTAATTCCAAACAATTAAGATAAGGAAAAGGTATCTTGAGTGGAAAGAGTAATGGAGACAGGAGTAGCTGATAGTGGGGGAGATGAGATGGGTCAGGTGAAAATCGACGAAGAACTCAAATCCCAGGTCAGAGACTACCTGGAGAAGCAGGGCTACGTAATAACCGATGGAGCCAAGCTTATGGGTAAGTCTGGGATTGAGCATACCTTTGATATGCTGGCTCAGAAGGATGATGGTTTCACCACCTACAATATTGCCATCTGCGTTACCGCCGGTGGTGACAGGGAGGAGGAGGTAGCCGCTATCTTTAGTTTTGCCAACAAAGCCTACGATACCGGCATCCAGGGTCGGGTTATTATCGCCAACCCCGAGCTTAGTCAGGAGGCAAAGCAATTAGCCCAGAAGCAGCGGATAAAGGTCATAAACATGGAGCAGATAGAGTCGATGTTAGAGGTGAAGCCGCAGCAACCGCCGCAGCAGCAGCAGCCAGCTCAGCCACAGGAGCCCCTCAAATTTGAGACCAAAGAACAACTGGTGGCATCTCTGGTCAGTCGGGGCTACACTGTCGAGGAAAAAGCCAAAATTAGAGGCCGCTCCGGGCTGGAATACAACTTTGATGTATTAGCCTATACCAATACCGACCAGGTCAGCCACAGCCTGGGCATAGATTTCATTGATGGGGAAGAAGAGGTAAGCCTGGAGGAGGTATCCGTATTTGACACCAAAGCCTACGAGGTAGGCGTTGATGAAAAAGCCATTATTATATCGCCTCGGCTCAGCCCTGAAGCCAAGCAATTTGCCGAGCACCAGCGGATAAAAGTATTTCAGTTAAATCATAAGCCGGCTCCTCAGGCTGTGCTCACCGAAGAAAAACCAGCCCCACCGGTGGAGGAGTCAGCCTCTCTGGAGGAGAAGATAGCCCCACTGGTGGAGGAAGAAGCCTCTCTGGAGGAGAAAGCCTTTTTGGAAGAGAAGATAGCCCCAATGGTGCAGGAGCCAGCCAAAGAAGAAAAGAAAGAGGCTTCGACCACTGAATCGGTGCGCAAACGCTTAATGCATGGCCTTCGGCCGGAAGCCCTGCAGTTGATTCCTGAGGTGATGGCGAGAAGGTACGGTGCCATCCCGATGGTGGTATCCGGTAATACCTTAGAGGTAGCCATGGCTGACCCCACTAACATCTTTGCCCTGGAGGCTTTTTCGGCGCTGAGCCGGATGAGGATTAAACCGGTAGCTGCCACCGCCGATGAGGTGCGGGAGGCTATCGACTTCAACTACAAAGGCTATGGCGAGATTGAGAAACAGCTTTCTCGCGTTAACGTGCCTGATGAGGCATCTGCGGACAGATTGGCCTTTAGTACTGATACTGACGCTCCTCTGGCTCAGGCGCTCAACCTCATTATTGAAGAGGCGGTCAAAGCCCGTTCCTCTGATATCCACATTGAGCCGGAAGAAGACAGATTAAGGGTACGCTATCGTATTGATGGCACCCTTCAGGACCTTATGTCGTTACCGCTGAATATACATTTAGCCCTCCTTTCCCGCATCAAGATTCTGGCCGATTTAAATATTGCCGACCGTCACCGGGCCCAGGACGGCCAGTTTTCGGTCAGTGCCAAAGGGCGGGAGATAGATATTCGTGTCGCTACCACTCCCACGGTTACCGGCGAGATGGCGGTGCTGCGCCTGTTAGATAAGTCGGTAGCGTCTTTAGGGATGGCTGAGCTAGGCATGTTGCCTGACAGCCAGGCCAAGTTTGAAGCCATGCTCAAGATTCCCTACGGCATGATTTTAACCAGCGGTCCTACAGGGGCGGGCAAGACCACCACTCTATATGCCGGCATAAACTCGCTTGACTCTCTGGGCAGAAACATTATTACTATTGAAGACCCGGCTGAATATCGGTTTAAGGACATCAATCAGATTCAGGTCAATTCCCAGGCCGGCATTACCTTTGCCAGCGGACTGCGGAGCATACTTCGCCTTGACCCCGATATAATAATGGTCGGTGAGATACGCGACGCCGAAACAGCCAACATAGCGGTCCAAGCCGCCCTCACCGGTCACCTTATGCTATCCTCGGTACACGCCAGCGATTCTTCCGGCGTGATATCCCGTCTCATTGACCTGAAAGTAGAACCCTTCCTGATAGCCTCGGCGGTTATTGGTGTTATAGGTCAACGGATGGTGCGTCGTGTCTGTCGTGATTGCGGCCATCCTATTGAAGCGCCGCTGATAGAACAGATGGCTTACGAAAAAGAGATGGGGGAAAAGCGGACCGAATTCATCTATGGCACTGGCTGCAAATCATGTGCCTATACAGGCTATACGGGTCGAATCGGTATCTTTGAGTTTCTGGCCATGAGTGACACTATAAGGACGATGGTCACCAGCGTGGTTAGCAGCAGTGAGATTCGTGCCCAGGCGCTCAAGGAAGGCATGGTAACGATGATGAAAGACGGTATGCGCAAGGTAAAGGAGGGCGTAACCACTCCCTCTGAGGTTTTGCGCAATGCCTATTCTGGAGACTAGTGGTCTGGAGGTATCATGGATTTTCAGTACATAGCTTACACATCGGAGAAAAAACTGGTTAAAGGCAGGCTTTCGGCCACCGACGAAGGATCCGCCGCCAGCCTATTAAACTATGGTGGCTACCAGTTGGTAAGCCTTAAGATGATAACCCCCTTCTTAAACCTGGGCAGTATTACCGGCCGCTTTTCACGGATAAAGCCAAGAGAAATAATAATGTTTTCCCGCCAGCTGGCGCTACTCCTTGAGTCTGGCACTGACATTGTTACTTCTTTAGAGCTATTACAGGGCCAGTCCACCAATCGCGGCCTCAAGGCGATAATTGGTCAGGTAGCCTCTGACATTCGTGGTGGCACTTCGTTATCCACGGCCTTAAGCAAACATCCGCGTGCCTTCCCTGAAATTTATCACCGGACGATAGCGGCGGGCGAGCAGGGTGGCAACATGGAAGTGGTGCTACGGCAGATGGCTGATTATCTGGAGAGAAATCTTAACACCGAAAAGAAGATTAAAGGCGCTCTTGCCTACCCCGTTATGCTGGCCGTTGTAGCCTTAGTAGTGATAGCCATATTGGTTGCCTTTGTCATGCCCACCTTTATTGACCTGTACGGGGCTTTCGACGTTGAGCTACCGGCGGCAACGAAGCTGCTTCTGGACGGATCTGATTGGCTTATCCAGAACGGGCTTTTCCTCATGCTGGCGCTAGTGGCGGTGATTATTGTGGGCTATTTATACATCAGGACGCCAGCCGGCAAATATCAATTGGATAAATTAAGGCTAACTCTGCCACTAGTAGGTCGAATTAATGTACTTAGCGAGCTTAGCCGCTGTTGTCGAACTATGGCACTCCTTTTCAAGGTTGGCTTACCCTTACCCGAAATCATGTCGCTGGTGATTCACGGCAGTAACAACAAGGCTATGGTCGAAGCGCTAACCGAGGTTCAGCAGGAATTGATTAGAGGCCAGGGCTTATCCAAGCCCATGGGCAAGAATAAACTCTTCCTGCCCCTCATGGTGCAGATGGTGGGAGTTGGTGAAGAAACCGGCAACCTGGACAACACGCTAACTACGGTAGCTCAGAGTTATGAGGTTGAGGCTGATGACAGGACGAGTTCTGCTGTGGGATTTATTCAACCGGCCATGATTATAGGGATTGCCGTAGTAATTGGCTTTGTTGCAGTCTCTCTAATTTCAGCCATGTATTCTATCTACGGCCAAATGAATGCCTAGGAGCTAAGAGCTATGAAAGATGAAAAAGGCTTCGGTCTAATGGAGGTAGCACTAGCCATAGCTTTGCTGGGTGTAGTAGCTGTCGCCTTTCTCAACGCCCTGGCCACTGGTTCCAGAGCCATCATGATTGCCGATGAGCGGGCCACTTCTGAAAGCCTGGCACGAACTCAGATGGAATATGTCAGGAGCCTGGAGTACAGTAGTGCCGATTGGAATTACACCGTCACTTCGTCAGACCTTAGTTCAACAGACCCGCCAGCGGCGGACTGGTGGGATGATGACCCTCCACCACTGCTTTCCGGTGATTATGATGGTTATACCGTTATTGTCAGTACTGTACCTTTGAATGGTGCTATTGACGATGGCATCCAGGTTATAACGGTGACTATACAACATACTGTTAGCGAGGAAACAAAGGAAATATTCACCTTAGAGGGCTACAGGGCACAAAGGGGTATATAGGTCATGGTTAAGATATTTCACATTCTAAGGTCGATAAATAGAAACCAGCTGGGTTTCACCCTGATGGAACTGACGATAGCTATGGCCATTAGCGGCATTATCACCGGTGCCGTTACGATGACTATTTTCCAGGTAGTTGATAGCAGTGGCCGCACCAGCGCCCACATGACTGCAGTCAGGCAGGTACAGAGTGCCGGCTACTGGGTCAGCCACGATGTTCTGATGGCTCAAGATTTGGTCTTAGCTGATGAGTCGGTTGATGACCCTGACGGCTCCAGGTTTCCCTTTACCTTAACCTGGAGTGACTGGACTAATAATGAAGTACATACAGTTATTTACAGTATAGTCGGTGACGAACTCCAGCGGGCCCATTCTATTAATTCTGGGGCCGCTACGATGGGAGTTATAGCGGAATTTATTGACCCGGGAAATACCAGTTGTGAATATACCGGTGGCACGCTTGTCTTCACGGTAACGGCAACTGTGGGCGCTGGTTCGGCAGCGCAAACGGAGACCAGGACATATGAAGTTATTCCCAGGCCAGGCTCATAATAATCAGGATTGGGGAGGGGGAAAATGAGGAAAAAGACATTAAACAAATTTAAGGCAGATGAGAAGGGACAGGCACTTATTATAGTAGTGCTGCTCATGCTTGTAAGCGCCCTCGTCATCGCCCCGATGTTGAGCCACGTAAGCACGGGGCTCAGGACGGGCAGAGAAGTCTTTGAAGAGAAGATGTACGGGCAATATGCGGCTGATTCCGGGGTGGAGGATGCCTTACACAGGATACAAGTGGATAACCCGTTACTGCCGGAAGAGTGGGACGGTCCTTGGATAGACTCTGATGCTTACGATGCAACATATACCTATTCCCTGACTGATCCGGTCAATGGCAATAATGTACTTGTTACCATACAGCCGCAGTGGGTGCTCGACGGCCTGGAGACCCCCCCCACTGGTATGACGCCGCATGCTGACATTGTGGTTGTCGGCGATACTGTCGGGGAAGAAGACGGCAATGGTTTATATCAGATTTCAATAAACTATGACCAGAGTCTCGGCGTATTAACTCTAGAGAGAATAGGGGCATGGCTGCCGGGTGGCTATACCTATGTGCCCGGTTCCAGTAACCTTGAGGATAACCCGGGTGCGGATTATTACTGTGTGCCGACAGTCACTCCCCATCGGAGTGGTAGTGCCGTAATGTGGGATTTCGGCTCTCCCAGTCCCAAGTTTGAAGACCTTCCCGGTGAGGGCGATAAGCGAATTATCACTTTCCAGTTCACGCCGCAGGGACGTCCTTCGTCAGCCTTTTCCTGGGTAAAGGCAAAGCGAACCGATATTTATCTCTCCTGGGATGTTGACCTTAAGTATTACCAGATTACCAGCGATGCTACGGATGTAGATACAGGTAAGACTATAACTATTGAGGCCTATGCTGCCGAAAATGAGCTGCGTGAACTTGGTCTTGCCGTAGCCGGAGACTACCGCGCCATAGGTGCTACCTTGATGACGGGGGGTCCGCTCATACGGGATACACTGCTTGATGAGAGCGATGCCACGGTTGGTGATATCCCCGCCGGTGCCCATGTAGAGGCTGCCTATCTTTACTGGTCGGCCTGGCTGGTAGGAAATCCGATTCAGGTATTTTCCGATAGTTGTTCCGACTTAACTAACTGGTCGGCTGGTAGCCACTGGGACGAGCTTGCCGGCACGCCGCCGGGGAACGTAAGATTTATGGGGGAGGGTGGTGCCACTCCAGGCGCTAGAACCCTTACCATGGTTATCCCGGATACAGTCAGCCTGGACCTGAGTGCCTACGCGGACTATAATTTGGTCAGGGTTGCCTGGCAACAAGACGCCAGCGATTATGTAGACGAACACGAGGGTCTGTACCTTGCCTTTTCCGGGGACGGCGGTAGCAGCTGGAGTGATGATGATAGTGATGGTATAGAAGTCTTTCTGGGCAATAACCCAGATAGCAGTTACAGCTGCGCCATTCCCAGTGAATATATAACCGATAGCTTCAGGATGCGGCTTTTTTGGGACGCTGGATCCCTGAATGAGAAAGTCTATATTGACAATATTAAAGTCGAAGCAATTGAGACGGTGTGCGATGATTCGGTCATTTTTGAGGTAAATGGCACCCAGTATCACTTCGATGGTGACGGCGATCCGGCATCCGGTAGCGGGGAGATAACCGCCAGCGCTATAGACTCTCACTACCTGGCAAACTTCACCGGCTCAGGTGTGCCCAACGGCTTTTCCTACGCCTGCAAAAAGGATGTAACTGCACTGGTCAAGTTTGCTGGTATTACCAGTGGCAATGGAACCTACACTGTTGGTGAAGTAGACGGTGATACCGGTAATGAGTGGTCCTACGCCGCCTGGTCGCTGATACTCATCTACTCCGGCCCGGATATCGACCGGCATCAGCTCTATCTCTACGATGACTTTATTTACTCTGGTATGAACTGCAATGTTGATTTTGATGGTGATGGCAGTCCCGGGGGCATTATAAGCGGTTTCCTTGCCCCGGAGGATGTTATGGATGAGGATCATGCTGCTCGTCTGACCTGCTTTGTCGGTGAGGGAGATGATGCCTATACAGGTGACCGGATAAGTGTCAATGGTGACTTCCTTTCTAATGCGGCAAGCCCTTCTACTAATGTGTGGAATTCGGCATCCCCGGGGCTTGCGGAGGACGGGATAGATATTGATACCTTTATAGTTACGTATCCTACCATAAACCCGGGAGATGCCTCGGCTCAGGTGGACTTACCTACCGGGACTGACTCCTGGAACCTGGTGTACATCATTCTCTCCTTTTCCAGTGAGGTCACCAGCGGCGGCACCATAAGCT
The DNA here is from genome assembly GCA_030603275.1 of Deltaproteobacteria bacterium. Taxonomy (GTDB): domain Bacteria; phylum Chloroflexota; class Dehalococcoidia; order Dehalococcoidales; family BS750m-G39; genus JABMRW01. The sequence goes on along the minus strand of JAUVYB010000006.1, from coordinate 25,846 downwards.
ATTTGATTAGGGGGTAATTAAATGAAAGTAAGTAAGACAGCCTTATTAGTTTTGGGAATTGGCATTTTCATACTCGGCTTTGCCATCCTGTTCACTCTCTACTCGGGGCAGTCGGGAGAGCAGGTGCTGTTAAATAAGAACCTGACTACTACTCAGGGTCTCCTGCCAGAGCTGCTCGCAGAGAAGGATGATTTGGCTGGTCAACTGGCCCAATGGGAAGGTGAGTTGGATAAGGCCATATTTGCGCTTAGTAAGAGCGAGGGAAAATTCCCCAAGTCGGTAGAAAGTATTGAATACGACGAAGTAATATTCAAGCTTGCCAAGCAGTCTGGCCTGCTAATAGTCGAGCTCACGGCCTCAGAACCGAAGGAAGAGGTAGTAAAGGGGACTGACATCACCTACGCTGTTACCACTTTTGAAGTGGTGGTGTGGAATAGTGATTCGCTTCCCGGCAACGCGGGGGACTTTGAAATTTACATTGACCAGACGGTAGATAAGGTGCTCGAATTCATTCATCTCATAGTCACCACCCCGGACTTTGGTGTGGCAACTTTCAAGGTGGCGGCTATAGAGGCTCTTGAACCTCCGGAGGAACTAGACGGCGGCGAGATGGGGCCGGAGGCTACTATTAAACTCGCAATATATGGATTTCCAAGGTGAGGATGATGGCTAAAAAAATTAAAACTCTATTTATAAATGACAACACGGTTAACCTGGTGGTTGTTGAGGGCAAGCGGGTAAAGAAGTGGGCCAGCCTGTACCTGGAGCCGGGTCTGGTCAGCCAGGGGGTAGTCGTTGATGAAACCCAGGTGGCTGATAAAATAAAGGAACTACTCAAGATGGTAAAAGAAACCGGGGGGAAGTACGTCGTTGGTTTAAGCGGCCTCAACTCTCTATACCGTCTGATTTCCCTGCCCGAGCTACCTGAGGCCATACTACCCGAAGCGGTCAAGCAGGAAGCGGCCAGGGTGATACCGGTACCTTTAGATGAGGTATACCTTTCCTACCAGCGTATTCCGGCGCCGGCGGGAGAGACACGCGTTTTCCTGGCCGCCTTTCCCCGCAATGTAGCCGACTCTTCATATCGGACGCTAAAAACAGCGGGTATTGAGCCATATATTATGGACCTGGCCCCGCTGGCAGTCTGCCGAACCCTGAATGAGCCCCGGGCGTTAATTGTCAACACCAGGCTGGACAGCCTTGATATCATAATCATGGTAGATAGGCTACCCCAGCTAATCCGTACCCTATCACTGCCCGGCGAGGCGGCATCGCTGGCAGAAAAGATACCCACCATCACGGAGGAGATTGACCGGACCGTTGCCTTCTACAATTCCAGCCACAAGGAACAACCTTTAGATGCAACGGTACCCATGTTTGTCTGTGGTGACCTGGCGCAGACACCGGAGAACTGGCAGTCGCTATCGGGCAAGTTAAAATGCCCGGTGTCGATATTACCATCGCCGGTGGAATCGCCGGAGAGCTTTAACCCCAGCGAATTTATGGTCAATATCGGGTTGGCGTTCAAGGAACTATTTCCAGAAAAAGACGAGACCCAGGTTTCCCTGGTAAACTTCAACGCACTACCCCAGATGTACCTGCCCAAAGCTATTCCCTTATCCGCCATCCTGGTCCCGGTTGGTGTCATTATTGGCGCGGGCATACTGGTCTATATGGGAATTATGCTCCGCAACACCATGACTCAAAATGAGGAACTGCGTTCTCAGCTGGCAACCATCGAGACCCGTGTTACCCAGGAGCGTGTGGAGATAGCGACGCTAAAGGAGCAGGTTGCCCAGATGGAAGCCGAGATTGCACCCGTAGAAGCCAGGACCGATGTTTTTGAGACTACTCTCGACTCTCTGGGAGCCTTTCGCGGGCTGGTTGATCAGCACATGGACGATATCGTAAGGCTGTTGCCGCAAGACGCTGACTTCATCGAGATTAATCACGAAGAGGAAGACGTGACGATCAACGGCCTGGTCAAGGAAGAGATTGATGCCGAGGACGATATTTTCGCCTATGCCAGAGATTTGAGAGGACAGTTCTTGAGGATCATTATCTCGTCAATAGAAGCTAGGCTGGACTGCGAGGACGAATTCATAGGGTATGAATTCGAGTTTCTCCTAGAATAGGTGGTGAATATGGATATTTTTGAATTACTTCATACAGCTAAAGCCAAGGCCGCTTCTGATTTACATATGGTAGTCTCCAGCCCGCCGTTACTGCGGGTGAGGGGCTCCCTGGAGCCGCTGAACGGCACGGCGCCATTAAGCGCTGAGGATATCAGCCAGGCTTTTCTCCAGGTAACTACTCCCGAGGAAAGAGAGGAATTCCACCGCCACCTGGAGCTTGATTTTGGCTATACCCTGGACGGTGTTGGGCGTCTGCGCTGCAACGCTGCCCAGCAGCGGGGATCTATCAGCCTGGCCGTGCGCTTACTACCGCCGGAGATTCCGACGGTAGAGGACATGGAATTACCCTCGATATATACAGAACTTGCCCTGAAGCCGAGGGGGCTGATAATAGTCACCGGGCCTACCGGTAGCGGTAAATCCACTTCACAGGCGGCCATGATTAACCATCTGAACAATAATGAAGCCCGCCACATAGTTACCATTGAAGACCCCATTGAGTATGTTCACCCCTCAATTAAGTGTGCCATAACCCAGCGTCAGCTGGGCAGTGATACCCTTTCCTTTGCCCAGGCGCTGAAGCATGTCTTAAGGCAGGACCCCGACGTGATTCTGGTGGGTGAGATGAGGGATTTGGAGACGGCTTCGGCGGTGTTAACCATCGCAGAGACGGGGCATTTGATACTATCTACCGGCCATGCCCCCAGCGCCCCCCAGGCGGTAGAGAGGATAATAGACCTGTTCCCGCCCCACGAGCGCTTTCTGGCTCAGACTCGGTTGGCCTCACTGCTGGTTGCCGTGCTCTGCCAGGTGCTTGTCCCCAGGGCTGATAGCTCCGGGAGGGTAGCCGCGGTGGAGGTTATGCTGGCTAACGCGCCGGTAAAGAACCTCATCCGAGAAGGCAAAATATACCAGTTACCCAATGTTATCCGCACCCACCGGGAAATGGGCATGATTTCTCTGGATGAAGCTCTGGTCAACCTCTATCTCAAGCGGCTCATCACCGGGGAGTCCCTGCTCGCCTTCTGCAACGATCGCCAGGAAGTAGAAAAGCTCATTGGCAGGGTAGAGATTGCATAATCCTTTTAGCAGTTTTGATTGGGGATAAGGTGACCCTATCCCCTGTATCCCCTCTGTTTTCAGTTGTCTTGCTTCCCACCCTCCCGCCCAAAAGAGGCTCCGCCTCTTTTTAACTCCCTTTAGCCCCCTCTAAAACTCTCTTTTGCTTCCCAGATACACACCTTTGTCCTATCCAAGACCCCCTGTAGTATCATCAGGGCTTTGCCCTATAGGGCTACCTGTATCTGGATGGGTTTTGCTGTTTAAGCCCCTGATAATGGCTCTCAGGGCGTCACCCTTCTATATGTAATGTAGCTTTGAGACCTTCGCCCCCCTCTATCCCCCCTTCGGTGGCCTCCACTCCTCCCCCTTTTTAACAGTTCTCTTTCGTCCCATACCCACCCGCCCAAAAGGGGTTTCACCCTCTTAAACTCTCTTTTCCCCACTCCGCTTTAAGGGGTGTTAAAGAGGTTCTAACATCTGTAGGGTGGGTATGGGTGGGAAGCGGAACACCTTCTAAAAGCCGGGTAAGTGTTTAAGCCGGGGGCAAAATAAAAGAGGGGCGTTACAGCCCCTCCTAAAATAACTCACTGGCGTTCTTTGCCTTAACCTGCCACCCAGGTAAATAGAAAAAGCCTACCGGCGGGGTTAAAGCCCAAATAAGATAACCCCACCGATAAGCCCTTCCAGATTAACTTACTTAATCTGAAGCTTCAGACTAAGGACTGATTATGGAATTCTCTCCCATATCTGGTCAGTAGCGTTCCACTGGAGGCCGGCGCCGTCCCAGTCAATCGGGTCAGCACTCGCTATCCGTCCCCCTTCCCCTGCGACAGCAGAGAAAGTGTACGTTACTTTAGGGGCACCCTCTAAATAGACACCCTCCAACGGGGTTGAAGTGGCGGGCCATTCCCCGTACTCCGCCAGATAGCCCACGGCGGCGGTCTTCACGTTCTGCACCTCGGTGTTGGCCGCGTTCAGGCTGCCGCTGATCATAAAGCCGGCCACGTTAGGGACGACTATGGCGGCGATAATGCCCAGGATGGCAATCACGATAAGCAGCTCGATCAGGGTGAAGCCTTTCTCTCCTCGGTGTAACCTTTTCATAAACCTCTTCATTTCTTTTTACCTCCTTTCTTGGTTATTTGGGCTTAAGTTAGACAAGCTCTGGTATGTTTAAGTAATTTAATAATATGGGATGGGTATCGGACGGTCAATAGAAATTTGGTCATAGCCGTATTGGGCTAGTACCTTTGGGCTATATGGCTGGCTCTGGCGAGGTTAGTATTGACTTTGCTTGGCCGCAGGGTGCAAAATAGATGCTAATATGGAAGCCGGTTTTGCCGCTATGTTCGTCTTGCTGGGGATGATAATAGCCAGCTTCCTCAATGTCTGCTGTGACCGTTTGCCGGCAAATCAGTCGCTGGCCTATCCCCCCTCTCACTGCCCTGCCTGCTCACGGCGCCTGGCGGTAAAGGACCTCATACCGGTATTCAGCTACCTGTGGCTGCGCGGCCGCTGCTGCTACTGTAGAGCTCCCATACCTAAGCGGGTGCTGTGGGTGGAAATAGCCACGGCGGCGCTGTTCGGCCTGGCCTACTGGCAATACGGCTTGGGCATTGAGCTTCCCATTGTCCTCTTCTACATCTCTCTCTTCATGGTGATTCTGGTCATTGACCTGGAGCACGGGCTTATCCTCAATAAAATAGTTTATCCCGCTCTGGTGGTATCCTTACTCCTCAGTGTCTTCTTCACCATCTTCTTACCCCAAGTAGGGATTGTACCCCACATCGCACAAGCTGCCATCGGCGGTGGCATTGGTTTTGTCGTCTTTTTTTTGATAGTTATCGTTTCCCGTGGTGGAATGGGCTTTGGCGATGTAAAGCTGGCGGCGTTAATCGGTCTGGCTACCGGCTTCCCGCTGGTAATCGTTGCCTTAATCATGGGCATGATTCTGGGCGGTCTGGTAGCCGTTATCCTGCTCGGCTTTAAGATTAAAAAACGCAAGGAAGCTATGCCCTTCGGCCCCTTCCTGGCGGTGACGGCTATAGTCACCCTGCTGTGGGGCAGCGACATTCTCAGCTGGTATATGGGCGCTTTATAGCCTACGTATTGCGTCCCACCCTCCCGCCTTTATAGGCTTCGCCTCTAAAACACTTTCTGCCCCGCCCCTTTTTATATCTTTTCCCACCCACCACCCTTAAGGAAGGGCTAAAGCCCTTTTTACCCCACCCCACTTTTTAAGGGAGTTTTAGAGGTATTGCCTTTGAGGGTGGGTTGGGTGGGAAGAGGAACACCCTCTAAAAGCTGGGCAATCCCCATATTTGAGGCTGCGCCTAAATAAAATCGCCTTTTTACCCCTGACCACTTGACATATCTTATACTTAGTTGTACAATCCTCCCACGCAGTAAGTACTGACTGGGGGGTGGTATGGATGCTTAACATAAGAAGGTCAAATATTGAGATAATAGCCGACATGTTGCGGGTGGGGAATAATGGCAATGGTGCGGGTAAGACCGAGATTATGTACAGCGCTAATATGAGCTATGCTCAGATACAGAAGTACCTTGCCTTTCTGATGGACCAGGACTTAATTAACAAGATACAGGTAGGCAATCCCTCAATAAAGTACCACGTGACTGATAAAGGCAATAAGCTACTCAAAAACATTGACGACATAATGGAAATGCTTGGGTTGGAAGAGGGTATCGATTTCTGATGGTTCAGACCTGCTTTTGTAGGGTAACCCGAGGTCGCCGGAGGCGATAGGTTACCCTTCTTTTTTATCAGAAATTGTATTTATAAGAATTGTAAGGGGAGTCTCACATGGCCGAGAAAAGGATGCTAATAGTTGATGCTGGGGTAGCCAGGAAGGTTGATGAAAGCCGTGGTGAGATGAGCCGTTCCGAATTTATTAACTTCCTCATTGAGGGTCAGCTCTCAGAAGATAAAGAATATAAGGGAGATACAGGAAAGCAAAACTATGTGACCAAGGAAGAACTTCACCAGTCTCTGCAGGGAGTTAAGGAGCTACTGCGCACTTTCCTGGAGTTTTTCATGAGCTATGGACTGGAAGTCGGCAAGCACTCAGATAAGAACTTCAACGAGCTAAGCCAGAAGCTACAGGCTCTGGTTAACAGCAAAACCAAGGAATCCTGATTAAGCCCCTCCCCTGGGGGGTTTAAGCGCTCCAAACCGATACCCATCACAGGAGGCAATTACTCCGAATACCGGCGGAAAACAAGCACCGAATTATGTCCGCCAAAGCCGAAGGAATTTGATACCACCGTGTTCACCTTGGCCTTGCGCGCCTTATTGGGTACATAGTCCAGGTCGCATTCAGGGTCGGGGTTATTGAGGTTTATGGTTGGTGGTATAATCCCGTGGTTTATGGTCATGATAGAGATTACTGCCTCAAGAGCCCCCGATGCCCCCAGCAGGTGTCCGGTCATTGACTTGCTGGCTGAGGCCGGTATACGGTAGGCCAGTTCGCTAAATACGCTCTTGATAGCGTGGGTTTCGGCGGTATCGTTAAGCTGGGTAGCCGTGCCGTGGGCATTGATGTGGTCAACCTCATCAGGCCTGATTCCCGCCTTCTTCAGGGCTATACCCAGCGCTTTGGCGGCGCCCGCGCCGTTGGGTGAAGGCTGGGTGATGTGAAAGGCGTCGCTGGTAGCGCTGTAGGCTAACATTTCAGCCAGTATAGGGGCGCCGCGCTCAAGGGCGTAGTCAAGCCTCTCAAGTACAACAGTGGCGGCACCCTCGCCCAGGACGAAGCCATCGCGTTCGGCATCAAAAGGCTGGCAGGCATTTTGGGGCGAGCTGTTCTTGGTTGATAAAGCGCGGGCGGCGTTAAAGGCGGCGACAACGATAGGTATTACCGGTGCCTCGGTGCCGCCGGCGATTATTATCTTGGCCTCTCCGTATTTAATGGCATCGTAGGCATGGCCGATGGCATCACTGCTGCTGGAGCAGGCCGATGACAGAGAGAAATTTGGCCCCTTGGTGCCCAGTAACAATGAAATCTGCACCGGAGGTGCATCACCGGTCATGGTAGGCGCCAGAATGGGGCTTATCCTTCTCGGTCCGGCTTCATTCAGTATCTTAAACTGGTCGGAGACCTCGAGCAGGCCGCAGACGCTGTTGCCGATAAAAACGCCGGTATCCTCGGCATTGCTATTATCTATCTTCAGCCCTGCCCCGTTCACCGCCTGTAGACTGGCGGCGACTGCCATCTGGGTAAACCGGTCCATGCGGTGCACTTCCTTGCGGCTTACGTAAGTCAAGGGGTCAAACCCCTTGACTTCAGCGGCAAACTTGGTTTCAAAAGGTGTCGGGTCAAAGCGGCTGATATAATCAATCCCCGATTTCCCGCTGATGAGGGCTTCCCATGTCTCGGCAACGTTAAGCCCCACTGCGCTGATAGCCCCCATACCGGTAACTACTATCCTCTGATTGTTCTTAAGCATCTACGCTGTTCCCTTCTATCGCTTGTTATTGTTGATACGGTTTGATTCGATGAATTGCTCAAGGTCCTGGTGAGTGATGCGGTAGCTACGACCCAGACGTATAGCGTCTAGCTTTCCCTCCCGTATGTAGCCGTATATGGTTAGAATATGTACCTGGAGGATTCCAGCCACCTGTTCCGGGGTTAGTAAGCTATTATTAGTTTCAGCTTGGAATATCATGGTTTAGCTTTACCCTTCTATATCCTGTTTTAGTTGGCTGTAATCGGGTTAGTTTTAACATAATAGGCTGTTTTTTGGCAAGCTTTTATATTCTAGAACTATGTTCTAGTAGGTAATAACTTCCTATAGTTATAATGAGACATAACATAGTTTTTCGGGCCAGCTTATTAGCTTTAGGAATGGTGATATGCCCAAGGTAGCTGAGCTTTTAAAAAAGCGCAGAAATGAAGAGATGTGGCAGATGTGCTGTGGCTTTCTCAACCTCAGCCTGGAACAGTTTATGACCATCCAGAAGCGGCTGCTGCTGGAGCAGATAAGGCTGCTCAGCCGCTCGGCTCTGGGCAAGAAGCTCTTGAACGGTCCCAGGCCGGAAACGGTGGAGGAATTCAGGCGGCGGGTGCCGCTAACCACTTACGCTGATTACTGCCCCGAGCTTTTGGAGAAGAGAGAGGACACACTGCCGGTAGAGCCGGCTTTATGGGTACACACCTCGGGCAGGTCGGGCGAATACCCCTGCAAATGGGTGCCGGTAACCCCGGCCTACGCTAATGAAATGAGCGTGATAATGTGCGGTATTGGTATGCTCTCCAGTTCCAGGAAATGGGGAGAAACGTCCTCATTTCCCCAGCGTCCCAGGATTGTCTACTCGGTAGCCCCCCGCCCCTATGTGTCGGGCGCTATGGCCACTATGCTGGGGCAACAGACGCCGGCAGATTATCTACCGCCCATAGGAGTAGCGGAAAGGCTGTCCTTCGAAGGCAGGGTAAGGCTTGGTTTCAAGCAGGCCCTATCTCAGGGGTTCGATTACTTCTTTGGCCTGTCTATGGTTCTGGTGACGGTTGGGGATAAGTTCAGCCAGTCCTCGAAGAGGGTAAATATTCGTCCTTTGCTCTCCCAGCCCAGGGCGCTGTTTCGCCTGACCAAGGGACTGGCCAGGAGCAAATTAGCCCGGCGCCCGATGTTGCCCAGAGACCTGTGGTCGATGAGGGGAATCATAAGCAGCGGTCTTGATAGCTGGGTTTACCGGGATAGAATAAAGGAGCTCTGGGGGCGTTATCCGCTTGATGTTTATAGCAGTACTGAAGGTGGTTTTATCGCTACCCAGACCTGGGACAGTGAGGGTATGACCTTCATCCCCAATCTTAACTTCCTGGAATTCATCCCGGAAGAGGAACACTTCAAGTTGAAGCTGGACCACAGCTACCAGCCCAAGACCCTTTTGCTTGACGAGGTAAAGGCCGGAGAGAATTACGAGATAGTTATCACCAACTTCCATGGTGGTGCCCTGGTCAGGTACAGAATTGGGGATATGGTTAAGATAACCTCGTTAGGGAATGAGAAACTGGGCATTAACACCCCCCAGATGGTCTTCGAGAGGCGGGCGGACGACCTTATCGACTTCGTGGTCATCCGGCTGACGGAGAAGATAATCTGGCAGGCGATAGAGAACACCGGTATCCCTTATGAGGACTGGACAGCTTATAAGGAGCCGGGAAAGCCGGTGCTGAATCTCTTGATTGAACTCAAAGGTGACTCCCTGACCAGCGCAGCCGATATTGCCGCGGCGGTACATGAACAGATAATGAAAGCGGACAAGGATACCTACTCCACTTCTCAGGTTCACGACGATTTAGCGGACATGATTAATTTCAAGGTAAAGATTACCCTGCTGCCTCGCGGAGCCTTCGCCGGCTACACTGTCCAGAGGCAGGCGGAAGGGGCTGACCTGGCCCACCTCAAGCCGCCCCACGTCAACCCCTCAGACAAGGTTCTCTCGTTCCTGCTAGGCAGGCCGGAAGCTGAGGCGCTGGCCGTCGGCTAGTATTTTAGTCCCCATACTTTAGTCTGCTTACTTTAGCTTCGCTTGACAGTTTGCCTATTTGAGGTAATAATTACCCATATATGAATATCTATGCGCTATTTCCGTTAGTTGCTATAGCTGCCTATATTCCGCTGCTGATTATTACCATTGGCAGCCGGCCGTGGCAGAGGCAGCACCGGCTCTTCACCCTCTTTCTAGTCGCCGCCATGATGTGGAGCTTAGCCGACTATTTTTTCCGTAGCAACTTCTTTCCGGAATATAATCTCCTTTTATTTGCAGTTATTATCGTTGCACTCATGTGGATGGCGGTGCAGCTCCACTGCTTTATGTCTTCTTTCTACGGCCCGCGTCAGGGGCGCTGGCTCCCCTTTGCTTGGGCTTCACTGGCGGTGGTTGTCGTTCTAGCTGCGCTGGGTCGTCTTCCCGAAGGCGTAACTGTCATTAATGATAAAGTTTACCCTGAATATGGCCTTGGGATAGTCTTCATGGCTATTCCCCTCATGGTCCTGGGGGCCAGGAATATATACGTTTTCTGGAAGAGGCTTAAGGTTTTAGACAACCCGATGCAGTACAATCAAATCGTTTCCCTGCTTATCAGCATCTTCGTCCTGGTTATCTTTATTTCGGCTGCCCTTATCCCCTGGGGGAGGGAGTTCCCCATCAGCCATTTCGGCAATATTCTGGTTGCCTTCATTCTCAGTTATGCCATTATCAGGCATCAACTAGTAGATATCAGATTGGTTTTACGCCGGGTGTTAGGCTGGGGGACGCTGGTTATTGCCGGTGTCGGTACCTATCTGCTTTTATTCTTCCTGGTTCATTTATGGCTTGGTTTCGAGCTGAGCCCCATCGTTGAGGTTACAGGACTAATAGCGGCAGCCGTAGCCGTCCTTCTCATTTACCTGACGCGAGGCGTTTTCCAGCAAAAAATAGACCAGATCTTCTATTGGAAGACCTATGATTACCGGCAGAAACTTTCGGAATTTGCCGACAGGATACAGGACGTTTTTAACCTCAAGGAGCTGGGCGGCGAGATGTTACCGCTGGTAATCAGGGCGATAAACTGCCGGGGGGCATGTTTGCTTTTCCCTGAAGGCGGAAGCGGAGACTTCGTCCCCCAATTTGTTGAGCCTCGAGGAGAAGCTAACCCCCTATCGAACTTAAGGCTGAGGCAGGACAACCCTGTTGTCCAGTATTTAAGCCAGCAGCGCCGTATGCTAACCATCCAGAATTTAGACATACTGCCTGAATTCCGCAGCCTGTGGGAGCAGGAAAAGGAGACGATTACCGCCGCCGATATAGAGCTGTTTCTGCCGGTAATAAGCCGGGATAAACTGATAAGCATTCTGGTATTGAGCGGCAAGCAGTCGGGCAGGTATTTGCTGGAAGACATCAGTTTGCTGGAAGAGGTTGCCAGCCGGGTAGCGGTGAGTCTGGAGAGAAGCTACCTCTACGAGGAAGCCAGGCAGCGGGAGGAGGAGCTAGCCCTTATTGGCCATCTGGCGGCAATTATGACTTCCAGCCTGGACATCCGACAGATATATGATAGCTTTATCAAGGAACTGAGGAAGGCACTCGATGTTGACTGGGCGGCGCTTACCCTGGTAGAAGGTGAGGAGCTTAACCTTCTAGCCATAACTTCCGAGATAGGCTCGGCATGGCAAACAGGAGACAAGCTGCCGCTTAAAGACACAGCTACAGAATGGGTAGTAACAAATAAAGTGCCTCTGGTGGAGCCCAACCTGCCTGAAGAAAGCCGATTCTGGACGGGCAAATACCACATCAAGCAGGGGGTGCAGTCGCTGGTATTTCTACCCTTGATGGTGGGTGCTGAGGCTATTGGCAGCATGTGTATAGCCAGCCGCCGCCCCAACGCCTACAGTCAGAGCCAGGTACAGCTTCTTTCCCAGCTGGCTTCCCGGATTGCCATGTCCATTGAAAACGCCCGGCTCTATGCCCAGGCTGAGCAGAGGGCGCGCATCGATGAGCTTACCGGCTTGTGGAACCGCCGCCATCTCATGGAGCGGATTCAGGTTGAGATCGGCCGCCACTCTCGCTACGGTGGTGCCTTCTCGCTGGTTATTCTGGACCTTGACTCCTTTAAAGCCTTCAATGACACCTACGGCCATCTTGAGGGTGACCGCCTCCTCAAGCAACTGGGCTTAGTTCTGAAAGGAGCAGTAAGGGATGCTGATGAGGCTTTCCGTTATGGCGGCGACGAGTTTGCCATTCTGTTGCCACAGACCAGCATAAAGGATGCGCACGAGGTAGCCGAGCGAGTTCGCTACCGCATTACTTCGGAGATTAAAACCGGCGGTGTTTCAATGACAGCCAGTCTTGGTTTAGCCAGCTGGCCTGTAGATGGGATAGCCATAAGCGAGGTTATAAGCGCTGCGGATAAGGCGCTTTATTATGCCAAGCAGAGAGGCGGCAATCAGAGCCAGGCGGTTTTGGAGATTTTATCGCCTTTATCGGAGCCGCCGGCCAAGCTTGAGCTTCAGCAGGACAAGGGTGCCTTCAGTATCATCCATGCCCTGGCGGCGGCGGTGGATGCTAAAGACCATTACGCCCATGACCACTCGCAGAGGGTAAAGGATTTTGCTGTCATCCTATCCAAAGGCCTTGACATGGAGCCGGCGGATATAGCCCGCTTAAGCGTTTGCGCCCTGCTCCATGATATCGGCAAACTGGGCATCAGCGATGAGATACTCAATAAAGCCAGCAAGCTCAGTGCCGAGGAGTGGGAGATGATTAAATATCACCCTCAGATGGGGGCAGATATTGTCAGTCATATTCCTCAGCTATCGGCCTGTATGCCGGGAATCCTGTACCATCATGAGAACTATGACGGCACCGGTTATCTGCTGGGGCTAAAGGCTAATGCCATACCGCTGGATGCCCGCATACTGCGCGTGGTTGATGCCTTTGCCGCCATGATTTCAGCCAGGCCTTACCGCGACGCCCTCTCTCTGGAAGAGGCACTGGAGGAGCTTAAAGCTGGTGCCGGCAAGCAGTTTGACGCAGCTCTGGTCGAGGTTTTCATCAATATAGCCGAGAACACACCTCTGGTAACCACTCAATAACCAGCCCGGGGCTGGGTGGTGTCAGTTTCCCCCCTGCTTTACAGAACTCCGGTAGCTATACTATTGAAGCTATAGTTATTATGTGTTACACTTAAGTTAAGTTATGACCACAATAAAGCTATGCATAATCAGCCCCCAGTCCCTGTTCAGGCAGGGGGTACGGCATTCGCTGGCGGGCATGAGCGGGATAGAGATTATCAGCGATGCTGAAGCCAATGATGAGGCGGTATCAGCCGTGGAAGGCTTGCTGCCTGATGTAGTCATGGTAGACATTGATACCCCCTCCGATAGCGGGCTGCAACTGGCTCGACAGATAAGACAACGTATGCCCAATATCGGCGTAATTGTACTTACCTCCACCCCGGACGATGACCAGCTGTTCCAGGCGATCAAAGCCCAGGCGGCAGCCTACTTAAACAAGGATATTACCGCCGAAGAGCTGGTCAACGCGGTAAAGAGGACGGCTAAAGGGGAACACCCCATAAACGAAAGCTTTGTCAGCCACCCCAAGGTGGCGGAGCAGGTATTGCATCACTTCCGGGAACTTCCCCTGGGGCAGGGAACCGAGTCCTTCGTCTCGCCGGTAACCGCCAGGGAACAGGAAATCCTTAACTATATGGCCAAGGGCTATCTCAACAAGCAGATTGCCCTGGCTCTGGACATAAGCGAGCAAACGGTAAAGAACCATGTCACCTCTATACTGCGCAAGCTCAACGCCAACGCTCGCACTCAGGCAGTGGTAGAAGCGATAAAGCACGGTCTGGTCACTATCACCTAGAAATCGGCAGGCTATGGTTAGTTTACTCACCCGCAACTTCAGGAAGGCGACCTCGTGATTAAAGCGGTATTTTTCGACCTCTACAACACGCTGGTTGGCTACGACCCGCCCAGGGAAGAAACCGAGGCCAGGATACTCAAGGAGCTGGGCGTAGAGGCAACCCCCCAGTCTTTGCTCCGCCCCATCATGGCCGCCGACGAATTTATCTATCAGGAGCATGCCCGTTACCCGATAGGCAGGCGCTCTAAAGAGGAAACGGTGGAGCTCTACACCGAATACCACGGCATAGTCCTCAAGGAGGTAGGGATAGAGGCATCCTGGGAGCTCATCACCGGTATCTTAAAGAAGTGGCTTAAGGCTGACTACAAGATGGTTCTCTTTGATGATGTCGTCCCCACCCTCACCCAGCTTAAAGAGCGGGGACTGATTTTAGGACTTATTTCCAATGTAGACCGTGATATAACCCCCCTCTGTCAGCAGGTAGGTCTTACCGACTGGTTGGGGGTGGTGGTCACATCCCAGGAGGCGGGTTTCAACAAGCCTATGCCCCAGATATTCCGGGCGGCACTGAGAAAAGCCAAGGTCAGGCCCATAGAGGCAATATATGTCGGCGACCAGCACCAGATTGATGTGGTGGGGGCTAACGGGGCCGGGATGATCGGGCTTCTCATTGACCGCAACGGCTTTTTTGAGGATATTACCGATGCCCCCCGCCTCTCCAGCCTCACCCAGATTGTGGAATACCTCTAGATATTAAACAGGCTAGATATTAAACAGGAATGTAATTACATCCCCGTCCAGCACCGGGTAGCCCTTGCCCTCAAGCCGCAGCAGCCCCTTCTTGTGCGCCTCAGCCATACCGCCGCATTTCACCAGGTCGTTGTAGCTGATGGCTTCCGCCCGGATAAAGCCCCGTTCCATGTCGGAGTGGATTTTCCCCGCCGCCTTAAGGGCGGTAGTGCCCCTGGGGATAGGCCAGGCTTTGACCTCATCCGATACGGTGGTGAAGAAGGTAATCAGGTCCAGCAGCTGGTAGCTCAGCCTGATAACGCGTTCTAATCCCGGCTCGGTGATGCCGAACTCGGTGCGGCATTCCTTCTCTGCTTCTTCATCCAGCTGGGTCAGCTCCATTTCCAGCTTGCCGCAGAGGGCGATAAAGCCCCGCCCCGCCCCGGAGTGGCGGGAGTTCAGCTCTTTTTCTAAAGACGCCGCTTCACATATCTGCTCCTCTCCGATGTTGACCGCGATTAGCAGCGGCTTGGCGGTGAGGAACTGGAAGTTAGATATGGCCTTGGTTTCGTCGGCGGTTAATCCGAGCTGGCGGATGGGAACCTCTTTTTCCAGTTCGGCTTTTAGCTTTTCCAGCAGTTGCTGCTCTCTCAGCAGGCCCTGGCGCTCGGTGGGGTCGCCCCCTTTCAGTGAGGTCTCTATCCTCTCCAGTCGGCGGATGGTAATGCCGGCATCATGGAGGGCAAGCTCAAGGTCGATGGCGGTGATGTCCCGTTCCACGTCCAGGCTGCCCTCGACATGGGGTATGCTGTCGTCGGCGAAGGCGCGGACGACGTTAATAAGGGCGTCGGTGTGGCTCAACTCGCCCAGGATTTGACCCCCCATCCCCCTGTCTCCCCCCTTAACCGAAGCCCCGATGTCGATATAGCTCACCTCGGCGGGGACTACACGCTTGGGCTGGAGCATGTCGGCCAGCGCTTTGAGGCGCGGTTCGGGGACTTTAGCCTTTCCGATATGGAGGGTGGAGCTTTTGGTGTCGGCCTGGCCCCTGGTCAGGGCGTTGAAGATGGTGGTCTTGCCGCTTTTGTCCAGGCCGACGATGCCGATATTAATACTCATTAGTCTAATCCCGGCCCTGTCAGAGCGGGGGCTACTGGTGGCTGGACTTGACTATTTTTTTAGCCCGCTCGAGGGCAAGTTCGCGTTCCTTGGTGGTCAACCTCTCGTTGGCGACAATATCCAGCAGGATAAGGAGGGCTTCATGGGAGCCGATGGTACCGAGCTGTTCAATGGCTTGAGTCCTCAGTTCGGAGGCAAACTCCAGGTCGCTGGTAATTGCCGCCAGCTTCTTCAGTTCATCGGGCTGTTCGGCCATTTTGACTCTCCTGTGGTGTTCGTTAGGTTTATTTTACTCCTAGTAGGGTTATTGTTCAATAGAAGTTATTATTGTCAACCTCACCCCCTGTATCCCCCTCTCCAATCTTGGAGAGGGGGAAGGAGAAGAAAGAGGGGCTGACGCCCCTCTTTGACTCCCTTTTTGCCCCACCCAAATAGAGAATAATTAACCCCACTATGCTAAAATGGGATAACTTCAAACAGCCAAGGTGTGATTTGCTCTATATATTATATGGTGATGACGATTTTTCCCTTACCCGGGCGCTGGACGAGATAAAAAAGGGCCTGGGCGACCCCTCTCTTTTATCTACCAACACCACCCTCCTTGAAGGCAAGCAGGTGACCCCCGACCAGTTGCGGATGGTGGTGGAGACGGTGCCCTTTTTAGCCGAAAGTCGCTTGGTGGTTGTCCAGGGACTGCTGGGGCGCTTTGAGTCCCAGAACAAGCCCCGCCGGAGCAAGAAATCGTCGCCTTCCAACGGGCGGCAAGGCGACGCCAAATCCCTTGCCGCCGCTATGGCTAACCTCCCGGATAGCACTATTTTAGTCCTGACCGACGGCCGGATAAAAAACGCTAACCCGCTGCTTAAACTACTTTCCGGGGCAAAGGTAATGTCTTTCCCCCTGCTCAGGGGCGACGTGCTGCGCCAGTGGATTAAAAAGGAAGCTGCCGCTCAGGGTGCCGCCATGTCCCCGCCGGCGCTGGACCTGCTGGCCCGGCTGGTGGGGGGCAATCTCTGGATTATGAGCAGTGAGATAAACAAGCTGGCGCTGTTCGCCTTGGGCCGCAGCATTGAGGTGGATGATATTAAGGCGGTGGTCAGCTCGGCGCAGGAGGCTAATGTTTTCGCCATGGTCGATGCCATCCTCGACTTCAAGGTGGGGGTCGCCGAAACACTGCTGGAGCAATTATTGCAGCAGGGGGCCTCGCCGGCCTATCTGCTGGTGATGCTGTCGCGGCAGGTGAGGCTGGTGGTACGGGCTAAGGAGCTTAGGCGCCAGAGAAAGCCCGATATGGAGATTCAGAGCCGACTGGGCTTAAAGTCGGAGTTTCCCTTCCGCAAGACAATGGAGCAGGCTCAGCGCTATCCCCTGGAGCGGCTCAAGCAGGTGTATATACGCCTCCTGCAGGCAGACCTGTCCATCAAGACGGGCAGGTACGATGGTGGTCTGGCGCTAAATCTGCTGATCGCCGACCTCTGCCCCCAGCCCGCTTGAATTTCCTCCCCACGTTGACAGTCGGTGTCTCTTAAACTAAAATCGTAGATAATGATGACCAGCGACCAGGTCCGAAAAGCCTTTCTGGATTTCTTTAAGGAAAAAGGCCATAAAATCATACCTAGCTCCCCGCTGATACCCAGGGGTGACCCAACGCTATTGCTCACCAGCGCCGGCATGGTGCAGGTCAAGCCCTACTTTCTGGGGGAGGAAGTTCCCCCCAGCCCACGCCTGGCTTCCTGCCAGAAGTGCTTCCGCACCAGCGACCTCACGGAGGTGGGCGATGCCGGCCACCTCACCTTCTTCGAGATGCTGGGCAACTTCAGCGTCGGCGACTACTTCAAGCGGGAGGCGATTGGCTGGGCGTGGGAGTTCGTTACCGAAAGATTGAAATTAAAGCCGGAGCGCCTGTGGGCGACCATATTCCTGGATGATGACGAGTCCTTCGGCTACTGGCGGGAGGTGGGTGTCCCCGAAGAAAGGATACTGCGCTTTGGCGAGGAGGACAACTACTGGGGACCGGCCGGTGATTCCGGCCCCTGCGGCCCCTGCAGCGAGCTTCACTATGACTTCGGCGAGGAGTTCGGCTGCGGCAAGTCTTCCTGCCGCCCCAACTGCGCCTGCGGCCGCTTCTCGGAGATATGGAACCTGGTCTTCACCCAGTACGACCAGGACCGGGAGGGCAACCGCTCTTTACTGGCCAAGCCCAATATTGACACCGGCATGGGTCTGGAGAGGACGGCGGCGGTAATACAGGGCAAGACCAACGTCTATGATACCGACCTCTTCGTTCCACTGATAGATAAAATAGCTGGGCTTTCGGGCCGCAAATACGGCGCCGACGAGGCTACCGATAACGCCATGCGGGTGGTGGTTGAGCATAGCCGGGGTATCGCCTTTCTTATCGCTGACGGCGTTCTCCCCGGCAACGAGGGGCGGGGCTATGTCCTGCGGCGGGTACTACGCCGCACCTCTCTTTTCGGCCGCAGGTTAGGCCTGGAGAAGCCCTTTATTGATAATATCGCCGAGGTGGCTATCGAGCTTATGGGCCACGTCTACCCCGAGCTTAAGCAGCGGCGGGACTTTATCCTGCAGGTAATTGAGGATGAAGAAACCAGGTTCGGCGCCACCCTGAGCACCGGACTGGAACTGCTGGATGACATTGTTGCTGAAGCCGCCAGGACGGGCAAAAAAGAAATCTCCGGCGAGCGGGCTTTCAAGCTCTATGACACCTACGGCTTTCCCGTTGAGCTGACCCGGGAGATTGCCGCCGACCGTGGCTTCTCGGTGGATTTGGATGGCTTTGAGAATGAGATGGGCAGGCAGAAGGAAAAAGCCCACGCCGCCCATAAGTTTAAAGTAAAGGCAGGGGGTGGGGAAGTTGGGGCGCAGGGAAACCTTGAGCCCACCTCCTTCGTCGGCCACGGCAGCCTCAGCTTTAAGTCTAAAATCGTCAGCCTTGCCGTGGCTAATAAACCCGCCGATAAAATAGAGAAGGGTCAGGAAGCGAATCTTATTCTGGAATGCACCCCCTTCTACGGAGAGATGGGCGGCCAGGTCGGTGATACCGGCCAAATAAGGGGACATGACGGGCTTTTTGAGGTGATTAATACCATTCAGGTGCCGCCGGGCATAATCGTCCACCAGGGCAAGGTTGTTGAAGGTAGCCTCAGCGTTGGCGATGAGGTCGAGGCGGTGGTGGAAACGGAGCGCCGCCTTGATATCGCCCGCAATCATACCGCTACCCACCTCCTCCAGATGGCGCTGCGCCGGGTGCTGGGGGAGCATATCCAGCAGCGCGGCTCTCTGGTGGCACCCCACCGCCTCCGCTTTGATTTCTCCCACCTCAGGGCGCTGTCGGCAAAGCAAATAGCCGGGGTCAACCGCATCGTAAACGAGCAAATCCGCCGGAACCTCAGGGTCTATGACGAGGAGATTCCCTATAAAGAGGCGATAGAGGCGGGTGCCATCGCCCTCTTTGATGAAAAATACGGGGACACCGTCAGGGTGTTAAAAATCGGTGAGCCCTTTATCAGCGCCGAACTCTGTGGCGGCACCCATGTCTCGGCCACCGGGGAGATTGGCCTCTTTCATATTATTTCCGAGAGCAGCATCGGCTCCGGCCTGCGCCGCATTGAGGCCGTTACCGGCCGCGGCGCCGAGCAGTATTTTGATGAGCGCCTGACGGATTTGGAGCGGATTGCTAAAACTCTGGGGTCTTCCCCGGAGGAAGCCAGGGACAAGGTATCCGGCCTGGCCGGCGAGCTGGAGCAGGAGCGCAAGCAGCGGCTGGCCCTGGAGCGGGAACTGGCCAAAAAGACCGCCGAATCTTTGCTGGCTCAGGCCGAGGTTATTAAAGGGATAAACGTATTAGTGGCTAAAGTCCCTTCCTCACGGCTGGAGATTCTGCGGGAGATGAGCGACTTTCTCCGCGACAGGCTTTTGAGCGCTATAGTCGTTCTGGGAACCGTATATGAAGACAAACCGGCTTTTCTGGCCGCCGTAACCCCCGATTTAGTCGCCAAAGGCTATGATGCCGGCAAGATAGTCAAGCAGGTGGCTGCGGTCACCGGCGGCGGCGGCGGCGGCAGGCCGAATTTAGCCCAGGCCGGCGGCAGGGATAAGAAAAAGCTGGACCAGGCCCTTAAGTTGGTAAAGAGCTTAATCTAATGCGCTGTCTGGGACTGGACATCGGGGACAGGTGGATTGGGGTGGCCTTAAGCGACCCCGGAGGTATTTTAGCCAGCCCGTTTAGCGTTATTGAACGCATAGATGATGCTCAGGCTATAGCGGCGATTGCCGATATTATCAATAAAGAGCAGGTAGGGAAAATCGTCGTCGGTTTGCCCCTCTCGCTGGACGGCTCTTTGAGCGGGCAGGCGGAAAAGGTCAATGATTTCGCCCGGAAGCTGTCCGAGCATATTAAAACCCCGATGGAATTCAGGGACGAGCGCCTGACCACGGTAATGGCGCAGCGCCTCAAGCGGGCGTCCGGCGGCAAAAAGGGCAGGGGAAAGACCCGGTACGATTCTCAGGCCGCCGCCTTAATCCTGCAGAGCTATCTCGACGAATCTAACCCGCCGGAGTTGACATAAATGGACTTTAATCTTAGCGAACAACAGAAGATGCTGCAAAGAATGGCAGGGGAGTTTGCCGATGATGCCGTTAAACCCCAGGCCGCTGAAATTGACTCTAAGAGCCGGTTCCCCTTTGATTTGGCTAAAGAACTGGGCAAACGGGGCTATCAGGGCCTGCCTTACCCCGCCCAATGCGGCGGCAGCGGGGCCGGCTATCTGAGCTACGTGCTGGTGCTGGAGCAGCTCTGCCAGGCGTCGATGACCGTCGGCGCTGTCATGGCCATAAACACCGTCCCTGAGGAGGCGATATTCCGCTTCGGCAATGAAGAGCAAAAGAAAGCCCTTTTAGCTCCTCTGGCTAAGGGTGAAATGCTGGGCAGCATCGCCTTCACCGAGGCCGAGACCGGCTCCGACCCCCGGGCAATCACCACTACCTCCCAAAAGAGCGGCGATGGCTATGCCGTCACCGGCCAGAAGCAGTTTGTCGCCCTGGCGCCGGCGGCCAATCTGGCGCTGGTCTTCGCCAAAAGTGAGGGCAAAGGCTTAAACGCCTTCGTCATTGATACTTCTTCTCCGGGCTATAACCTCCGTGAGCCCTGCGAGACTATGGGGCTAAAAGGACTGGGCGCCTCGGTGGTCTACCTTGATGAGGTTAAAGTACCCCAGGAGAACCTTCTCGGCGAGGAAGGGCAGGGCTTTAAAATTTTGCTGGAGGCGATATCGCTGGGACGGCTGGGGGTAGCGGTGGAGGCGGTGGCGGTGGCTCAGGCGGCGCTGGATATATCCATAGACTATGCCAAACAGAGGAAGACTGCGGGCAGGCCCATCGCCAGGCTCCCCGCTGTCCAGTGGCACCTGGCCGAGATGGCCAGCCGCATCGAGGCAGGTAGGCTGCTGGTATATCGTACCGCCTTCATACGCGACCAGGGGCTGGATATCAAATACGAATCGTCGGTAGCAAAGCTCTTCGTCTCGCAAATGGCCGTCGAGGTCACCCGCCGGGCGATGCAGGTATGCGGCTCGTACGGCACCATGACCTCCATGCCCGTAGAGCGGCTCTACCGCGACGCCAAGATGACCGAAGTCTATGTCGGCATCTCGGAGATACAGCGCAATATTATCGCCGAGCACTTAATTTAAGGGGAGTCTTGGAGGGGTTTCGCCTTTCTTAATAACTAATAACCTATCCCCCTGACCCCCTTCCCTTACTAAGGGAAGGGGGAGTAAAAGCAAGAGAGGGGGCTCTGCCCCCTCTCTAAAATCACTTCTATCCTTGTGAGGGTACTGACTCAACGGGGAGTCTTAGAGGGGCGTTAGCCCCTCTTTAGAAAATATCGTCCCTCTCCCCTTCGAAAGGGGAGAGGGATAAAGGGAGAGGGGTTGATAAGTACTTTCAATAGCTTCCGTCTAATACAAACCTGCCCCCGGACTAAAGCCCGCGCCGGGGAGCTTTTTACCCCGCACGGATCAATACCCACGCCGGTGTTTATGCCGGTGGGCAGCCAGGGGACGGTCAAGACGCTGACCCCGGAAGAGGTCAAAGCCCTCGGTATCCATATGGTGCTGGCCAATACCTATCACCTCTATCTCAGGCCGGGCATCGGCGTCATTGAGAAGCTGGGTGGTTTACATAACTTTATGGGCTGGGACGGGGCCATCCTCACCGACAGCGGCGGCTACCAGGTATTCAGCCTGGCCCCCTTAAGGAAGGTAAGCGATGAAGGAGTCACATTTCGATCCCATATTGACGGCAGCCGGCATAATCTTACCCCGGAGCTGGCCATCCAGTATCAGGAAGCTTTGGGCGCCGATATCATCATGGTTCTGGATGAGTGCCCGCCCCACGACGATAGCTTTGATAAAGTCAAAAAGGCGATGGAGAGAACCCACAGGTGGGCGGAGAGGTGTCTCAAAGCCCAAAAACGCCCCGAACAGGCGCTCTACGCTATCGTTCAGGGGGGCACCTTCCCCGAGCTCCGGCGCCAGTCGGCGGAGTATCTAACCTCTCTGGACTTCCCCGGCTACGCCATCGGGGGCCTGAGTATCGGAGAGCCCAAGAAAGTAACCCTGGCCATTATTGAGGAGACGGTGGCTCTGCTTCCCGAAACCAGGCCGCACTATCTCATGGGGGTCGGCTCGCCGGAGGACATAGTTGAAGCCGTAGCCCGGGGCTGTGACATCTTTGACAGCGCCCTGCCCACCCGAGTCGCCCGCAACGGCGCTCTCTTTACCTGGCAGGGGAGGAAAAATATAACTAATGCCGCTTATACTAATATGGAGCAGCCTATCGTTGCCGGTTGTAATTGCTATACCTGCCGCAACTTCTCGGCGGCTTATCTCCACCACCTGTTCAACGCCGGCGAGCTTTTAGCCTATAGACTGGCAACAATACACAACCTGAGCTTTATAACCGAATTGATGGATAAAATAAGAAACGCCATCCAGGACGGCGCCTTCCCCGCTTTCAAAAAAGACTTTCTGGCAAACTACCAGCCCACTGATGAGCCGACACGGCTCAGCCAGAAGCAGAAGTGGCTGGAAAAGAGAAACTTGGGCCAGTAGCTGATAAGACCACGCCTGTGGTCATTCTCCAACAGAGTCAACCCTCACTCCCCTGGAGATAAGCCAGGCGATACCGGTCTCAATGTCCTTCTCTTTGCCCACAAGCTCCAGCTCAATCCAGCCCCTTTCCTCGGTGGCGTCGGCACGGTGAATGTTGGTCACCAGGCCGAACTGCTGGCCGACGGTGTGGATAATGGGCTCGGAGCTTACTTCAGGCCCGTAGGTGAGCATTACTCGCCGTTTAGGCATTTCTATCCCCCTTCAGACAGGCGCTTTGCGATGATTCTGGCTTCCTTGATTATACCATCAATAATCTCTTTTATGGTAGGCAGGTCGTTAATCAGTCCCACCACCTGCCCGCAGGGTATCATGACCTCGTCAACGGCGCCTTTATCCAGGGCTTTTTTCTGGCGCCGCCCGTCTATCATCGGCAGCAGCTCTTCCAGCGAGGTGCCCTTATCCTCCATCTCCAGCACGCGGCGGGCAAAATCGGTGGTTATCACCCTTTCCGGGTTGTTGATAGAGCGCATTATCATCAGGGTATCTTTTTCGTCGGTCTCCAGCAGCCGCTGTTTGATGTTGGGGTGCAGGGGACTTTCCCGGCTGAGCATAAATCGGGTGCCCATGAGGGCGCCTTCGGCGCCCAGGGCCAGAGCGGCCATTAACCCTCTCCCGTCCCCGATACCCCCGCCGGCAATAACCGGGATGTCCAGCGCGTCTACGGTGCGGGGGACAAGGACCAGGGTGGTTACGTCATCCATGCCGGGGTGTCCCCCCTCCTCAAAGCCGACGATGGTCACGGCGTCCACCCCTATCCGCTCGGCGGTCCTGGCCGCCTTCACGCTGGCGACCTTATGCATTACCTTTACTCCCCCCTCCCGGAGTTGCTTCATATATTGCATGGGATTCCGGCCGGCGGTTTCAATAATAGTTACCCCTTCTTCAATGGCGGCCTCGATGTACTCCTCCAGGCTTCTCGTCCGTATGGTGGGCAGCAGGGTGATATTGACGGCAAAGGGCTTATCGGTCAGGCTCTTGGTCTTCCTGATTTCCTCCCGGAGTTCTTTGGCGGTAGGGAAGGTCAGGGCGGCCATAATGCCCAGGCCCCCGGCGTTGGCCACGGCGGCGACCATCTCCGCCCGCGACAGCCACATCATGGCTCCCTGGATTATGGGGTACTCAATGCCGAAAAGTTCGGTAATTCTGGTTTTGAACATAAGCTTCAAGCCTCCACCGCCATCTCGCCGAGCTTTACCTCTCCCCACACCCCCACCTGCTCGCCGTGGATAATAATTACCCCTTTCAGCCCACCGATGCTCCGGGCGAACTCGATGCCGCCGGATATATCTTCAGGCTGGCGGATGCGGTTGCCGATGGCGGTAGCGGCGGCGTCGGCCAGGGCGGTTGACGGGGAAAGCGCAATCACGGCGTCGGCCTGGCCGTAGCTTAAGGAATGCCCGACTGTTCCCGACGATGTACAGACGCCCAGCGGCGTGTCCTTTCCCTCGATTTCCAGCCCCACCTGTCCGGTCAGGGGTGACTTACCGGCGTAGATACCGATGAGCCTTTGCTTAAGGCTCTTGAGGTAGATATCGCCCCCGTTCTCGACGATGACCTCCGGGGATAAGTCTAACAGCTCGCTGCCTACGGCCTCGGCGATGGCTCCGGCCACGGCCGCCATCGGCCCCACCCCGGTTTTCTGGGCGGCTTCGGCCATCCCGGTCACTATCTGTGGGGCGTTGTCAGTCACCACCACCGGCTCAAGAGAGGTCAGAAAAGAGGGGTGGCCCTCTATATATTCCTCCAGAATTTTGCGGTATTTCAATACTAGCTTACGGGCCTGCCTCTTCAGGTCGCTCGTGGCACGGATGAACAAATCGGTCTCTTTAACCGTCACGTTAAAGGCGACCAGGTCTTTATCCTTAACCCAGTGGCGGTAGGTTCGGGGCTGGTACATAGACTAGAAATGCACCTCCATGGCCCGCGGCGGGCAGGCCTTGATACAGAGCCCGCAGGCCACGCATTTTTCATTGTAGAAGTTAACCCGCCGGGTTACCGGGTCGAGCTCGAAGGCGTCCGAGGGGCAGACGGTGATGCAGGCGCCGCAGTGGGTGCAACGCTCCTCGTTGCAGAGCACGTCCTGGCTCAGCGATTGTATCTTCACACCGGCCTTGGTCAGGTAGCGGATGCCCTTGTCGTACTTCTGCTGCTCCCCGCTCAGCTCCAGAACCAGCAGCCCCTCCTCCTCGGGGGTAACCAGGGCTTTCAGGATATTGAAATCAAGGTCGTAGTCCTTAACCAGCCGGGAGACTATGGGACGGTCAACCATCCGCTTGGGAAAGTGCAGTACTATTCTCTTGGAAACGTTCATCTTCTCCTCCTCATGCATCTTCTCCTCCTCATTCATCTTCTTCTCCTCGTGCTGGCTATTCTAACGGCCGTTCTTTAAGCGGCTTAAACTTTATCCCCGCCTCCACCCCCGGCAGCGGCGCCACCGGCTCGGTGAGCAGGAACTTCCCGCCAACTATCCATTCCTTTAAGGTATTGGCAATCTCCACCGCCCTGGGGTAGCTGGACAGGGAAGCGGTAGGTATTTCCCTGCCCTTGAGCTTTACATTGCCGCTCTTCAGTTCGGCGTAGCTGACCTCGCCCAGGATGTCCGATTTCAGGTTGGGGTAGTCGCTGGAGTAGTCAACAACGGCGCCGTAAATCTCAGCGTCGGTAACTGTAGTATAGCTTAAGATTTCTTCGGAAAGTATGGGTATGGGCACGCCGATGCCCACGGTCAGGGTGCAGCCGTAACCGAGCATGCTGGTGCCCACCAGCCACCTGGGGCTCATCTGCTTTAAGTCCCCGATAACACAGAGTGTCCCCGCCCCCCTGGTGGGGACGCCCTTGTCGGTGCGGGGCACGTCGGGGTTGTGCTGGGTGCCCGGCCAGGCCACAAACCCCTGGGCGCCACCGAGAAATATCCTTGTACCTATGCCAATGGTCTTGAAATAAGGGTCATTGAAGAGAGGGCTTAACTGCCCCGATGTGGAGTAGGTCGCGTTCGCCATGTCGGGCCTCAACACGCCCATATAGGTGTAGATTGTCCGGTCGGACATGTTCACCGCGCAGTTGTAATTCTGATAGGCGGTTCTGGGATTAAAAAGGGTTGCATCCCTGAGATCATGTATCGTGATGTTCTTTTCATGCTTCCTGGCGGGATAGCAATCGGTGCCGTAGGATTCAAGGCGCAATCGGATGATCTTTCCCGCCACAAGATCTTCCAGGACATGCCCTCCGCCATAATCGAA
>JAUVYB010000049.1 GCA_030603275.1 Deltaproteobacteria bacterium | reverse complement strand
AAGGAAGTGGGGATGTACGCCGAGTGGTCGACCAACGAGAAGGTGGCCTTCGAAGTGGGTTTTGCTGCCTCGCTCTCCGGCCTGAGAACCCTGGTAACAATGAAACACGTGGGGGTAAATGTAGCCCACGACCCTCTGATGACCGCCGGCTATATCGGTGCCAGGGGAGGGTTCGTGCTGCTCGCAGCCGATGACCCCTGGGCATGGAGTTCACAGGTCGAGCAGGATACCCGGTTTATTGCCGAGCAGGCCTATCTCCCCATCCTTGAGCCTTCTTCTGCTGCAGAAGCCAAGGACATGATTGTCAGCGCCTTTGACCTCTCCGAAGAATTCGAGCATCTCTTCGTAGTCAGGTCGGTAACCAGGATAGGTCATGCCCGCAGCGATGTAACCCTGGGGAAGATATCAAAGGAAAAGAGGAAGGGGTCGTTTAAGAAGGACCGCTCTCGCCTGGTGTCAACCCCGGCAGGAGCCAGATACAACCGACCCCGAATGATCAAGCGGCTTGAGGAAATAAAGAAACGGGTAAACACCCTTCCTTATAACCAGCTGGACCTGGTGAGTGGCGCCAAGCTGGGCATAATTGCCTCTGGCGTGCCCTATAGCTATGCCAAGGAGGCAATCACCTGGCTGGGCCTTAACGACAAGGTCTCCATCCTCAAAATTGGGACACCACACCCCCTCCCCGAGGAACTGGTGGCAAAACTGCTAAGCTCGGTGGGCGAAGTGCTGGTAGTAGAAGAACTGGAACCGTTCGTGGAGACCCATGTCAAAGCCATTACCCAGCAAGCGGGCATCCCCGTCAAAATCCACGGGAAAGACCTGCTCCCGGTAATAGGCGAGCTATCTACCGACAAGGTTACCGAGGCTATTGCCGGCCTGACCGGTACCGAACTCCCGGTAAACTTCAAGGAGATAGAAGCCCTCGCTCAAGAGGCAGCGCAACTGCTGCCACTGAGGCCTCCCGCTCTATGTGCCGGCTGCCCGCACCGGGCTTCATTCTATGCCATCAAGCTGGCCGCCCGAAAAGTGATCCGAGAACAGGGTAAGGACACAATACCTATCTACCCGGGTGATATTGGCTGCTATACCCTGGGCTACATCCCGCCCCTTGAATCTAACGATATTACTATCTGCATGGGGGCCAGCTTCGGCCTGGCCAACGGCTTTGCCCATGCCCAGGATGCCCCCGTAATAGCCCACCTGGGTGATTCAACCTTCTTCCACTCCGGGATACCACCAATGATAAACGCTGTCTACAACAAGGCAAATATAACAATGGTCGTACTTGATAACGGAACGACAGGGATGACCGGGTTCCAGCCCGACGCCGGCACAGGCTTCACCGCTACCGGTGAGGAGACCACCCCCGTAAGACCCGAGGAGATTGCCAGAGCCTGCGGGGTACAGTCCGTCGAGGTGGTAGACCCCTTCGACCTTAAAGCGACCACCGAGGCAATGGAAAGGGCAATCAGGTTCGAGGGGCCGTCCCTGGTAGTCTCCCGCCGCCCCTGCGCCCGGGAAGCCGAAAGACAGAGGAAGCGGCGGGGCGAGAAACTAGCTCCCTATCATATAGACCCGCAGAAATGCTCCAAAACCAGCGATAAAATAATGCCCTGTGCCGCTACCTGTCCCGCCGGTAACGATATACCGGGGGTTACCAATCTGGTCAAGCAGGGCAAATTCCAGGAGGCGCTAAAGATAATCAAGCAGACCAACCCACTGCCCGCCGTCCTGGGAAGGGTATGCTATCACCCCTGCGAGACAAAATGTAACCGGGACCAGTACGACGGGGCAGTGGCGATCCATAAAATAGAAAGGTCCTTAGGCGACTACGAGCTTACCCTCGCCAGCGAAGAGAAAGCAAAGGTAAAACGAGCAGAGAAAATAGCGATCATTGGCTCGGGACCAGCCGGGCTCAGCTGCGCCTACTACGCCGTCAGGATGGGATACCCGGTGACTATTTTCGAGGCATTACCTGTGGCGGGTGGCATGCTGGCAGTAGGTATTCCTGAATACCGTCTCCCCAGGGACATCCTGGAAAAAGACATCAAACGAATCGAAGACCTGGGTATTGAAATCCGCCTTAACACCCCGGTCGTTTCCAGAGATGACCTCCTGAAGCAGGGATATAAAGCAGTTTTTATCGCCGTAGGCGCTCATAAAAGCATGCAGCTGGGTGCCCCGGGGGAGGAGAAGGAAGGGGTCATCTCTGCCCTGGGCTTCCTCCGCGAGACCAACCTGGGTAAACAGGTAAATGTCAGCGCGAAAACGGTCATTATCGGCGGCGGCAACGTGGCCATCGACGCCGCCCGGGTGGCCCTCAGGCAAGGGGCCGAACAGGTATCTATCATCTACCGCCGTTCAAGAGCGGAAATGCCCGCCAGCGATGAGGAAATCGAGGCTGCCGAGGAAGAAGGCGTCAAGATTACCTACCTGGCCGCTCCGACCAAGGTCCTCGGCAATAGCAAGGTCAGCGGGCTGGAATGCATCCGGATGGAACTAGGCGAACCAGATGCCAGCGGGCGCAGACGCCCCATCCCCATCAAGGGCTCAGAATTTACCGTTGAGG
>JAUVYB010000028.1 GCA_030603275.1 Deltaproteobacteria bacterium | reverse complement strand
AAAAAGAGAGGGCGCAGGACCAGGGAAGGTACCCTGGGCATTCCGGGGCTGCCTAGAGAAAAGATGTTGGGTGCTGTCCCCTCTGACACACCAATGGAAAAAGGTAAGAGGGTGTCGAAATTACTCGACGATGAAACCCCGCCCAGCTGGGATGATGGGGTTAAAGAGCTTGAAGACAGGGGTTAGAACAGCGTTCTAGTGAAGGGTGGTAGGACATTTGAGGACATTTGGGACACGTCAAGGAGGGAAAAGTGGGCGAAGATAACGAAGAGGGGGTAAAAGTGGGGAAGGGTAACCAGGAGCCGGTATTCGTGACCGATGACAAGGCTGTATACCAGGGCGGCATCCTCAGCAGCGCCGATAAGGAAATACTTGAGTCGGTGAAGACCGGGGAGGGCATAATTATCATAGAAAGCGCGGAGCAGCTCCAGGAGATGGCCAAGGCGGGTGCCGCCAGGTTCGAGGAGTTCAAGAAGCTCTGCAGCTCCATGGAGCTCTGGCAGGCCAAGGTTATCCAGGTACTCCGCTGTGAGGAGGGCTGCAGCTGGAGGGCTATTGCCGAGCGCTGCTATAAGCTGGGCTGGGGGAAGTGGTATCCGCCATCGAACCAGATTATGGGGATGGCGCTCTGCCGGCGGGCGGCGCAGCTCCTGGACGAAGACTACCGAAAGGAGCCCTGGAACTAGAGGGTCTGAACAGCGTTCTAGTGAAGAGTGGTTTATTGAAAACAAGCGTTCGTACCTAGAACGATTGGAGGATTTATGAGGAAACCATGGTGGGACGATGGGGATATAGACCCCGGAATAAGACCTGTAGTTGAAGCCCTCAATAGGCTGCCTGGGGTGAAGACTTTTGAAAGCTGCGAAGGGCACGGTGACCACCCCTGGAGTTTTGTGGTCTTCTCTTACAAGAAGGGCAAAGAGGTTCCACCCTGGGCTGAGCGGGTATTGAAGGCAGCTTTGAACACCCAGGCTTGCCTGGGGTGCCTGAACTTAAAGTTGGAAGCTGACTATCACTTTGACTGCGCCCATGACTTCAAGAAAGCCTGGTGGCTAAAGATATCCCCACGGCACGATTACTCTAAGGCCCACGTTAAGGAAGACATGATTCTGGTGTGGGCAGAGATAACTAAGGAACTCAACGCTTTGTCAGGCCGTGTTGCAAAGAGAATCTGAACAGCGTTCTAATGAAGAGAGGTATAATAAAAACAGCGTTCTAGTGGGTAACGCTGGGAGGGAAGATAGCCATGGTTAGATTCTGGGGCCGGTTAAAACACCTGTGGAATATCTTTTTTGGAAGACGCCGGCACTGCCGTAACTGCCAGCACTTCGACGAGGATTATATTACTTCCTTTAGCGGCCAGGGCCTTTTTAGATTTGGCTACTGCCAGCTGCTGTTCTATGATTGCAGGGTAGTAGAACCTGACGTCAACAGGAAGTGCGGAGACTTTGAGAAAAAGGAAGTAGTACAGGAGGGAATTCTTGAGAGTTAAAATAGGCGTTGGCAAGATATATGAGGGCGAATTCATCCCCAAGCTAGTAGTGAGCCCGAAGCGCAGATTATGGCGGGGGGCAACCTGTTCTTGTGGTGGCAGGCTCTGGCTGAAGGGCATTTTTACCTGTAGACTGTGCTTTTATCAAGGAAAACTCCTGCTCGTTTTTATCTGCGTTAAGTGTGGCAAAAGACAAGAGGTTCTATCCTTGCCCGAGGGGGGATTCCTGGTAGATGAACCGAAGGAAAGCCAGGTAACAGCACAGGGGGCTTGACAAAAATCTAAAGAGGTGCTTAAATTTTTATATAGGGCTGAGACAGCCCGGGCGAAGACTCGGGCCTCAGCCCTTTTTTTATTGAGGAAAGTCTTAGAAAAAATACGCAGTGTTTTTGAGGAAAGTCGTGAAAAATAAAAAATCGAGACAAAACACTCCACTAATCTGCCCGGTGCCCGGTTGTGGAAAGTCCACAAAATCATACCGGACTATGCTGGTCCATGTTACCCTGAAACATACGTCCGGGCCTGCGGAGGCCAAGCGTATTTTATCGAAAGTCGAGGAAAATCTTAGGGTATTAAAATTAGAGGAGGCAAGACATGAGACTGGAATTACAGGACGCGAAAGGCTTAACCGGAGTCTTCATCGAGCTACCACTGGACCAGCTCAGGGCAGAGATAGGCTTAGTCAGCTCATCGGTCGCTGAGCCTAAAGCAACCGAAGCTCTGAAGGTTGAAGTCCAATCTTTTGAAGCCCAGCTCGAGGAGAGCCAGGGCAAGGTGGCGGAGTTGAAGGAGAAGCTGGCCAAGGGTGCTGGCAAGACCATGGACGATTTTTCCCAGCTAGAAAAGGCTACCTTTGTCATCGCCTGGGGTAAAGGGCTGTCTCCGGAGAACAAGGCCATCTTTGCCGAACAGGTCATGGAGATTCCTATTGCAAAGGCAACCGAGGCCGCGGTAGCTGAGAAAGAGCCGAAGGCTAAGGTCGAGGAAAACCCCAACATCATCAAGGGCAGGACGGATAAACCAGGCTATAGATACCTGGAGCTTGTTGATTATAGCATCAAGGAATAGGAGGCAGGATATGACGGAAGAAGAAAAAGTCGAGCTGCAGAATATGGTAACCGCGGCGGCCCAGGTGACCGAGGAGCGGCTAATCGCTATCTTTGGGCCGATAATAGAGGGCATCAACAAGAAGGTCGAGGTTAGTGTCAAAGCCTCCTCTGAGCTTGAGACTAAAGCCAAGACAGCCTTTGACACCCTGCCGGCAGTCATACACACCCAGGTTGAGAACCAGCTGGGGGTCCTCACCAAGCAGTTCGAGGAGAGGCAAAAGGAGACGGGAGGCAACTCAGGTGGCGGTGGGGACTATCTCGACAAACTTTTGGCCAATTCTGATAAGTTAATCGGCATGTGGAACGCCTACAAGCAACCGACTACCGAGGCAGCGATGACAGCTAAAATGAACGAAGTATTCAACTGGCACAGGCTCCTTTCCAAGTTAGAGAAAGGAGGGGGCTCTGGAGAGGATGTTACCAAAGCAATCGCGGATACCTTTGCCGGCCCAAAGCAAGAGTAGGGAGGTCCGGAAGCTCGAAGGCCAGAGGGACAGGGCGCTGGGCCGGCTGCACAAGCTCAAGGCAACGGGAAGACAAAAAAAGGCCAAGCGGCGCCGGCAGACCCTGGCCTGGCAGGTGGTCAATCTAACAAGGAAGACTACCCAGGACGTTATCGATGGAGAAACATAATGACCGACAGCTCAATGCTCAAATACCAGTATGGCACTATTCTTGACCAGCTGATTCTCCTCCAGCTACATGCTGAGTCGCCTGACTGCCCATGCTCTCTCCAGGGGAATCGTCCAGGTGAATTGGGGGAGTTTTGCGAACCAAAGCACCTTCGTTCTATTGTCGCCCTGGCCAGGGAGACAATCGCCATGGAAGAAGATAGGGCGAGGCTTGATTATCTGGAGAACCTGGTGCTGGAGGGCAGCGAGCTCCTGGTCAAGATGGAATTGAAGCTCTGCGAAAAGGAAGTCGACCTGGGGGACTATATAACCTGGTCCCGGGACAAAAGAAAGCCCCTCGAGGAGTTTTGCTACTCCGGATTCTGCAACATCCCCTCTGAAGACAAAGCCCTTGTTTCTCAGGTGGCCCAGATGTTCCGTAAGAAGGCAGCCCCCCGCTGGTGTCATCCCGTCAAGGAAACAGACAAGGAGCTCAGTAGATTATCCCGGACACTGGGGACGGCCAAAAAGAGAATCGCCCTAATCCAGAAAAGCCTTGAGATTCCACTCAATATCTGCCGTGGCCAGGCGGAGATGTTTGAATCTAGCACCGGGGTACTCGACCCCTTCGGTAGCCGCTGCCGGGACCCGGAGACGGGTCTATGGGTGTACTCAGAAAAATGCGGCTATGAGCCGTCCGGCATAACGACCACCGCCCTGGGGATGGACGGAATCACCCGGTATGAATTTGAGTTTAAGCTAGTCAGCGCTGACAAGCTGATTGTTTCCCATGACCCCTTTACCTTCGCCGTTAATCCCAATTATCCGGATGAACTTCAGCCGCGGCTCAGGGAGAGGGCGGCCACTAAGATACAGGTGGAGAAGATAGCCGCCAACCTGGAGCCGGATGCGTTGATTACTGACTTCCATGTTATCGACCGCGGTACCCCGATTATCGGCGAGGATACGGTTGTCGAGGCCGGCAACGGCCGTGTCATGGGTATTATAAAGGCGGCCGCCGATTATCCCGAAAAATATGCCGCCTACAAGGACAGTCTCAGGGCGAGGGTCCGTGATTATGGCCTTAGCCCCAAAGATGTCGACTCCATTGACCGGCCCATACTGGTCAGGGTTCGTACAACCGACGTGGACCGCACCAGTTTTACTCAAGAGGCCAACCAGGCGGCCACCATCGCCCCCTCGGCCATTGAAAACGCCCGTACCGATGCTCAGAAGATTACCATGGGCATGCTGCAGGAGCTGGTCGTTGGTGACAACGAAAGCCTTGAGGATGCTCTGAGGGCTCCCAAAAACCAGGCTTTTGCCAAGAGATTCCTGGCCACCTTGCCCGAGAATGTCCAGGCCGCCCTAGTTGATGCCCAGGGCTACCTTAACCGGGACGGGGTTCACCGGATGGCCATGGCCGTCTTTGTCTCCGCCTTCCAGGGGGACTCCGGCCTTAGACTGGCAGAGAAGGCTTTTGAGAGCGTAGATATGGATGTCAGGAATACGGTCAGCGCCATCGCCCGCAGCCTGGGGCCACTATCTCAGGCTGAGGCTTTGACCAGGACTGGGGAGCGAGATGCGAACCTCTCGATAGGCGATGACCTGGCCCAGACAGTCAATGTCTATTCGGCCATCAAGAGGAATCCTGCCCTGACGGTTGAGAAATATTTAGCTCAAGAGCAAATATTTGCTCGGGAGCTTACTCCCTTCCAGGAGGGAATCCTAGCGGTCCTGGAAGAATACAAGAGGTCACCCCGGAAACTGGCCGGCATATTCACGGCCTATGCTGAGGGAGTTATCGCAGCTCCGCCGCCGGCCCAGGCAGCCCTCTTCCCCGGAACAGAAATAACCAAGGAAGGGCTCTGGGAGGGCGCCATCAAAACCCCTGAGCCGCCGATGCTTATGGAAGTAGCCAGGATGTTTGAGAACCGCCGCTGGAAGGGTCCAGCATACAGGGCAGAGACGGGATATCGCCATGACCCAGGGCAGACGGCCGGGGACGTTGTTCGTTATGAGCAAGAAGAGCTGGGGAATGATTACGGGATAGGAAAAGACAGGTTGACTTACCTGGACAGATTCCCAGCTCAGGCTATCAAATGGGTTGCGAAAAGCAAGAGAGTAGCTGCCCATTACAACGGGGCTAGTCCCATTGATGTAGAGGGTCATATCATAATTGCAGAAGACGGGGATGGGGGCTATCTTGTCCTGGACCCGGGACGAGAATCGAAGTTAATGGAGGCGATAACAATGGCTGAGCAAGCCTGCGAACGCCCGTCTGCTAAGTATCAACACCTCTCCACGTTCTTTACTGAATCCGCTGTGGAGGCGGCGCTTTTTGCGGCTGAGGAGGGGAGTACCGAGCGGAAGATAGACACCGTTCTGGCCAAGCTCCAAAGCGGCATAGAGGCGATATATGATAGCGACAACTTCAAAGAGTTCATCGATACCATGGCGAAGTTCCATAGATATTCCCTGGGGAATATCATGCTAATCACCCTGCAGAAACCTGCGGCAACGAATGTGGCCGGCTACACGACCTGGCAGGGTCTGGGCCGGAATGTAATTAAGGGCGAGCATGGCATTATGATTCTGGCGCCGTGTTTCCCTCCCAAGCCCAAAAAGGAAGAGGACGAGGAGGACGAGGAGGAGCCGGAGGAGAGACCCGTATATTTCAAAGTGGTGCATGTCTTTGATATTTCCCAGACACACGGCGAGGAGCTGCCGACGGTAGAGGTACCGGTTATCACCGGTGATGAAACCCGTCACCTTTACCAGAAAGCAGAAACCTATGTGGCCAAGCTGGGCATAACCCTGGGCTCCGACTCCAGGCCGGACTTAGGGCCTAACCTTATGGGGTTTTGGAATAAGTCCGAAAATCTGATATGGGTCCGCCCGGAGTCCCCCCAGGACCAGAGGACGAAGACATTGCTGCATGAGACGGCTCATGCCCAGTGCGAGATGAGAGGAGCAAGAGACGCCGAGGTGATGGCAGAAAGCGTGGCCTATACGGTGGCCAATCACTTCGGCTTTGATACCGGCGTCAGGTCATTCCCCTACGTTGCTCTCTGGGCAAAGGACGTGAAGGTATTAAAAGCTAACCTGGAGATTATAAGAAAGGTGGCCAAGGATATGATAGAAGGAATGGAACTGGTTGCGGGATTGTCTGATATCGGCCTGGGCAAAAAGGTGCCGGCGTATCTTCAGGAGGTGGCCAAGATGTTTGGCGGCAAATATGGATTGATTCCGGCAGTCAAAATTGAGATAACTCGAGCTGAAGGCTTGACCAGTGAGGTAACCGGTAAGCCTGAAGTTTGTACCGATGCCCACATCGATGGAGCATGGGAATGCGCAAATCATGTCCTGGTTAAATGGTCAGGCACCGCACCGAAAGAGGGTGGTTATGATAAGTGTGACTTCAAGGTTACCTGGGAAGATGGCGAAACCTACGAGGGGCGCTACGACCTAAAACATTACACTATTGAGTATCCTAATCTGGCAAAGCACATCTACGATTTCCTTATGTTCCATGCCGGCTTAAAGAAGCCGGCGCACATGAGCACTGAAGAATATCAGAGGTACCTGAGCAGAGAGCCGGCCAGTTCTATGGTTCCTCAATCTCAACAGTTCCTGCAGACTTATGAAATAGGCCACTACACTACTATGGGGGAGCTGGGGAATGAGATGACCAGTGCTGGCTTCCCGTTGAACCCCAGGGAAGTGGGGGCTGGCGATATCGACCGCTTCTATGCCTGGACAGACAAGGCAGGTGCGGATGAGCTCCTGAGCGAATTATATGAGAGGGCTGATTACCTGGGTGCCCACTTATGTATTGCCAAAGAGGGCGATAATGTGGACAGGGAATGGCTGGAGCATTGCCCTTATATCGGCACCGACGACGTATATACTGAGCTGAGCCGGCTGCGGTTCCTATTCTACAAAGTGACCGATAAATTGCCCAGCAGTGCGGTAATTTTAACGGAGGGGGGAGATAAACCACGATTTTGCTTGTCCGAAGACGATTGGTTTGCACTCCAGGATGCAATCGGCAAGGGAGAGAAACAAAGGGCGGTGGAGCTTATGTGGTCTAAGGGCATGAAGCTAGTTTTGGCTCCTATGATTCAGGAAGGGGAGCTGGGAAACGGATTCCGGGTAGAGTTCACTGGGCATGAATTAAGCATATTGCACTGGCTGTTAGACAAGGAAGCAAA
The DNA here is from genome assembly GCA_030603275.1 of Deltaproteobacteria bacterium. Taxonomy (GTDB): domain Bacteria; phylum Chloroflexota; class Dehalococcoidia; order Dehalococcoidales; family BS750m-G39; genus JABMRW01. The sequence continues at coordinate 6,139 of JAUVYB010000028.1, read as the reverse complement.
GGGGTTTAAGTATAAACCCCAAACACAAGACGAAATTCTCATTTACGATATGCTTAGCAGGGTCCAGTCTATTGAAGCGGAGCTGGGCCAGGGAACCATGGGCGCCATCGGCTCGGCGGTCGTTACCGGTATTGGAATCGGAGCCGGGTTCAAAATCGTTGACGCGATAGCTAAAACATTTAGGAAGAATCAGCCGGAAGAAGTCGACGATGAGCCGGCACTAAGCGACGAAGAGCGGAAAGAACTCGAGGCGGTAGACCAAGCCCTGAAGAATTCGGAGGAGGTTTAATGGAAAAAAAATTAGAGGCTGATATTAGGAAATTTCTAAAAGGCTCAAATGAATTAAGGAAGCTGGACCAGAAGATTGCGGAGCTCGAGGTAAAACTTGGCCCTCAGGCCACCGACATAATGAAGATGCCCATTGGCCCGGTGGCCTTAGGGTGCTTTTTGGCTGTGCTGGCCAGCGAGATAATAGATACACTGCGGAAGCAAAACCCCGGCCTTTTTAAGGACGTGCCCTCTAATCAAGCCTATGCTATCATAATGGAGCTGTTTAAGGATTTATGGAACGAAGAGGGGAGGCGCCCTGATGGATAAAGAGCGAGGTTACACCTTTTGCAAAAACGGCAGGCCCAGGAAGGGCATCGAGGTAACGGGGGATGCCCACTCGGTTGCTATTCCCATCAGCTGCCCCAGGGGCTCCAAACCGGCGGCCCTGGTCCATACCCACCCAGGGGGCTCCCTGCAGCTCTCCCCCCAGGACATAAAAACGATGCGCGACAAGCGCCTCCCAGTGTGTGTCAGGGTGGGTAACAAAGTAAAATGTTACCGGCCCAAAAAATAAAGCTGCCGGGGGGCTTGACAAAAATCCAAAGAGGTGCTTATAATTTTATATAGGGCTGAGACCACCTAAGCAAAAAACTTGGGTCTCAGCCCTTGTTTGTTTAGGTCAGTCTCAGCAAATAGAAGGGTGTGACACTCTCGAAAGAGAGCTGGAAGGTCACACCCTTCCTCTTTTTTCGGGGGTGTCGCTGCCTGAAGAAAGAGAGGTGCACGGATGAAAAAGGGTGCGCATTGCACACGTTTCAAGACCGTCAGGGGCGGCAAGAGACGCTGTGCCAAATTCAGCAAATAATAGCTGAAGTCTACCCAAATAATTCCATGTGAGGTGATTCTATGGAAAAAGGAACACTAGGTCGAAAAATGAGGAATGGCGAATGCCGGACCACCAAGAACGGGCGCAAATACTGTATGCGCAGCGGCAAGGTTCGATTCGTCAAGAGGTAAGGTGAAGATATGGATGCAGTAGAACTTAAAGAGATAACTGACGCAGTGGATAGAGGGTTTTCCACTGTAGGAAGCAAGCTCGAAACCCAATTTGCCGAGCTCAATGAGACGGCAAAGAAGGTCCTGCCCAAAACCCCGGATGACGTCAAATCGCCGGCAGAGATAGCGGCCATGGCCGAGAAGGCTGACAAGTCTGACAAGGCTGAGATGGAGCAACTGGCCGGAATCACCAAGATGGAAGTCTGGGATATTCCGGTTGGGCAAGCTCTCATCGGCGGCTTTATTGCCGTCTTCTCCTCAGAGCTTATTGACGGCTTCCTGGCTGCCCAGAGCGGTATGGTCAGGGGACTTGTCAAGCTGGTGGGCGCCGGCGTCGCTGTCAAGTGGGGCAGCCGGGTACTCGGGTCCACCGGTGCTAAAGCGGTGGCTTTGCTACTTGCCTATGATGGAGTCAGATCATTTATCCCCATTGACGAGTGGGCAAGTCGTTTTGCCGGTGGAATAAGACCACTAAGCGGTGGCGGCCTGGGCGGCAAGGCTGGAATGGACAGGAACCCCCGTGGCGACGGCCACAAAGACCGAAGTGCCGACTACTACGCAGGGGCATTTGGGAGGTAAATGAAGATGAGAAAAAATATAACGAGAGCTCTAACGGCATCTTCAACCTGGGTAGCCAGCACGGACATGACTCCCATCGACCTCCCGAAAGATGGGCTTATCACCGAGGTCACCATCCGCGCCAATATCACGGCCACCCTGACGGCAACCGCCGTGGATGATTTCTGGCGTCGTTTCCTCCAGAACATCAAAATCCAGGGTGACGGCGGCCACGCTTATCTCGGTATGAGCGGGAACCAGATGTCCCGTATGCTGAGCCTGTGGAACGAAATCACCGGGCTGGGACCCACCCTTCACTCCAATGGCGCCGGTGTTGCCCTGGCCGGTATTGATGTGGGTAGCACTGCCTTCACATGCGTTCTAAAGTTCCACCCGGGCAGCAACCCCAGGGACCCGTTTGACATGTCAGCTGTCATCCCGGCACGGGCGCTGGCAACCCTTCAGGCTTTACTGACCACGACCGCGGCTGCGGTAACCGATGCGGCCGGCCCAATCACGGCGGCCACGTTCAACTACGAGGTCTGCCAGGTGCTGGGACTCCCGGTGGCGGCAGGCTTGATGACGCCGGTCGGCTCCAGCCTGAACTATGCTCACACGGCCAATTACTCCGACTATAGCTACGATATCGATATTCCGGCGGGCGCCTGGCTGCGCTCAATCATCATCCAGATGAACGACGAGACCGCCACCGTATCAAGGCGCAAGGATGATCAGGTTACCGGAATTAAGATAAAGACGCCGAAGGCCGGAGATTTTGTCCTGGCTCAGAGCATCTACGAGCTGAAGCAGACAATGATGGCCGAGTTCGCTTGCCGGGGTATTGCCGGTGATGTCGGACCTATCGGAGCCATCGCCACCATCAGGCCAGGCCCTACTGCCTGTCTCAACCTGGTTCCTGCTGGCTTCGTGATTATCGACCTGCGCAAGTATGCCACCGGCCCGATGGGTAAGCGCTACGGGCTTGACCTGCGTGGCTATCAGACAGGCGACTTCAAGCTCGGCCTGACCATCGAGAACTATACCGGTGGCGATGACACCCAAATCTACTGGGACCAGCTGCTCCCGGTAGCCGCCGAATACGTCGGCAGGTAAGATACCTTCAAAACTAAATACAGTTGGCCAAGCACTCACAGGTAGGGGTAAGCTGGACTAGACCACCAGCGATGGAGGAGAAGTGCTAATGCAGCTAACGTCAAGGGGACGATTGGCCAGTAGTAATTCTAGGTCGACCGTCCCTTTTGGTTAGGTGCCTTAGACAAGTAGAGTTTCTGGAGGTGGAAAATGCCACTTGATGTAGGAGGAACAGGCAAGGAAACAGGCTGGCTCTCTAAGTGGGCTTTCCAGGTAGCCGCCCTGGCCCGCGACCTTATCGGCAGGCAGGCCATGGAGGATGGCTATGTCAATGATGCCAAACTAGAACTTTATGATGAGGATAAACGCCATGCCAAGCGAATAGTCAGGGCGACCTATGATTTTGCCGAGCACGGCGGGCTGGTAAGCACCATAGGGCTGGGGGAAACCCTGCCCGACAACGCTATTGTAACCAGGTCCTGGTATGAGGTAATAACCACCCTGACATCAGCCGGAGATAACGCTACTGTCTCAATAGATATCCCGACCGATGATGTGGCCGGTATCGTGGCGGCAATCGCTATCGATGACGGCACTAACCCCTGGGATGCCGGGCTGCACGAAGGTATCCAGGACGGGACTGTAGCTAATGCCTCGACCAAGACGACGGCGGCCAGGGAGCTCTCGATTACCATAGCCGTTGAAGCTCTCACTGCCGGCAAATTCGTTCTCTTTTGTGAGTATGTAGTCTCTGATTAGGAAAGATAGAGGAGGGAGGTTATCATGGAAGGTAGATGCAGGAAATGCAATGAGCTGATTTTTGACACGGAGAAGCTGGATGAGCTGCCTAACGTGCTCGAGTGTCAGCACTGCCACCACATGAACATTCTCAGGCGAGCTAAGCCAACTAAGCCTAAGGAAAAACGTAAGCCTGCTTCAAAGCCAATAAAGCCAGCACCAGCCGCTGAGGTCGCTCCGGAGGCCACGACGGTCGTTGGGGCCGCTCCTATGGAGACCCTGACGGCACCAGGCGGTGAGGCGCTGATAGAGACGGAGAATCCTGAAGGGGAGGAATAGTTATGGTTATGGAACAAATACCTAAGCAGCGGTTACTGGACTATCTGAGCCGCGTTGACGAGCTGCTTATTTTGAACACCAAGGCTATCAAGGACCTTGATGTAGCCATCAAGTTATATTTACCGCATCGAGGGCTGACCCTGGCCGAACTGAAGCGTCTTCTTGAGAGCGGCCAGCTGGTCCCCTACCGGGTCATGGAATTCGACATGACCGCAGCCAGGACTGATGAGCCCGTCGTGGTTGAGGGGGACCGCCTAAACGTGCAGACCGACGGAACCCTGGACGGGGTAACCATTCGCTTTAACATGCAGAGCTCCGATGAGGTACCGGTCAAGTATTTCAACCCATGGCGCCAGCAATTCTTCAAGCTATTCCTAACCCATACCGCCCAGGCCGGGAAGACACTCTACCTGGCCATTGGCCGGATGGCGATTGCCGAGCCGGCGCAATTCGAGTTCGGTGCTGAACTGCTAAACAAGGTCTCGGCCCCGGTGGACAGTACCGTGGCACCTCTGGGGATAGCCGCCACCTATACTGGGGCGGCCTTCAGCTGCGTGGAAAACGGGAGGATAGTCGGGAGCTGTTTTGCCGACCAGGCCGGGACTCTCTATATCGACCAGAGGCTGGATGGGGTTAACTGGGATACCCGGTCGACCATCGCCTACGTTGCCAATGACCCTATGGGATTCAGTGTTGAGGTGGTAGCCCCTGAAGCCCGGGTCGTGTTTCTTAACGGGGCGGTTGGCCAGGGGACTTTCCGGTTATATACCAGCCTGAGGAGGGTATAGTGGGAATCGAGGTTCGACCTGAACTCGGAGGGGGAATAACCAAGCTATCTGAGCTTATCATAGATGCTGCCCCAACTAAGGCGAAGGATATTGTCGAGCTTATCCTGACCACACAGGGGGACCAGCTCTATCGCGATACAGTAGCCACCAGGTTAGCCTCCGCCTATGGTAGCGGCTATAACTTTCTTCATACCAAAAATACAGGTAAGGACGTACCAGAGTGGATGGATATTCTGGACATAATTATCTTCCTAACTGGTGCCGTCAACAGGATGATAGCCCCACCGACTCTGGTTATACCCATCCCCACCATATCATCGCCGGTGGTTGCCGAAGACCATTCTGGGGGAGCTAATCCAGCCGTTATTCCTGCACTTACCCTCCCTGTTCCAACTGTGAGTGATGCAGCGGCCGCTACCTCTGTAAGTGCTGTCGGTGGTGCCGTAGCCCATGATGATGACGGTGTGGATACCGACGAGACAACTGAGGCAAATGAAGGGACAGCCAATGACATGACACTATTACAGGGTGACGGGGCGATTGCCGATTGGTATGCCTTAGGCCATGCCAACTTGTTTGACGGAGTGGTTCTCAAAGTGAGTACCGTAGGCGTTGATATTACCCTGGGTACCCTTGAGTATAGCAAAGGTGGCGGCACATGGGGAACACTGACACCTATAATGAACGAGCTCAATAACTACGAGACCTTGGGCAAGAGATATTTTACCTTTGAGCGACCCGGAGACTGGGCAGTTGACACTTATGCTGGTGTAGCCAATAAATACTGGATAAAATTTAAGGCATCTGTCATAGGCGGTGGTTTTGTGCAGCCTTTAGGTGAACAAGCCTGGATATTAGCCTATTAAAATTAAGGGGGGGGTATTATGCTGGACTTAAAAGAGGAACGAAAATACACACGGCTAAGGAAGATGGCGCAGGAGCTTCACATCCCAGTACCTGAAGCCTTCTGGACACTGGAGGTCTTTGATAAGGATGGGAAGCTCTTACAGAGGCACCACCAGAGGAGCCACTCCTGGGTGAGGAATGCCTATAACATAATATTTTGCCAGCTTGCAGCGAAAAATGCCGATGATACTACTTTTGGGGCTGGTAAACTAAGCTGTAAAACGCAGGATGCAACGGTTAAATTCCAAGACTACCCATTCGGCGTAGCCTACCGTCTTTTCACCCACGATGGTACCGGCTATGCTTGTCGTGCTCCTGCTGGTGAAGATACTTGGGGTATTCTCGTTGGTAGCGGCACTAATGCAGAGAGCTTTGAGGATTTTACTCTACAA
>JAUVYB010000029.1 GCA_030603275.1 Deltaproteobacteria bacterium | reverse complement strand
AATGCCTATAACATAATATTTTGCCAGCTTGCAGCGAAAAATGCCGATGATACTACTTTTGGGGCTGGTAAACTAAGCTGTAAAACGCAGGATGCATCGGTTGAATTCCAAGATTACCCATTCGGCGTAGCCTACCGTCTTACCAGCCACGATAGTACCACCAATGCTTGTCGTGCTGCTGCTGGTGAAGATACTTGGGGTATTCTCGTTGGTAGCGGCACTAATGCAGAGAGCTTTGAGGATTTTGCTCTACAAACACAGATTGTAGAAGGTGCAGGAGGTGGACAGTTAAATCATGTGACAAGTGAAGCCCATGACGTAACTTATGGTGGTCTTGTTTTAACGAACACCCTCATCCGCTACTTTAATAACAACAGTGGTGGTAATGTTAGCGTGAATGAGGTAGCTCTGGTAGCAAGGGGTGGAGCTTATAGCTCCGCTTATTCCAGTCCTTTTATTACCTCCCGTGACAAGCTTGCCTCAACCGTTATTGTTCCCGATACCGGCCAGCTCAAGGTAACCTACACCGTTTCGCTAACTTATCCGAGTTAAAGGAGAAGAATTCTATGGGTATCTTGGACATCATCAGAGGGAGTGTCAGACCATTTATTACTATCTCCGGGTGGGCGGCTCTTCTTGTCCTGGGGATTATCTTGGCCCTGAGGTTCGCTGACCGGGAGATAGCGATGACAATTATTCTCCTGATAACAGGGTCGATGACCACAATGCTAGGATTCTGGTTCCGAGAAAGGGCAGGGACAGGCAAATGAAGCATGGGAAATTGCTGGCAGTAACCCTGGAACTCTTTGGTATAGCCGTTATCGGGGCAGGAGTGGGTATTGAGCTGGTCCTGCATGCTCATTACGGATTCTTTGCCATATCCGTCGGCAGCTGCCTTGTGGCTATTGGCGGCATCATCTGGGGCAAGTTTATGAGGAAACACAGATGAAGGATAAAGGCAAGGGAGTAGGAATAGGGGTAGTTTTACTGGTCGCTCTCGCGGCGTATGTATGGTCAAAACAAGCTGACGGAGAGCCGGCCGTATTTACCTGCCCATCCTGCGGCGCCACCTTTGCCAGCCTGGCTTTACTTAATGCCCATATTGAGCTGGAGCATCCTGGGGAGCCGCCGGTCGGTTTAATCGGTGACCTCAATGATGACGGGGCGATAAATGCCCTGGACCTGACCCTGCTCGAGAGATATATTGCCGGCCTCGATGTAGATACCCCGCTGAGCATGGAAGAGTTCCTGCAACGGGCTGATGTAAATGGCGACGGCGTGGTTAATTCCCTGGATATAACTGCTCTTGAGATACTTATAGGCGGGAATGGCGGTAATGGCGGGAATGGAGCTGATTTTTACTGGCTTCGCCCCACGGCGCATATTGCAAATGGGTGGAACGATCCAGAATTAGCTTACGATGGTTGGACGGAAACCCGCGCTGAGGTGGTAAATGTAGGCACTCAGAGCTGGAGCCCTTTCCTCGAGTTAAACATTTTGCCGACTGAAATATCGGCAGTTCGCTGGAAGGCAAGCTCACCAGTTAGCCCGAAAACGGTCCAGGTCCTGGCCAATTACAGTGGGGACTGGCACCTCATCTACGAAGGCGGTGCTACAAATATGTGGGAGAATGGTTTACCTATCCCTGGCGGTGCCCGGCTGATCAGTGGGGCCCGGATTAGATTTTACAATCCGGCTCGCACGGTAAGAATGAAGTTCAGGGTAAATGAGTTTCAATTTTTTGGATACGCCGTGGACCCACCGGAACCCCCTGAGCCTCCTCCTGGGACCAGGCTATATGGCAATGTAACCGATAAAATCACCGGTGCGCCGATTGCCGGCGCCTATGGAACCCTCTACCAGGATAGAGGCACCGACACCTGGGACCATGACTTAGTGACTAACGCCGTCGGTTATTACGAGGTTGTTCGCCTGATTGATGATGCGGACCAGAACCTCATGGTGATATATGCCGCTGGCTACAAGGAATATACCAATGAGCATGTCTCAATCAGAGCCGGTCATAACCAGCTCAATGTTCAGATGGAGCCGGCATAGCAGAGAGGGAATAGATGTTTGAATTAGTGGCCAGTGGCGGTTTTTGGGATTTACCCAATTTGGACAGCTATGAAAGCCAGCTTGATGAAGGCGTCAAGGGCTTGCTTGAGCTGGACCTTACGGTGCCGGTGCCAGAGTGGATGGCCCAGGAGCTGGAAGACCAGCTGAAGGCCGCCGGTGTGGCGGGTGTTAGTGTCACGGCCGCCAGCCCGATGCTGAGGATATACTTTACCAAAGGCTTCCCATGGCTGGCAGTAATAGCAGCTATCATATTGGGGCTTGTCGTGTTGGCCATCCTGATTGTCGGCTGGAGACTGTATAAGGAAGTATTCCCAGTGCCTCCACCGTGGCCAGTGTCGGCAGGTATAATAATCGCAGTTATCGTTGGCGCAGTCTTGATAGCCAGGAGAGTGAAATGATAACAGGATACTTTATATCAGTGGAAGTACCGGAAGTTGCCGTTGGCCAGGACATTAAGGCAACCATAGATTTCTCTGCCCTGAACCCCGGTGCCCTATACTGGTCAACCTTCCTGGTCGCCGATAGCCCGGGGCTGGGTCTCAAGCGGCTGCTGGATAAGGCCAGGGAGCTCGGACAAGAAGGCGGCAGGAAGAAGACCTATACCCTGGGCAAGATGCCGGATAAAGCGGTGTCTATCAGTTTCTTTATCTTTGCCCACGACGATGCCGGCTACGACTGGGACTGGGGAGAGTATCAAGACTGGATGATAGGATTCCCCATTGAATTAACCCACCTGGACTCTGACTTCAAATTTCTCAGCCCTGGGGAGGAGCCGCCGCCACCGCCGGATGATGTCAGTGGAATCATTACCAGGGCAGCGCCATCGCAATTCGTGGTAGGTCAGCCCATAGACCTGGAGATTGACTTTAACGCCTATATGGAGAGTGTTTACTACCAAGCTAGAGGCTGGGAGACTAGCCTCCAGGCAGTAATCGATGGTAAAAGCGACTCCGATGCTCAAACTCATTGGGGGCGTGACGGGAGCCGAACCGGTGAATCACTCCACCTCGGAGCTATGCCAGACCGCACCCTGACCGGAACCCTAACTTTGTACGGCAGGGGGATGGCTATTCCACAGAAGGACTGGCAGACATTGGATACCAAGGATTTAGTCATAACTGCCAGTGGAGAGGAGCCGCCGCCACCGCCGGATGATGTCAGTGGAATCATTACCAGGGTAGTGCCATCGCAATTCCTGATAGGCAGGCCCATAGACCTGGAGATTGACTTTAACGCCTACATGGAGAGTGTTTACTACCAAGTTAGAGGCTGGGAGACTAATCTCCAGGCAGTAATCGATGGTTTAAGCGACAACGATGCTCAAACTCATTGGGGGCGTGACGGGAGCCGAACCGGTGAATCACTCCACCTCGGAGCTATGCCAGACCGCACCCTGACCGGGACCCTAACTTTGCGCGGCAGGGGGATGGCTATTCCACAGCAGAGCTGGCAAGTGTTGGATACCAAGGATTTAGTTATAACTGCCAGTGGAGAGGAGCCGCCGGAGTGCTCTATCGATTCCGATTGCCCGGAAGGCTATGTATGCCGGAACGGAGTCTGTGTCCCGGATGAGGGTCCGCCGGAGTGCGCTATCGATTCCGATTGCCCTCCAGGCTACTGGTGCCTGAATGGCGTCTGTGTCCCGGATGAGGGTCCGCCAATAACCTGCTCTATCGATTCCGACTGCCCCGAAGGCTATAAATGCCAGGACGGGGTGTGTGTTAAAAAGAAATGGTGGGAGACAGGCTGGCTGCTGCCGGCAGCGATTGTCGGAGCTGCGCTCCTGCTTGTCCCAGGCAAAAAAACCAAGAAGGGGAAATAGGATGTGGCCACTGTTATTCCTGGCTTTACTGGTGCCGTTCTGGAGAAGGGCCGGCGTAGATAAACCCCTTTCTACCTGGGAGAATATCTATATGGGCTTTACGCCGCCCGAGCAACATATCCCTGTCGAGGAGGCAGTAAGACGTGCAAGGGAAGCTGGTTATTTCAAAGGACTTGGTACTACTGGCCTTGGTTGCTAGTTTTCTGCCGATGTTCCGCTGCGGGCTGAGGTCGGACTTGACCTTCTGGCAATGGTGGAAGGAGCATACCATCTGGGGCTCCCCGGTTGAATATATCCCGGAAGAAGAGTATAAGCTGCCAGAGCATTTACGGGAGGAGGTCTAATGGCACAGCATAGGTGTACCAGGTGCAAAGAGGACGTTGGGGAGTACGGGACCCGGCATAAGTTTGCTCAGGGGCTATTCTGTGAGAAATGCCTGCGGGCGCTCCGCGGCGGGTTTCGCATCATCCCCAGTGGTTGGCTTGGTTTCGGCGATATATTTTCGTTTGTCAGTAGAACGTTGCGCCGGTTTGGCGAGTGGGCAACACGGCCATTCACCCATACCATCTCAGTCAAGCTCGAGAAGGAAGCCAGGAGAGTAGACTACCAAACTATGAAGGTCAAGGCGCGGGATATACTCAGGGATGCCAGGACAGTTAGCCCTCAAAAGATGTAATGGCCTTGCTAGACCGTCTCATAGCCATTCCACTGGTTCTTTTGTATTGGTGGTTTAATCTTTCTCGAGAAAAGTGCCCGGATAGCCCAACCAAAAAGCATGAAATGGTACTCAGTGATTGTAAAGTTCATTGTAAATGGTGTGGAGCAATAGAAAAATCTTAAATAAAAACGGAGCCCGGGGAGGATATCCCCCCGGGCTCTTCTTTTTGCCCCGGGTCACCTGGCTGATTAAGCGGAATCATTTAACCGATATACCTGTGTGGTGAGTTTTAGTTCCTCACACGCGTTTCGGCACCAGCGGGCTATACCCTCTCATCTTACGGAGTAATTGCCCGTACAACCTTCTCTTGAACTCCGGGCTGGCGGCTACCGGCTTAAAGGTAGCCCGTAGTAGCTTACCTAAATCACCTGGCTTCATTACTTACCTCCTCACTTCGTTCAATTGTCTCTATGTATAAAGTCGAGGACCGACAGCTCCCCTACGACTCCAGGCGAGGGGTCCAACCATACACCGGTTTCAATCGGTAGGCTCTTCATAATAAACGGATGACACCAGCGCATATCTATCCCCTTCTTAGCCAGTGCCACGGTAAAGCGCACTGCGTTCATCAACTCAGTAAAAGCAATGGCGACCTCTCTACCCTCAACGAGAATCAAGAGTATCTTGGAATTCCCCACGGAGCCCCTCGGGGCTAGTACAATCACATCGGACAGCGGCTCCCCGGTGATTATCACCTCGGCCATTACCCGGTCGAATCCTTTAACCATGTCCTCACCTTAGCATATTTGTCAGCTGCTCGATTATCCCACCGTTGAGGTCTCCGGATTCCAGCTTATCGATTAGGGATTGCAGTTTTCCCCGGCGCGCTATTTCCTTATTGTCACCGGTCCCCCAGTAGGGCAAAAACGGGTGAATCCGGAATATCTGTTGGTCTATCCTGGCCTGGTCTTTTTTGGCATAAATGGTCAGCATCCCGAACTCTTGCCGCAGGGTGGTGTCGGACCACCGCATAAAGCGGGAAATGTTGAGGGCACTGGCTTCAGACAGAAGAAGCTCCGTGGCCAGGGCCCGGCGGATAGAGTGCCACCCATAGCCGCCGCCGACCTTGGTACCGGTTTTATCGAGTATCCGCAGGAACCGGTGTGACATATAATCGGCAGTGTATGGAGTATAGTGTTCCAGGAAGGGGGCAATCTCCGGCGGAATCAGGTGGGTGGTTATCGGCCCACCCTTGACGGTGTGGATGGTAATGGTGCTGTCTGTTATCTCGGGTGCATCCGGTTTACCCAGCTCCTCTCTCCGGAGCCCGTAGGTCGTGGACAGGGCCAGCCAGGCCAGCTCCTTCGGCTCCAGGAGTTTCTGCCCCATCTGTATCAGGCTGACCACTTGCTCCCTGCTGAAGATGGTCCGGGTGATTTCTTCAGCTCTGATTTTGCGGAAGGTTAGCTTGGGGAAGTCCCAGCCCTGGATTTGGGCCAGGAGCTTTAGCGGTCGAAGGTGTGTCTTGATTGAGTTTTCATTAAATCCCTGCTCTCTTTCCCAGGTCAGGAATTTGATGATATCGGAGCGGTCGTACTTTTCTTTGACCCCGCAGACATTCTCGAACCGCTCGGTCCAGGTTTCCCAGTGTTTGGCCGTGTCGTGGCTTGAGCCGCGCCGGCCAATGAGGTCTTGGTAAATCATCGTTGCTAGTTTGGCCATTTCGTTATCCTCCTATAAGTGATTATTTTTCTGGACTATATACGCCCATTGTAACTACATGCAGTAATTTTTGCCAAGGCTTTAATTCAGGCCAGGCTTTAGGGTGGGAAATTGATACTTTGGGATTTCTGGCCATTTCGTTACCTCTTGGTGGATATACTTGAAGGACATCACCATCTATTACCACTGGGAGTTTATCGCCCGGCTTGATACCATAGTACCTCACCCAAGGTATTGGCAATGTCATAATGTAACTCCCTTGACCCATATCTATGACCGAACGTTCATATAGGCTTGCCATTCCGTCACCTCCTTAAAATTAACAGCGTTCCGGAGAACCGTGTTTTTTCTTTTTGATTTTTGGGTCCTCCGACCTGTATACCAATAATAACAGCGTTCTAGTGACTTGTCAAGCGTTCTTGGTAAGAACGCTGTTTTATTTACACTGGGGGCTACTAAAGTACCATTAAAAACCGCCTCGAAAAGGGGTCGACGAGTGGAAAACTACCGCCGCAGGGGTAAAAACGCCTTATTTTGGCTCTCAGTGCGTCTGCCGCAGACTCGAGGGGATATGACACCGGTACAGCGGCCACCCCGGACCAGGCCAGGCCCCCGGGCCCGCCGGCATCACCCGGGCCCGGCGATTTTTTTATTTTTTCTCTTTTTAGCCCCTGTCACAAAAAGGGGGCTATTTCTGTGCCGGTTAGAAAAACGGAGATTTTAAGACATGGTACTAATTTGCCCCCCAGGGCTATTGACAAGGTGTAAAGTGAGGTGTAAGATAAAAGAGCAATGGAAAATCGAGCGACAGAAATTCCTCAATACGTCAACCAAAAGAGAGCCGCCGCTCTCTTAGGGGTCAGCCGGATGACTATATGGCAGTGGATTAAGGATGGCAAGATTCAAGCCGATGACATCGGCGGATTACGGATGATTCCCCTAAGTGAGGTGAAGAGGTTAAAGAAAGAGACAAAGAATCAAGCCGCCGGACCGGCGGCTTGAAAGGAGGTAACGAGGCCAGCCAAAACCTCATCAACCTTTTTTATTGTAGCAGGGCCGAGTTCCTCTGTCAAGGAAGAACGAAAGGGGGGTCCATAATGGTCAACATACCACCGATTACTTCAGGGCCGAGGATAAGGAAAGACCAGGCTATACAAATTTTGATAGGAGAGGGGTTCACCAAACTTGAAGCGGTCCTTTTCCTGCAGGCTAAAACCGCAGCGAACCGGTCCCTTATTAACTGCAGGGTACAAAAAAGAATAAAGGAGGCATAGAAATGACAACGGAAGCTCAGACCCAGGGACTAGGTATCTTCTCCCAGTGGGGATTTACCCTGTGGAATCCGGAGGACCATACCATTATGCTACTTCACAACGGGAGAAGTATTGCTATCTTTAGCCAGACGGGCGCCACCGAGAAAAGCCTGCAGAAGGAATGCGCTCTTCACCTGGTCAGATGCCATGGGTGGGATGGCGCTCTGTGGAGGAGACAAAATGAAGAAACGAACCAATAAAGGGAGGTGATGCTGAAGAATTAAAAAATACTCCTGCCCTTGGAGAGGGCGCGGCAAGCAAATAAAACCAAAAGGAGACCTAACTAATGAAACGATTTCTCAGCAAGAGGTGGCACCGTATTCCCACAGGCATTATAACGGTAATTCTCCTGGCATGTCTAGTTGCCGGTAGTGCCTTTGCCGCCTACCCATTCCTCGGTTTCACAACCGACATATCCGTCGATGAGCCATTAGCAGTCGAGTATAACCTCCAGGGGCAGTATGGCGGAGATTCTGCCTGGCATCTGCTTCCGGACCAGGACTCGCTAACTATTGAGGGGTCTGCAGGTGATGTGTTCAACATAGACCTGAGAATAAACAACCGGGCCAACAGTGCTCTGACAGTGGCCACGGTGATAACCGGCCAGACCGCTTACTTTACATTTACTGCCTTTCCTAATGGCTCAGTTGTCGCATCAGACGGGAACGACGTTGACTCGCCAGAGTGGGGCCCTCATACAGCCACCATAAAGGTGAACGGAGATGCCCCGACCGGAACTTACTCTATAGACTTTAGCTTCCAGAGAAGCTAGTAAACCAATGCTTGCCGCCCTCTCCAAGGGCAGGAACTAAACAAGGGAGGTAACGATGAAAAGGATAATAGCAGCAATAATCTTGGCTTTACTACTCCTGCCGGCAGCGGCCGGTACCGCCAGCGCCGCCGGCATTGAGGTAGTAGACAGGACTGGCGACGGTCAGTGGATAGGTGACACCTGGGAGGTGTCTATCTATCCCGGTGATGAGAGGTCCACCACCCTTAACCTCTACAACTCAGAGAACAACTCAGTCGATGTTGAGGTAACCATCGTGCCCGAGTCACTGGATAACGGCAACCTCACCTTCGAGCTGGACGAGTCGGACTTCACCATGGCTAGGGGGAGTAACATTGATGTTACCCTAACAGTCAAGGCAAGCGGCAGCGCTATCCCAGGGACTTATACCGCTGAGCTGGGGATTTTGTCTGAGGCGGCGCCATATTATCGTCCAAGTGGGGGGGGAGGTTTTGGTGGGGGTATAACCCGCTATCTTAGGGTAGACTTCTGGGGCGAGGTCCTTAAAACCCGTGTCACCTCTGATGGTGAGGTAAAGGATGACTTGGAAGCCGTCTCTATCGATGAGATAGTTACCCTCTATATTACCGAGGGTGTGCTCGCTCAGAATGAAGAGGAGAAGCGCCTGAAGAGGATTGTGGTATTACCAATGGTGGAATCCCCACCCCTGCCCGAGGATGGTTACATAATTGGAAGCGCCTATGACTTTACCCCGGCCGGAGCCACCTTTGACCCATTCATCGAGCTGCAGATAAAGTTCGACCGCTCACAATTACCGAAAGGTGTAGTTGTGAGAGATTTGGTGATTGCCTATTATGAAGATGACAGGTGGGAGGAGCTGGAGGGTACTGTAGATATTATCGGCAACACGGTTACTGCCGAAGTAACCCACCTGACCCCCTTCGCTATCATTGGTTATAGGGCAGCTCCGACACCGAGGACACCGCCACCGACGCCAACACAGACACCAACGCCAACTCCGACACCGACCCCAACTCCGACACCACCATCACCACCAGCACCTGAGAAACCGGTTCCCTGGTGGTTCTTTGCCGGCATAGGTGGGGTCCTGGCTGCAGCCGGCGCAATTTGGTATTGGGGTTGGAGAGGAAAGCTCAAGAAAGGAAAGAAGAATGGGTAGAGTGAGAACTTGTGGAAAGCGTTGTCATGGGGCGCGCGGCACTCGTTGTAAGTGCGTTTGCCAGGGCTTCTACCATGGAGTCGCCGGCTCCGGAGCTGCCAACCGGGAGGCGCTGCACCAGGCCACTGAAGAAGAGGTTAACGAGCTCCTCGAGCAGCATGGCTTCAAAAAGGGCGAGACCATGTTCGTCTGGCAGCAAAAATTACCAATACAGGTGAACTAAATGGAAGAATCAAAAATGGAAGAATTAAGAGAGGCGTGGTTCAAGCATAAACACTTCGTACGAGCCAACTATAGTGATTTCTCATTTCAAGTGGACCTGCCCTGCGGGTGGATAGTCAAGCGGATATTGGTTATACCAGGGGGGCCGTTTTCTATCGACGAAATTTGCCTGATATTCCCTAGAGAAGGTAAACGATTCCTCGTTTTAGACAAGACCCTGCCGGTTTACGACCCTCTAGTAGAGCCGAATTTCTTGGTTATCCCTCTTATCGGGCAAGCTATGGGAGGGCTGGACCTCAGACGCCGCGCCACCGGGGACGTGAAGATTGGATTTACCATAGGGGGCTTTGGTGGCCCCCGCCGCAATTATCTGACCCTTTATTACGACTGCTATAGGTAAAATGAAATGCCAGTGAAAACATACCGCTTATATCACCGGAGCCAAAAAGAGTTCAGAGAGGTGAATGCCGGGTCAGCCCAGGAAGCCTGTGAGAAAGCTGGCTGGTTTATTGGGCATACCTGGGTAAGAGAGCTGACCCCGGTAATTTCTGACCCGAGCCGGGAGTCAGGCCATCGAGGAGGTGGCTGGAAGAATGTCACCCCGAGGGGAGAGTGACCATGCGTAAAAAACTAGCCCCACCCAAAAACCCGGGGCTGAGAGGTACCCACCTGGACTGGGATAGAGAACTTTGCCGGCAGGGGTGTACCAACTGGGTGAAGTGGTACCGCAATAAGAAGGGTCAAATAGTCGAAGGCTGCCGGCTGGGAATGATACCGGAAAGGGTTGATAGCCAGTGGTCTTGCCGGCAGCTAAAAAATAAGAGCCGTCGAAGTAGAGGTGTAGCGGGGTAGAGTAGTGGTTACTCATTGGCCTCATAAGCCTTTTACGTTGGTTCGAATCCAACCCCCGCCATTGCGGTGGCTGTTAGAGCCGGGTTGATATAAGAAGGGAGGTAAACATGCCAACTGAAGTAGAAATCCTGGGATACAAAGCGATGATTAAAAGCGTATTTGGTCAAGCAAAGGAGGACCAGCTGTTTAGCCAAAGGAAGGAGGACCAGCTGGCGGTGTGGATTCATTTCGATGAGCCCGTTGACGGCATCATCTCTTTCCCTGTCCTCATCCCCGCCAAGAAGTATGCCGACCGGGAGGAGTTTCTCTACAATGTCCGCAAGCGGGGAGAAAAAGCGCTGGGGCGGATGCTGATGAGCCAGGCGCTGGAGCGGAAGGAGAGGAAAGACAAGGCCGAAAGAAAGGCAGCCGTGGATGCTCTGGCTGCCCAGGCTGAGAAACTGATTGAATAAGAGAAGGTAAAGCATGACCAAGCCATTCATACTAACTGCAGAGCAGCGTAAAGGGTTGAAGAGCAAGGTGCTGAATCACCTGCAAACCTATCGCCGGGGGCGGCAAAGCGCCATCCGGGGAAAGGACCTGGCCTGGCAGTTTGGCTACAGCGAGGACCGTCACGTTCGTCTTATTATCCGGGAGCTCATCGCCGAGGGCTTCCCGATTGCCGCCGCCGTCTCCGAGCCGATGGGCTTCTTCGTGGCCGTGAACGGGGATGAGGCTGCTTACTATATCGGGGTTCTCAAGGAAAGAATCAAGGAAGACCAGACCCGGCTCGCTGACTTTATAAAAGCCTGCCATGAATTTACTATACCAGAGCAGATGACTTTGATGTAAGGGGGGGCGAATGGATGCGATGACCTACATAGGTACCCGGATTTGCCAACGTCCAGAGTGTGGTAAGGAGTTTGATATTGGCTATGGCGGTGGTAAAGCAAAGTATTGCCAGGACTGCCGTGTTGAAGTTATGGAGCAAAGGCACCGGGAGCAGGAGCGTAGAAGAATGAAAAGGAAAAGGAGAGTGATATGACTGAAAAAGCTATGACCACTGTTGGGCAAGAGGTGGCGCCAATATCGCCGGAGAGAGCTGAGCCGCTGGTGATAACCAGGGAGTATGTCGACCAGCAAAAGCGGTCCCTGGTCCTGCTGCAGGATATGGTCAAAGATATCCTGGTAGAAGGGAGAGACTACGGGAGGGTCCCCGGTACCCCTCAATTCCTCTGGGACCCGGGGGCAAATCAAATCTTCGGCGGATTCAACGTCTTCCCTGGCCACCGCCGGATTATCTCCCACATCGAGGACGGTACCAAGATATCTATTGTCATCGAGGTACCGCTCATCCAGAGGCATACCGGCAACCAGGTCGCCTCGGGCATCGGCGCCAGCTCCAACGAGGAGTCGAAACATAAGTACCGGTATGTCAAAGAGGACGAGCTGGGGCTCTGGGGATACACCGAAGAGACCGCCACCTCTTTG
>JAUVYB010000037.1 GCA_030603275.1 Deltaproteobacteria bacterium | reverse complement strand
GTTCTAGCTGGCGGTGGCCGAATTGCCGATGCACCCGGGGCTGGCCCTGGGCCTGGTGCCCTCGGGCCGGCCTTTCTCCCACGGGGGTGGCTAGGTTTATCACATACTACCACTCTGGGGGTGGGGGGAAAAGGGGAGGTAATCTAATAGGGAGTTTGAGAGGGACGGAGTCCCTCTTTCAAAAAAAATAATTCCCCCTTCCCCTTATCACGGGGAAGGGGGATACAGGGGGATGGGGTACCATAAATGGAAGAACTAACCCATATAGATAAACAGGGCCGCCCTAAAATGGTGGATATATCGACTAAAGCCCAAACCGAGCGCCGGGCGGTTGCCAAAGGCACGGTCAGCATGAAGGCGTCCACACTCGACCTGATAAAGCAGGGCAAGACCAAAAAGGGGGAGGTGCTGGTGACAGCCCAGCTGGCCGGCATCATGGCCGCCAAAAAGACGCCAGACCTGATACCCCTGTGCCACCCCATCTTTATCGACGAGGTCAAGGTTGACTTTAAGCTGGATGAGAAGAACAGCACTATCGAAATCAGCGCCACCGTAAAGAGCATGGGGAAGACCGGCGTCGAGATGGAGGCGCTGACCGCTACCGCCGTGGCCGCACTGACCATCTACGACATGTGCAAGGCGGTGGACCGGGGCATGAAAATAGAGAATATCCGCCTGGTTGAAAAAAGTGGTGGCAAAAGCGGTAAAATTACCCTTGAGTAAAAACAATTATTAGTATATACTACCCATCACCAGCAACATGTTTTTTGGGGGTGTACCATGAAGTTATCGTGTCTGCAAGAGAATCTGGACTGGGGGCTGGGGGTGGTGGGCAGAGCCGTCGCGGCCAGGACCACCCTGCCCATAACTAATAACGTCCTCCTGGCTACGGAGAGCTCAAGGCTGAAGCTGTCGGCGACCAACCTGGAGATGGCCATCAGCTGCTGGATTGGGGCTAAAGTGGAGGAGGAGGGGTCAATCA
Source organism: Deltaproteobacteria bacterium (assembly GCA_030603275.1). Lineage (GTDB taxonomy): Bacteria > Chloroflexota > Dehalococcoidia > Dehalococcoidales > BS750m-G39 > JABMRW01. The sequence continues at coordinate 8,204 of JAUVYB010000037.1, read as the reverse complement.
CCGTGCCCGCCCGTCTGCTCTCCGATTTTATCGGCTCACTGCCCAACGAGAAGGTGAGTATCAATCTGTCCCAGCAGACCAAGACCCTGGGCATGAAGTGCGCCCGCTTCGAGGCTCGCATAAGCGGGGTGGATGCTAAAGATTTCCCACCTATTCCCAAAGTGGAGGGGGGGATTACCACTAAAGTTGAGGTGGAGGCGCTGCGCCAGGGTATCAGCCACGTGGTCTTCGCCGCGGCTACCGAGGAGTCCCGGCCGGTGCTGACCGGCATCAACGCCAAGTTTGAGGGCAGTTCGGCGACGCTGGCGGCGGCCGACGGCTTCCGCCTGGCGGTCTATACGATGCCCCTGGCCGAGGCGGTCAGCCAGACGACCGAGGTCATCATCCCCGCCCGCACCCTGGCCGAGCTTAACCGTCTCATCGCCGAGCAGGAAGAGGCGGTGGAGATTACGGTCAAACCCGATAAGGGGCAGGCCATATTTAAGCTGAAGAATATCGAGTTGGTCTCCCAGTTGATTCAGGGCACCTTCCCCAACTACTCCCAGCTTATCCCCCAGAGCCACACGACCAAGGCGACTATCGGCGTGGCCGATTTCCTGAGGGCGACCAAGACGGCTTCTATCTTTGCCCGTGACGGCAGCGGCATTATCCGGCTGGTGGTCACCCCAGGCGGCGAGATGGCTCCGGGTAAGGTGGTGGTCTCGGCGCGGTCCGAGGAGATTGGCGACGACGTCGGTGAAATCGATGCCGTGGTGGAGGGGGAGGAGTCCAAGATTGCCTTTAACGGGAAGTACCTGACCGATGTGCTGGGGGTGCTGCACGAGACGCAGGTGGCGCTGGAGACGGCCAGCCCGTCCAGCCCGGGGGTTATCCGGCCGGTGGGGTCGGACAACTACCTGCATGTGGTGATGCCGATGTTCGTTCAGTGGTAGGTAAAGGTAAGAGGAGGCATTTCTGCCTCCGCCTTTTAACTGAAGTCAGCTGCACTTTCTGACGGAATGTTGCCCCACTCTCCCAACATTTGATAGACCCCATCTTTAGGTTTATACTACCATTGGAGTTTCCAATGGCTGTGGCTAAAATCCTAGTTGTCGAAGACGACCCTAATCTACTGGCTACGCTTAAATACAACCTTGTTAAAGAGGGCTACGATGTCATTACTGCCGTTGATGGCGCCGGGGCTTTAGAGACGGCTCGGCGGGAGAAGCCGGGACTGATTGTCCTCGATGTGATGCTGCCTAAACTGAGCGGCTTTGAGGTCTGCCGCATTCTGCGCAAGGAGACGGATGTCCCCATCCTGATGCTCACGGCTAAGACGGAGGAAGTCGATAAAGTAGTCGGGCTTGAAATCGGCGCCGATGATTACATGACCAAGCCCTTCAGCATGAGGGAGCTACTGGCCCGCCTGCGGGCGATGCTCCGGCGAGCCGATATGGCCAAACTGCCACCTCAGCTTGAGCCAGAAACTCTGGAAATCGGTGACCTGGAGATTGATATTGGCCGCCATCAGGCTCTCCTCAGAGGAGCAACTCTGGAGCTTTCGCCGAAAGAGTTTGATTTATTGGCTTTTCTAGCTCAAAACAGGGAGCTTGTCTTCAGCCGGGAGCAGCTTCTGGATAAAGTGTGGGGCTATGACTACGCTGGCGAAACCCGAACTGTGGATGTCCACATCCGCTGGCTACGGCAGAAAATAGAGAGTGACCCGGCACATCCCAGACATCTACTGACGGTAAGGGGAGCGGGTTATAAACTGGAAGGCTAGAAATGTTCCGCAGTATTCAATGGCGCATAACCATCCCCTTCGTTTTACTGGTACTGGTCAGCATGGGTATTCTGGGGGTTTATCTGGCCAGCTCCACCCGGAGCTCCCAGCTTGACAGCCTAAGCTCTCAGTTAGAGTCTGAAGCCAGGATTACCGCCGAGGCCAGCCAGCCCGGTTTCCTGAACCCTGACGGGCCAGAAAGCCTCGATGCCCTGGCCAAGAAGCTGGGGGCAGAAATTGACGCCAGGGTCACCATTATTGCCCGGGACGGCGCCGTGCTGGGTGACTCTGAAGAAGACCCCGCTACTATGGAAAACCACGCCATCCGCCCCGAAATCAGGGATGCCCTGAGCACCGGCCGGGGTGAGAGCACCCGCTACAGCACCACCCTGGGGCAGAGGATGATGTATGTGGCCGTGCCCGTTTCTTATGCTGGTGAGATTCTGGGGGTAGCCCGCATCTCACTGCCGCTGACCGCTGTCGAAAGCGTGGTGCAGCGGGTGACGGCAAGCATTATTATCGCCACGGCGGCGGCTACGGTGTTGGTCATTCTGGCGGCCTGGCTTATTGCCCGCTTCACCACCCGCCCGATACGCCAGCTCACCGCCGCTTCCCGGCGGATTACCTCGGGGGAACTGGGGCAAAAAATAGCCATAGAGGCCAGGGACGAGGTGGGAGAGCTGGCTCATGCCTTTAACGAAATGTCGGCCAGGCTGAAAGAACTGGTTGAGACAATCTCGGAAGACAGAGCCAGGCTGGCCACCATCCTGGACAATATGGCTGACGGTGTCATCATGACCGATACCGAGGGCAACATCTCGCTGGCTAACCAGGCTGCAGCCAAGCTATTTAATATAAAGGAGCCAGAGAATAAGCCGCTCATCGAGGCGATGCGTGACCATGAGGTAGACGAGGTGTTGAAGCTGTGTCTAAAGACGGCCGAGATGCAGTCTGTCCAGTATGAATCGGGCACCTCCAAGCGGTACTTAAGGGCAATCGCCGTACCCATCGCCCATAGCGGCGTCCTGCTCCTATTTCAGGACCTCACCAGCTTAAGAAACCTGCAAACGACCCGGCGCGAGCTTATCGGCAATATATCCCACGAGTTCCGCACCCCGCTGGCCGGCATTAAGGCGATGGTTGAAACCCTGCGCGGTGGCGCCGTTGACGACAAGGAGGCAGCCGGAGACTTTCTCAACCGGATTGACAGCGAGGCGGACCGGCTTACCCAGCTGGTGGCGGAGCTGACCGAGCTCTCCCGTATTGAGACGGGTAAAGCCGAGCTCAAACTGGAGTCGCTAAATCTCAATAATTTAGTGGAGGAGGTTACCGCCCAGCTCAGCCCCCAGGTGGAGAGGAAAAAGCTCATCGTGGTTAAAGAGCTTGCCGCCGACCTGCCTTCAGTCCCGGCCGATAAGGCTAGAGTCCGGCAGGTAATAGTAAATCTACTGCACAACGCCATCAAGTTTACCGAGCCCGGCGGCAAAATCACGGTTAGCACTCGAGGAGAAGGTGATTCCGTCACCGTAGATATAGCTGACACTGGCAGGGGCATTGCCAGTGATGATTTGCCCCATGTCTTCGAGCGCTTCTACAAGGGGGATAAAGCCCGCGCCGGGGAGGGCACCGGTATGGGGCTGGCTATAGCCAAGCACATAATCGAGGCTCACGGCGGCGATATCCGGGTGGAGAGCGAGGAGGGGAGGGGCTCCACCTTCAGCTTCAGCCTGCCTATCCGGGCAACTTCTTAAATAAAAATCCCAAAGTTTAACCAAACCTTAACCAGGCCTTAAACCGTCCTTAAAGTTCACCTATTAGACTGATAATGGGTGAAAAGGACTTCAGGTTTAAGGCTTTTTTGTTAATTCAATATAAAAGGAGGAAACAGTTTGTTTACTAGTCTAGCCAAGAAGTGGTTCGTATTACCGGTATCGGTCTTAGTGGTGGCGGTTATTGCCCTGGCTGGTTGCCCCGGCACTGACGGGGGTGGTGACGGGTTATCGGGTTCGTTTAATATTGTCGGCTCCAACACGGTGACGCCGCTATCCTCGGTATGGGCCGAGGAGTTCATGAAGGTGCACCCTGGGGTGAGCATCGCCGTTAGCGGCCCCGGCTCCGGGGCTGGCATCGCCGCCCTTATTAACGGCACTACCGACATTTGCCAGGCCTCGCGCCTGATAAAGCAGAAAGAGATTGAGGAAGCTCAAGCCAACGGGGTGGAACCCTACGAGATTCAGGTTGCCACCGACGCCCTTTCCGTGGTGGTGCACCCCTCCAACCCCGTATCCGAGCTGACCATAGTCCAGCTCTCAGCCATTTTCACCAACCAGATAACCAACTGGAAAGAGGTGGGGGGTAATGACGCGCCGATAGTGGTCATCTCCCGCGACACTAACTCCGGCACACATGTCTTCTTCAAGGAAAACGTGGTGCAGATGAAGAGTCTGCCCACCGAGGATAAGGGCCTGGAGTACGGCTCCAAGGTGCTCTTCCTACCTTCCACTAAAGGGGGGGTAGATGAAGTGGCCAAGAACCCCAACGCCGTCTTCTATCCCGGCCTGGGCTATGTTACCGGGGCGGTAAAGCCGCTGGCTATCAAGCGGACGGCGGATACCCCTGGCGTCTTACCCAGCGTAGAAACGGCTCTAGATGGCAGCTACCCCGTTGCCCGCCCGCTCCTGTTCTACACCAACGGCGAGCCCACCGGCGCCATCAAGGCTTTTATCGACTATTGCCTCTCCACCGAGGGGCAGGCTAAGGTAACTGAAGTAGGCTACGTACCGCTGCCGTAGTAAGTTAACGTAATAGATAAGATAAAGAGGAATATGCTGGGGCAACAGGTTAAGGTTGCCACCGCCGAAGCCAGTCCTGATAATGGGCTCAGGCGGCGGTGGCGTATTGGCGAGAAGTTCATTGAGGGCTGGATTTTTCTAACCGGCCTGCTGGCTATTGTTGTCCTCTTGGGTATTATCGCCCTCCTGCTCAAGGAGGGCTTACCCATTTTCCTGGATACCCCTCCCTGGGAGTTTTTCTTCGGCACACGGTGGTACCCGGTATCGGAGCCGCCCACCTTTGGTATCATGCCCTTCTTTATTTCCACCCTGTGGGTAACGCTGGTGGCCACCGCCATATCGGTGCCGGTGGGGGTTGCCTGCGCCGCCTACTTAGCCGAGGTGGCCCCGGACAAGGTGAGGGAGACGGTAAAGCCCATAATCGAGCTGCTGGCCGGGATTCCCTCGGTGGTGATGGGCTTTATCGGGCTGATGTTGCTTTCGCCGCTGGTGCAGAGCGCCTTTAACCTCAACACCGGCCTGTGCGGGCTGAGTGCCGGGATTATGCTGTCTTTGATGAGCCTGCCCATAATCGTCAGCGTCTCCGAGGATGCCCTGCGGGCGGTGCCTGACGAGTTCCGGCAGGCTTCCTACGCCCTGGGGGCCACCAGGTGGGAGACGATAATACACGTTTGCATTCCGGCGGCGCTGTCCGGAATTACGGCGGCGGTGATGCTGGGGGTGGGGCGCGCCATCGGCGAGACGATGACGGTGCTCATGGTGGCCGGCGGCGCTCTGGCCGTGCCCGTATCCCCCACCGAGCCGATGATGCCGATGACGGCGGCTATCGCCTCCGGAATCGGTAACGCCGTCCGCGGCGGCTTGCAGTACCAGGCGCTGTTCGCCATCGGGCTGATTCTATTTATTTTAACCCTGGCGGTCAACATAATCGCCGACCGGGTGCTGGAGCGCCAGAAAAGGAAGTTCGCCAGGTAACATGATAGGCAGCAGAATAACATCACGCCAGCTATCCCAGCAGACCGCTTTCGGCTTGCTTATTATTTCGGCGGCGGTGGTCGTGCTGCCGGTTATATTTATAATTTTGCAAATCGTTATCAGCGGCGGCAGCGCCATCAGCTGGGAGTTTTTAACCCTGGCGCCGTCGCAGGCGGGCAAAGCGGGGGGTATTTTCCCAGCTATTATCGGCACCTTCTACCTGATGCTGGGCACGATAATCATAGCCCTGCCGGTGGGGGTGCTGGCCGGAATCTACCTTACCGAGTACGCCGGCAATAACTGGCTGACCCGAATCATTAATCTGGCCATAGTCAACCTGGCCGGGGTGCCCAGTATTGTCTACGGTCTCTTCGGGCTGGGGGTATTCGTGCTGGCGCTTAAACTGGGCATGTCACTGCTTTCGGCTAGCCTAACTTTAGCCTGCCAGGCGCTGGCCATGACTATAACCACCTCCCGTGAAGCTATTATAGCCGTGCCCCGGGAATATCGGGAGGGGAGCCTGGCGGTGGGAGCCACCAGGTGGCAGACAATCAGGCATATGGTGCTGCCCCAGGCGTTGCCCGGAATAATCACCGGGGCGGTTCTGGCCATGAGCCGCGCCGCCGGGGAGACGGCGCCGATTCTGGTGGTGGGGGCCGCTTTTCTCCTGCCCCGCCTCCCCCAATCCCCCTTCGACCAGTTCATGGCCCTGCCCTATCACCTCTACACGGTGGCGGCTCATGTCCCCGGTATACCCCAGAGTACGATGTGGGGGGTGGCCCTGGTACTGCTGGTAGTAGTTTTATCCTTTAACGTGCTGGCCACGGTCATCAGACTGCGCGCCCGGCGACGGAGGTACAGCTCATGAATATGAAGTTAAGCCCTGATTTGCTCAGTAACGCACCTGCCTGTAAAAAGACAAGGTTAGGCGTTACCGGGGTAAACCTTTTCTATGGCGATTTTCAGGCGCTGCGCAACATCACACTGGAGATACCCGAGTGTGCCATCACCGCCATCATCGGGCCTTCCGGGTGTGGCAAGTCATCCTTTTTGCGCCTCTTTAACCGGATGAACGACCTCATCACCGGGGCCAGGGTAGAGGGTCGCATTGAGCTTGACGGCATCAATATCTATGATAAATCTATTGACGTGGTAGAATTGAGAAAAAGGGTGGGCATGGTCTTCCAGAAACCCAACCCCTTCCCCCTCTCGGTATTTGAGAACGTGGCTTACGGCCCCAAGCGGCACGGCCGGCATAACCGCGGCGAGCTTGAGGAAATCGTCGAAAAGAGCCTGCGCCAAGCGGCGCTGTGGGACGAGGTCAAAGGCAAGCTGGAGCAATCGGCTTTGGCCCTATCCGGGGGACAGCAGCAGCGGCTATGTATCGCCCGGGTGCTGGCGGTGGAGCCTGAGGTAATTTTAATGGACGAGCCCTGCAGCGCCCTCGACCCGGTAGCCACCCTCAAGATTGAGGACCTGATGAGAAGCCTGACGGAGAGTTACACTATCATCATCGTTACCCACAATATGCAGCAGGCGGCACGGGTATCAGATATGGCCGCCTTTCTGATGATGGAGGCGGATAGAGCCGGCGTGCTGGTAGAGTACGGCCCTACTTCCGATATATTTACCAACCCTAAAGATAAGCGCACCGAGGATTACATCACCGGGCGGTTCGGATAAAAGCCAAGGGAGGTAACAGCCATGGAGATAAGGACAACCTTTCACAAGAAGTTGAGGGAGATACAGGACGAGGGTCTGGTCATGGGCAGCATGGTGGAAAAAGCTCTTATGTCTTCCGTTAAAGCCCTCAGGGAGAGAGACCTTGAGCTGGCACAGCGGGTGGTCACCGACGACCTGAAGGTAAACCAGAAGCGATTTGAAATCGAGGAGAAATGCATCCAGCTCATTGCCACCCAGCAACCGATGGCCAGCGACCTGCGCACCATTATTTCGGCGCTTAACATCGTAAGCGAGGTGGAGCGCATCGGTGACCATGCCGAGGGCATCGCCAAGATTGTGCTGATGATAGGCGACGAGCCGCCTCTGAAACCGCTTATCGACATACCGCGCATGATGGAAAAAACGGTAGATATGCTGCACCGCAGTCTGGATACCTTTGTTGAGAGTGACGCCGATGCCGCCCGCAAAATCGTGGCCGAGGATGATGAGGTGGATAACCTTTATGACCAGGTTTTCCGCGAGCTGCTCACCTTCATGGCGGAAGACCCCAAGACTATTACCAGGGCAACTCGCCTTATCTGGGTAGCTCATAACCTGGAGCGTAGTGCTGACCGGGTGACCAATATCTGCGAAAGGGTGGTCTATATGGTGACGGGGAAGATGGAGGAGATAGGAGCCTCAAGGTATTAAGGGTGTACATGATCACCAAAAAGACAATCTCGATTTAGAGACTCGATAGATTCTACAATAGTCCATCTTGTTCACCGTCAAACAATTGCTTGTCTTGTTGCTTGGGTCACAAAAGAGGCTTTTGTTCAACGCTTACTTGAAATGTTACCCAATTGCACAAATTGGCTTGTATTCTATTTCCCAGGGTCAGGAGTTAGTAGCCGGGCTATAATAGACCTGACGGGTTCCGGTGAGGCGTCATAATCTGGCTGGGGAGCTACTGCTGCCCCGTCAAAAAGACTGCCTGCCGGCCCTCAGGTGGC
>JAUVYB010000022.1 GCA_030603275.1 Deltaproteobacteria bacterium | reverse complement strand
TTTTTCCTTCTTCTTCCCCTGGGGGGGGGGGGGGGGGGCCCAACGCAGAACGCACTCTAAAAATCAGCCCAGACCCCCCCCACTTACCATAACGCTAAAAACAACTCCCACTCTCCCCCACCCTCGAATTGTTTCCCATTTTTTTAAGGTATTGTTTTTGTCGCCCCCCGAATTGTGCTACAATCGCTAGAGATATGACCACCACGCCGGACGAACTCCACCTGCGCCACCTCACCCTGGACGAAGCACTGCCCATGCTGGATAAATACCTCAACGACGCCTTCATGGCCGGCTTCTACCAGGTGAAAATAATCCACGGCAAGGGGACGGGCACCCTGCGCCAGGCGGTCAGGAAAAAAATGGACAAGCACCCCCTGGTAGACTCCTACCGGCCCGCCGTCTACGGCGAAGGCGGCGCCGGGGTTACCGTAGTTGAGCTGAGCCACAAGTAATTATTGAAAGCCAGGCCGTTTTTGACTATAATAGCTATACTTCTTTCATGGTGAGTGTAGCCAAGTGGTCTAAGGCGCCAGGTTGTGGCCCTGGAGATCGAGGGTTCGAATCCCTTCACTCACCCCAACATACTCTTATCCGCCCCACGCCGGTGGTTGGCGAAGACCCAGGCCCGGGTTCTCTTGATAAAATCTCTGACCTCTTCATCAGTCCTGAAATCTTCTTCACCGAAGTAGTCACGATGAATCATCTTGTCAACCGGCCTCATTAGCTTGGGCCTCGATTTATAAGCAGGATAGCCCAACGCGACCATATCATAGATTTCAAACTCGGTGGGTATGTGCAAAAGGTCCTTTAATGCGCAATGGTTATAAGGTGATGCCACCACAGATACCCACTGGTTGGCAAGCCCCAGCGTCGTAGCCGCCAGAAGCATATACAAAAAAGTATTGGCCAGGCTGGAGATGTAAATTGACTGCCTTAAATGCGAGTCATATCTTACAACCATGGGCAACCCCACCTGAGTCCTGGTATCGCCAAATAGCAATATAAAAACCGGGGCATTCTGGTATTCCATTTCCGTGTCAAGCCAGGGCTGCAGTTTACGTCGCATCCATGGCTCACACATATCTTCCATTTTGGAGAATCCCGAGGCTCCGGCAGGACGTGGTGGCCTGACAATTCGCATAACATCATCTTTTAATTTCTTATCCTTGATGACGACAAACTCCCACGGCTGCGAATTAAAGCCCGAGGGAGCCCAGCGGGCCGCTTCAATAATCTTGTCCACATATTCATCAGGTATAGGGTCTGGCTTAAACCGGCGAATGCTTCGCCTATTTTTGGCTAATTCCAGAAAACTATCGTAATCCATCGTAACCCCCTTGTGAATAAATAATTATCGATATCAAGTATAGGCACAACTCACCCACCAAAGCAATAGCCTCAGAGACTGACTGACTTCAATTGACAATAAGGCACAGTGGTATTAGAATGCCCTCGGCGCCTATAGCTCAGCGGACAGAGCATCGGTCTTCGGAGGATGAGCCAGATACGACGTCCCATACTGTCTAAGACTGTCACGCTGTCCGCTCCGTCCCCAAAACTACGATGAGACACAGCTAACCACAAAGGCTACCAACGACGGGGAGCGGCACGGGGAGCGTCAAAATACGTTTCCTATTGACTAGGGTGACCCCTCGTAGTAACATTCACCCAGTGGATTGGTCTAATTTTGCAGCTATTTTAATCGGTTCTCTGGCTTTAATTCTATCAGGTATACTAGCCGTGATAGAATGGCGGCGCTATTATTTACCTCTGATACTGCAATGCGAGGTCGAACATCTTGCACCAATTAATTGGCCGGCACCTCGGATCTGCATTTTGTTGAGATTTTCATTCGTGAATACGGCTTCTACTTGTCGAACGATATACTCTGTTATCTTTACTATGAGCCCTAAACGGAAAATAAGCTTGATTAAAGGTAAGGTAAATTTCGCTAATAATACAGTTCATTATTACCCTAATGGAATTGATAAATCAGCTTATGTTATTCAAGAACCTATATGTATGAGCACACCTCTCGATGTTCTACCTCGTAGGTCGGAAAGTAGACTTGCAGTTATTGAAGTTTTTCCCGAAGAAGAGGATATGCTTGCCAAGATAAAGGGCTTCCAAGGGCCAACACTAACAATCAGTGCTCTTGATGTTAAAGATAAAAAAATAGCCACAACTAGTATTAATTGGGATACAGTACTTGGCGCTCCTAATCCATTCACGATAACTTAATTATATACTCAGTCTCTGCTACGGCTTGAGCGTAAGCCTATGAAGTGTTTAGTTGTTGCTGGCTACACATTTTGACGAAATATAGCTAATAGAAAATGGCAGCTTGACAAAGCATCACTCAAGTGATACAATACACACACTTGTATCACTTGAGGTGTATTGCATGGGTGAACTGAGATTATTAATTCCTAATGGGCTACATAAATCATTAAAAAAGAGGGCGCTTGATAAAGGAATCAGCCTTAAACAGTTGATTGTTAATATCTTGGAGGGCTATACTGCCCATGAAAAATCAGAAGGTGATGAAGTAATTAAGGAGGGTTAAGTGGGAGACAAAGCAAAAGCAGTAATATTAACCGTATTGAATGAGATGGGGGCCTCTGTCCAGCGGACTTTGCTTGTCAAACTTGTATACTTGGCTGATAATACTCACTTTGAGCACTTTGGAAGTACAATCACTGGACTTAACTATATGTGGGATTATTATGGGCCTAATGCGATTAGTAATGCGATAGTAGTTGAAGCTGATGAAGTTGTCCAAGAAGATTTCGCTTGTCTGAAAGTAGGAACTAGTATTTATGGTAGTGATAATTACCTGTACACTGCCGGGCCGAAAGAGTCTGATCTGCCCGATAGTTTACTTAACCCTATAGAGAGACAGGTGATTGTTGACACAATCAAACGCTACCGCAACCTCACCTTACGGCAGGTCGTGGCAGCCTCAAAAAGAACTGAGCCCTTTCTGGCAGCTAAACAGTACGAGGTCCTTAAAATGAGGCAGTCTTCTGATTATCTAAATATGGTAAATACTCTTGAAAGTAATCCCGATTTCATGGCTGCAATTATAGAGGGAACTAAAGCTGATGCAGAAGTCGGTAGCTTGCGATTGGAAGAAGTAAGACGAAAATATGACTTATGAATGTATTTTACTCCGAACCGCTCTTAAGTTCTTGGATGAACAGGTTACAGCTGACGAGAGAAAACATTTAGTAGAAATCTTAGAGAATATCCGTAATGACCCTCTCGTTAATAGCATAAATAAATTCTATTATCCTGCGCCACCAGCTGTATTTACCATATATAAGGAGCCAGAGTGGTGGGTTATTTACTATAGTCCAAGAGATAACGTACTTCATATTGTCAATATAGGCCGCATAACTGAACCTGCTGATATTCGGCGTGCTTCTTAAGACATACATGCTATTGATTCTATATATATCAAACCAAAGAGAGGAGCTTAACCGCTAGGTTGCTCCTCTCTTGTTTATATGGAACCCACCTGCACTAAGCGTGTTCGGTCAACAGGACCAGAGCCTTGTTCGATGGCTTGATGAGGTAGCCGCCCACTCGAGCATGGCACTTGAAACCGATCAGGCCAGCCTCAGCATATAGCTCGGACAGCCTCTGGATGCTGATGCCTTTTCGGTCGAGGATCTTGTAGCCTCTCTGGAAGTTCCCAAAAATGGCTATGCATTTCTCTGTACCTGCCAGGGTCTCCATATTGTCGTCGCACTTGATGCCGTAACCAAGGAAGGTATTCGGAGTCCCGGCCTGTACTGACGACTGCCATAGAAAACCGCCCTCATACGTCCCCGCAGCGTCTTTCCATCGTAACTTTCGAAGCTCGAGCTCGGTTAGGGAGTTAACGATGAAGGTAGAGCCCTTCCGATAGGCGGCGGGTACCTGGTATATCATCTCGAGGAATTCCTCGACTGCCACAGCTCCAGCCGCCGCCCCCGTTACGGCGGCCGCTGCTAGAGTAGCATCGAGGGTGATACCATCGGGCTGGTTATTATCGTGGCCACTACCCTTTATGAACGCCTGGTTTTCCTTTTCCGCTATGGCTCGGCCAAATGAATCGGCCAGGTAGCCAGCGAGGTTCACGTCACTGTCCTCAAGCTCATCTTCCCCGATCTTGGATAGGCCATACAGGTCCTCTACGTATTTGTAGACTGGTGCGCTGGGCGTCAGATCGGACTCTTCAATATCCGTACCTGTCTCGAGCTTACCCCATGCCATAGTGACTTCAGTCAGTCCTCGTACTTGGAGACGATCTTTGTCTATGCTGCGTTTTGACGCCAGCGCCCTGATGGTGACTAACTCCTCAACCACTCTCTCAACCTCACGGGTGATCACGGGGCTTACAAGATATTGTCCGGTAGCGTCCTCGGCGAGTGCCTTTATACTATCGGGGTGAGCGTTAGAGCCGTGCCGGACATAGTCCAGGAATGCAAGGTCTTCGGCCTTCAGCTCCAGGGTGCGTGTTCGGGGATCGTAGGCTGGGCCGAATGGCAGATGCGCCTTCGGTAGGAGTTCACGCTGCAACTTAATCTCATGATTGTCGTTCAGCTCCCGCATCCTCTTCACTTCAACTTGCGCTTCTTCTAGGATTTGTTCTAAGTCCATTATTATGGACCTCCTTATTAACTTATTTCAATATCGGGTCGTTCCCGATTGCGGCTTCTATCAGTAGCCTCATCAGTCTGAGTGAGCAAGCTCGGCTCAGTCCAGATTCGGCATCCTCTAGAAGTGCCATTTGCCTCTAGCGAACCAGTAAGCAGTTCACTACTGGCTATAGATAAGGCGATAGCAAGCACCGCCTAAATCTCCTATGGTGGTTATAGAAATAGACGGGAGGCTGAGCGTTCTCCCGTCTATTCCCCAAGCTGGTGCAGGGCATCGTCCATACCCTGCCCAAAGCCACCATCGTCTTCAGCCTAACATACTGAGGTTTGCTATGATAATACAAGTTTGCGCCTCAAGGGGGCAAGATCCGCAAGGTATCCTGCCCCCTCGGCAAAGTGAGGTTGGCGGGGCGGGGCGGAACGCCAGGCAAGGCCAGTTTGAGAGAACCTCACCCTTTACACCCCGCCTGTCGAACTCCGACCTGGTCGGGACCCCACAGCAAGGGTGATCCGCCCGGTGACATCAGCGTCCATTAAGGTGCGCCTCGCACATATTAGGATTTCGGGCTATGGTGCCCGTTCCCGTCCTCCGCCAGAACACCTTCGAACATCTCCCTCTGCGCCTTCATATGACCATAGCGACCTCTCGGATTTCGGACGGCCTCGGCTTCTCGTCGTGCCATCTGCCAGTTGATGAATCCTTGGAGCCGGAGGTCGGAGATCTCCTTGAGGCCAATCCAGAGCCTATCTGCCGTTTCTGATTGAACCCCACTGGGTATATAGTAGTAAGCGTCCAGCAGGTAGCTATATGCAGTCAGGCAGGCTCGGTCGAACTCTATCCAAGCTTCCTCGTCTGCGATACGGCTACAGAGATGAGTGGCCTTCGCCAGCTCCTCGGCTGCCAGCTCCATAAGGACCTTAAACGCCTTATCTTCATTCCGTCCCATATATCACCTCCGATATTGACAGCGGTCTATCAGCTCGCTGTCCATATCGTCACTCTCTATTGTGACGCTCTATCTGACGCTTTATCTTCTCGGTCACGGAAACGCTGGTAATAGATGGCACGTTGACCTCTAGCTTCTTATTGTGATAGAGGCCATCCATCCGGTTCAATTCCTCTATGCAGCGGATAGGGTCGATCTTGCTATCAGGGTCACGTGCCATCTCGGACAGGCGGACTTTCCTCTGGATCACGGTCATTATAGCCTCATCCGCCGTTGCCTCTGCCAGCTCCGCCAATCGTGACCGGACAGTAGGCTGCTTCAGCAGGAACCAGGCCATGACGTGAGCGTTCCTAGGATTGCGCTGGGCATATCCTGCTGATAGAGCAGCCTGAGAACCGCCTATACCTGTCATATATGCTAAGCAGAAAGCCTCCCGACGTTGAAGACAGAGAGCTCTTTTCATATAGCCTCCTAAACCAGTCGCTATAAAAATCATACACGGTTTTTGAGGCCAATGTAAATTTAACAATATCACCAGATGGATGTCCCCTCTATTAATACACAGAATCATTCGAGTGCGCTCGCTCCGATTTTTCGCTATACCAAGAATATTGTCACCCTTTCCACCCTTTAGTCCAGTGAAGGGTGACGTTAAATCCATCATGGTAATAATAGAGCTAGTCACCCATTCCACCCTTGTCACCCTTTTTTTCTTCACCCCCGGCATCCTTCCCCAGATAGGTCTCTTCGGACATATATCCAGTCTTGGATACCCATATAGTATGCTTACTCTCGTATTCCTTTTGAAAGTAGCCTACACGATGAATGTGTATATCCTCTAGTTTCTTAAACTCCATCTGTCTCAGGTAGCCTGCTATTCGCTTCCCTGATAGGAACTTACCCAATTGATACTGGGCTCTTTCTAGAATAGATGGGATATTAATATATAACCTGCCCTCATCATCCTGAGCATATCCACGGAGACCAACCCCTCGGGGTGATGATGGATCTGTAGCTTCACTCAGGCTACTAGATAAATTACCAGAGCCCAACATCGGAACCTTAGTTGCTCCATGTCCCATATCGTTTATCAGCCAGTGCTCAAAATCCATTATCTTCGTGGACGTTGACTCTATCCTCAGGGATGGCCTCCAGCTCCTCACCACACTAGACCACTGCGCCTTCTCATATGTGGAGAGGACATATCCTGCTAAATATAGCCGACCATAGGCTTGGGCTGGAGTTAGGAACTGAAATATAGTTCCCATATTGATGTGCCTTCCGTCCTGGGTATATATTATAATTTCTCCGTCCTCATCCTCTCCATATGAGACTATCTCCTTTAAATCCGCCTTTAATTTCGCCAGTCCGCCACCTATACGCTCTACCCTGCTCAGCGTGAGCTTCCAATAATCAGGACGGAGGCCCTTCTGAATATCATTTTCATCCCCATGCTCCCGTCTAATGGCGATGCCAGTATCCACTATCTCCTGATTGCTCCAGCTATGCAAGGCAGGCAGGCTCGCCAGGGAAGCATCATATCCAGAGAAGCTATCGTCGCTGAGGTCGGTTCGTCTATGCTCCCACGTCTCTCGGAATTTATCATCCCTGAGTGCTCTTTTGAGTTTATTAGATGGAGGCTTGGCGTTGCGGTCAAACACCAGATCGCTGGTGACCTCTCTGCCGGAAATTTCGTCACCTCCGAAGGTCTCAGCATAGAACCCGTTCAACTGCTCCTGGCGGTCTTTGATAGAGCCACGGCTATCCAGGACATTACCCGTGAGCGCAAAATAGCGCTTCGTCTCGTAGATCTCGACCTGGCCATGCTTGCAATCCCCACCAGGTTTCTTACCCCTTACTATAATGTGAATGCCCGTCCCGCTTTGAGAGGTCTCCGTGTAGCTATCCATCTGGCCTATGATAGCCTGCGCCTCGGGTAAGATCTCGCCTGTCTTAAGGTCGATCACGTGGTCAAGGTCGACAATCGTGTATAGGTCCCCTTCCGTGAGGACGAAGCCCGCATACTTGGCCTTGCCACTTTCGACAGCCACTCGAGCCTTCTCGAACGACGACCAGGTCGCAGGGTTAGTTGTTGAGCCTGGGCCGCCCGTCCTGGCATTAAGAGGGACCTTAACGTTATTGCAGACAAGCCACTGGTCGAATGCCTTCAGCTCGTCCGGTATATTATCCAGATCGTGCGTGACGGTGGCCTTGCTCATTCGTCACCGCCTCTAGCCTTGCTTCGGCTCGGTCTCGCCGTTGACAATCGCCATCAATCTGGCTCGGGGGATCCTAACCAGCCTACCCAACCTGATAGTTGGCAGCTCTCCCCTTTTTATCATACCCCACACGAGTGGGACGCTAATCCCAAGTAGCTGACTCGTCTCTCCGACTGTAAGCGTCAGAGATTTCTCGATGAACTCTTCAGTCCTGTATTTTTGCTTTGACATCTCTTCGCCTCCACCCTAATTATACTGGAGTCGTGGCTTTAATGTCAATAGAATCACGCTAGAGACCCCGTAATACAGGCTTTTAGTCGGTATTTACAAATGTTTTCGTCTGTGCTATGCTGTTATCGGGCGTCAAAGTCCTGACCCGAAGGGCAGGCAGCAGAAGGAGGATATAAAATGGAAAATCAAGAGCAGGAAGCCCGAATGACAATCTTGGAGGCCAGGCTATCATTCTGCGAGCAAAGGCTCGCCACGCTGGAGAGAGGTTTCGGTGGAATCATATTGTCAACCCGTAGGCGTAAGAGGCAGCCCACACCTGAGGAAAAGAAAGCTATCGTAGAACGGCTTTCGGCTGGCCGAGAGGCAGCCCGGAAACGGCGTGAGGCTGAAGCTAAGGCTACCAAGAAGAAGGAGGCCACTGAATGAAGGGTAATATCAGGCGGCGAGGGGAGAAACAGGGGTGGCAGATAACCATTTACACCGGCAAGAAGCCAGACGGCAGCCCGATCCGCCACTATGAGACCGTCAGGGGCCGTAAGAGTGATGCCCAGGCACGCCTACGGGAGCTGCTAACCAGCATGGATAGAGGCTCATACGCACCCCCCACCAGGCGTACAGTAGAACAGCTCCTCCACGATTGGTTGGGCAGTTATTGCAAGACTAACTGCTCGCCGAGGACCTGCGACGGTTATGGATCCGTAGCCAGGCGACACCTGGCGCCTGTGCTGGGGCATATCCCGTTGAAGGATATCCAGCCAAGAACCATCCAGAGCCACTATGGCACCCTGTGCGAAACGCTATCAAATCGAACCGTGCTGCACGTGCACCGGGTGTTATCTCAGGCTTTGAAGTGGGCAGTTAGGCAGAACTATATCGGTCGGAATCCCTGCGAACTGGTGGACGTACCACGAGCGAAGAAGGCGATAATGCGCACGCTGTCAGCGTTCGAGATCGGGATACTGTTGGAGAGTGCGCAGGATAACTACTACTACCCTGCTATCTATTGTGCCGTGAGCACTGGCCTTCGTCGGAATGAGCTTCTCGCTCTGAGGTGGCGTGATATTGACCTTGACTTGCTCTCTATATCGGTTAGCCAGACTCTATATAAGGGTAGGGGCCGAGTCGAGTTCCGAGAGCCAAAGACAGAGTATAGCCGACGTCGGGTTAGCATGACGCCAAAGCTGGCATTATTCTTAGCAGAATACCGAACGGAGAGGGAGTCTCTCCATTGGCAACTGGGTGTTCCGCTCACTCTGGACGATTTGGTATTCGCCAATATCGATGGAAGGCCGATTGACCCTAGCACATTGACCCATAATTTTGGTAGAATAGTAAAGCGGGCAGGGTTGAATGCCAGGTTTCACGATCTGAGGCATACCTACGCATCTCTGATGTTGGCAGCGGGCGTTCATCCCAAGATAGTCTCTGAGGCTTTGGGGCACAGCACGGTGGCCATCACCCTGGATATATACAGCCACGTCACCCCAGGGCTCCAGGAGGCTGCTGCGAAGCAGCTTGACTCCCTGCTGCCGGTGGGGGTGGCTCAGCGGCACGGCAGCGTCACGGGTGGTAGTGGCGTGGAGGTTTTAGCTATACGTGCGCCTATAGCTCAGCGGACAGAGCATCGGTCTTCGGAACCGAGTGTCGTGGGTTCGAATCCCTCTGGGCGCGCATCTGAGTTACCCTTTTTTACAAATATTTTACTTAAGAAAGGAGAGTAGCTATGAAGTATCACACCACCATGAGCAAGAAAACCTTAATGAAGCTATTGGGACTGGGGAACACCGGCGCCCCTGGCATAGTAGCTTCAGCATTCCAAGACCTTGACGAGGTCAAGTCGTCGCCGGCGGCGGGGCGGAAAATGCCCCGGTGGATAAAGGAAGTCGATAAACCCACCGTGGAGATTGACTGGGACCGGATGAAGCGCTTCGACGGCAGCAATATCATGTTCGTCAACGGCTTTGCCCAGGCGGTCGGCCCCGATAACGCCATGAAGCTGGGAGGACATGCTGCCGAGACGAGCAAACAAAGTATACTTAAAAGCGAGCCGGGGTTCACCCTGAGGGACAAGGCACTGGTCGCCGGCGGATGGATAACATCACTCTTAACCACAGAGCACGCCTTCCTCGGCCCCGGCATCAATGTTCCAGCGGATTTGTGTGGCATACCCGAAGACCTCAGCTATCCCCGCTACGAGGGCACACCTGAGGAGAATACTCAGATGGTTCGGGCCGCCGCCAAAATTTACGGGGCCGCCTCCGTAGGCGTGGTCGAGCTTGACGAAAACACCCGCAAACTAATCTATTCACATGATGGTTGGGATGGCCGGAAGTGGGAATTTGAAGATGTAGACAAGGCATACGAGAATAAAAAGAAGAAGGTCATACCCTACAAGGCGCAATGGGTCATTGTCTACACCGTCCGGATGTCCCAGCCATCCATGTCCCTGGCACCGAGCACATTAGAAGAAGCCGCCACCTCCATGGGTTATTCCGAGGGCACCTCAGTCCAGCTCCGCCTCCAACAGTTCATAACCAGGCTTGGCTACCAGTGCCTGGCTGACGGCAACATGGGCACCTCGGGTAACAGCCCCGGCTTCGGCATACTGGCCGGGCTGGGCGAGATGAGCCGTTTGAACCGGATGATTTCGCCAAGGTGGGGCCCCATGGTGCGGGTATTCAAGGTGATTACCGATTTGCCGCTGGCTCCTACCAAGCCGATAGATGCCGGCATCTTCCGCTTCTGCCGTACCTGCAAGAAATGCGCCGAGTTCTGTCCCACTAATGCCCTCAGCATGGAAACAGAGCCCTCATGGGAGGTACAGGGGCCCTGGAACAACCCCGGCGTCAAGACATACTACGAAAAAGCGCCTAACTGTTTTTCGGGGTGGCTGAGTCTGGGCGGGCATGATTGCGGCATCTGCCTGGCCAGCTGCCCCTTCTCCAAGCAGGATAAGTCGTTTATACATATACACGATTCCGTCAGGCAGGTTATAGCCACCACACCAGCGTTCAACGGCATGTTCCACAAGCTGGACACCGACCCCGGCTACGGCAAGGACCCGGAGGCGTGGTGGAACCTTAACCTGCCCCCGCACGGCTATAACAACACTCAAGGGACGTAGTAGCCCGCCCGTTTGACAGATACACTCACTTGTGCTATCATGGCCCGAGTTATAACGGAGTTTTATCTAAAGATGAAAAATAGTAGCATCAAGCTATACCTCAATACCTACTACTACGGGTATTACTACCCGGCACCCGTGTTGGGGGCTTGATGCTTATATAGCATTTGACGGCGTTAAACCAGACCAGAGCCAATAAGAGCCCCCCAAACGGGGCTCTTTCTCATTATAAAGTGTAGAGGTATCGGGGTGAAGGAAGAAAATCTTAAGATTATACGCACCACCACCTGGTCTGCCGGGCCCGGCTGTCACGGCACCTGCGGCGTTCTGGCCTACGTCAAGGACGGCAAACTGGTCAAGGTTGAGGGAGACCCAGACCACCCCTGGAACCAGGGCCGGCTCTGCTCCCGGTGCCTGGCCATGACCCAGTATGTCTATCACCCCAACCGCCTCACCCACCCCCTCAAGAGGGTGGGCAAGCGCGGGGAGGGCAAGTGGCAGGAGATTTCCTGGGACGAGGCCTTTGACCTCATCGAACAAAGGATGAACAAAATCCGGGAAGAGTTCGGCCCGGAGAGCGTCATCTTCACCATGGGCACCGGCCGGGACATCGGCGCCTGGATATGCCTGCTGGCCTATGCCTACGGCAGTCCCAACGTAATGTTCCCTTTAAGCGGAATCGCCTGTTACAGCCCCAGGATAGCTGCCGTGGAAACGGTGCAGGGCGATTATTGCATACTGGATGCCGCCCAGTGGTTCCCCAAGCGCTACGACGACCCCAATTATAAAATCCCGGAATGCATTATCGTCTGGGGCTATAACATTCCGGCCTCATGCCCCGATAATGTCTTCGGCCACTGGATTATCGACCTCATGAAGAAGGGCACCAGGATTATCGCCATCGACCCCAGGCTGTCCTGGTTCGCCTCAAGGGCCGAGAAATGGCTCAGTCTCCGCCCCGGTACCGACGGTGCCCTGGCTATGGGCTTTCTCAACGTGATTATAAACGAGGGCCTGTACGATAAAGACTTCGTCGAGAAATGGACCAACGCCCCCCATTTAGTCAGGAGCGATACCGGCCAGTTGCTCCGGGAGAGCGAACTGGTCAAAGGCGGCTCCCCGGCTAACTTCGTCGTCTGGGATACAGCCAGTAAACAGCCGGCAGTCTGGGATTCCCAGAACGTGGCTTATAAACAGAACGACGTAAAGCCAGCCATAGAAGGCGAGTTCAGAATCAGCCTCGCCAATGGCACTACGGTAACGGTCAAAACGGTCTGGGCGGTATTCCGTGAAGAGGTAAATAACTACCCGGTGAAGCGGGTATCGGAAATCAGCTGGGTCCCGGAAAAGGATATCATCGAGGCGGCCCGGCTCTACGCCAAAAGCAAGCCGGCTTCTATCCACTGGGGCGTGCCGATTGACATGACACCGGCCATCACCCCCACCGCCCAGGCGATTACCGCCCTGTGGTGTATCACCGGAAATCTGGATACACCCGGCGGCAACGTTATCTCCAGGTACGCCTTTGATGCCGTCGCCTACGCACTGCCCGGCGCCGAGGGGGTCATCAGGCTTAAATCTAAAGAAGCCGATAAAAAAAGGATTGGCGCCGACCGCTACGGCCCCTTGAACAAGTTCATCTGGAGGGCTCAGCCCGACCTGGCTCTGGAACAGATTTTCACCGAAAAGCCCTACCCCATCAAGGGCATGTGGATACAGGCCTGCAACCCGGTGGCCGGCATCGGTCTCGACCCCAAGAGATGGGCCGAGGCGATTAAAAAGCTGGACTTCGTGGTGGCCGTTGACCTCTTCATGACGCCCTCCACCCAGCTCGCCGACGTGGTGCTACCGGCGGCCAGCTTTCTGGAAAAAGACGGCGTCAAGAGCTGGTGGATACCCCTGCAAACCATCAACAAGGCTATCACCGTCGGCGAATGCAAGCCCGACGTGGAAATCAACTTCGAGCTGGCCAAAAGATTCGACCCCGACCTCCGCTGGAAGAACATCTACGAGCTCTTTGACGAAATCGTTAAGCCCTCAGGCTTAACCTTCAAACAGCTTCAGGAGAAAGGCTGGGCTTTCCCGCCGCAGGGACACCCCAGCGCCCCCTACCACCGCTTTGAAAAGGGGCTGCTGCGTCCGGATAAGAAGCCCGGCTTCCAGACACCCTCGGGCAGGATTGAGCTATATTCATCCCTGCGGGAAGAGTGGGGGCTGGAGCCTCTACCCCACTATGAAGAACCCCCCTTCACCCCGGTAAGCCAGCCCGAGCTATTCAAAAAGTACCCCCTCATCCTCTCTACGGGAAGACGCTCGCCGGTATACTTCCACTCCGAGCACCGTAATATCCCCTGGCTGCGTAAAATTGATCCCGACCCAGTGGTTGAAATCCACCCCGAAACCGCCAGGTCACTCCATATTGACGATGGGGAATGGGTCTGGGTGGAAAACTGGATGGGGAGGTGCCAGCTAAAAGCCAAGGTCACGCCGGTGGTGCCCCGGTGGATGGTAATGGCGGCTCACGGCTGGTGGTTCCCCGAAAAGCCCGGCGAAGAGCCTTCCCTCTTCGGGGTGTGGGAATCTAATATAAACCAGCTCATTTCCATGGGTGCCCAGGGTAAAGACGGGCTGGGCGCCCCCATCAAAAATCTGCTCTGTAAAATATATAAGGTCAGTGAGGAGGAAGATAATGCCTGAAAAAACCCGGTACGGCCTGCTTATTGACTACGAATACTGCACCGGTTGCTATGCCTGCCAGGTCGCCTGCGCCCAGGAATACGGCTGGCCGGCGGGTATGTCCGGCATGAAAGTGATTGAAGTCGTCCAGGAACTACCCAACGATAAGGCATACCTTGCCTACCTGCCCTTTCCCACCGAGCTGTGCACCCTGTGCGCGGGCCGCACCAAAAAGGGGCTGGAACCGGCCTGCGTCAAACACTGCATGGCCGCCTGCATGAAATACGGCAAGGTAGAAGAGCTCGCCCAGGAGATGGGTAAGAAACCCAGGATGGCGCTCTGGGCGCCACGTTAGCCGTTACCGAAACATCGCTGCAGGTATTGACATTCAATTCCAAAAAGTTCAAAATGGGAACGCCCCGACTTATTAGAAGGGCGAGTTAAAGAGCCCCAAAATATATTAAGGAGGTAAGGAATTATGGCTGGAAATTTGGTTAACGCACTGGCTGATTTAAAGGAAGAAGAGGCTATCAAGATTGTTAAAGATAGGCTCAACGCCAATGAGGACCCGCTTAAGATCCTGGGCGATGCCAGGAAAGGTATGGAAATCGTAGGCAAGCGCTTTGCCGATAGCGAGTACTTCATACCAGACCTAGTCTACTCCGGCGAGATACTAAAGGTAGTGTCCGAGCTGGTCAAGCCCAAGATGACCAAGGAAGCGGATAGCAAGAAGCTGGGTAAGATTGTCTTCGGCACCGTAGCCGGTGATATACATGACATCGGCAAGGATATTGTCGTCTTCATGCTCGATGTTAACGGCTTCGAGGTCATAGACCTGGGCGTGGATGTACCGGTGCAGAAGTTCGTCGATAAGATAAAGGAAACGGGTGCCCCTGTTGTTGGCCTTAGCGGCTTTTTAACACTGGCGTTCGATTCTATGAAAGAAACTATAGAAACCGTGAAATCCGCCGGTCTGCGTGATAAGGTGAAAATCATGATTGGCGGCGGCCAGATCAGCGAGGAGATTAAAAAGTATACCGGCGCTGATGCCTACGGCAAAGACGCCATGGCAGCGGTAACACTGGCCCAAGGATGGATAGGAGGCAAGTAAGCATCTCCACAGCAAAAAAGCAAAAAGAAGGAGACAAAAAAATGGAAAAGAAGTGGGAAGAGTTATCACCAGATGAAAGGCAGGAGGTGCTGTTTGAGAGGTGGCTTTCGCCGAAAGACCACGAGGGGAATGACCTTAAATTCAACAGCCCCGAAGCCGAGAAAGCGTACAAAGAAAGAGTAACCAGGTTCAAAGATGCTATTCAACTCAAGAAATTGCCCGACAGGGTGCCGGTCCTTCCCATTGTTGGCTTTTTCTACACTTTTCTTGCCGGCTTCACCCCTGAAGAGGTGATGTATGACTACGAAAAGGCCGTCTCAGCAGCTAGAAAATACGTCTTGGAACTCGAGCCGGATGTGCACATGGGCGCGATTGGGCCTGGCCCGGGAAAGTTCTTTGACATTCTTGACTACAAGTTATATGCCTGGCCGGGCCATGGGGTCTCGCCTGACCATAGCTACCAGTGCCTTGAAAAAGAATATATGAAGGCGGACGAATATGATGCTTTGATTCAGGACCCGTCGAACTTTTACAGTAATATCTACCTGCCGCGCATATTCGGCGCGCTGCAGGCCTTCACGGCTCCTAGTCTCACCAACGTGCTCGAAATATTTGGACTTGCCTTTAATTTCGTACCCTATGGTCTGCCCCCCGTTCAAGCCGCCTATAAGGCCCTGATGGAAGCCGGGGATGAAGCCCTTAAATGGGCCATGGCGATGGGTGCCTTCAATGAGGAGATGGCAGCAGCAGGATTTCCCGCCAGCGCCGTTGGCGTAGCCAAGGCACCTTTTGACACACTCGGCGACACCCTCAGAGGAACCAGAGGGATAATGGTTGATATATACCGGCAGCCCGATAAGGTCCTCAAAGCCCTGGAGGTATTAACGCCGTTAATGATTAATACGGGGGCAGGCGCGGCCAAGGGGGCCGGACTTCCTATAGTGTTTATACCGCTACATAAAGGTGCCGACGGTTTCCTCTCCGATGAGCAGTTCAAGAAATTCTACTGGCCAACCCTTAGAAAGCTCATGATGGGCTTAATTGATGAGGGCTGCGTCCCGTTTTGTTTTGTTGAGGGGAGCTATAACACGCGTCTGAAAGTTATCCGGGATGTACCTAAAGGTAAGACTTTATGGTCGTTCGACACCACAGACATGGCTAAAGCCAAGGAAATGCTGGGCGACGTTGCCTGCATCGGCGGCAATATGCCTATCGACCTGTTAGCCGTAGGCACCCCCGAGCAGGTGAAAGACCACGCCAAAAAACTCATCGATACCTGCGGCAAAGGCGGCGGTTATATTATGGTCAATGGGGTGGCACTTGATGAGGCAAAGCCAGAAAATGTCAAGGCGATGATAGATGCCACCAAGGAATACGGCGTATATTAATAGGCATTTAGCTTAGAATACTGAAGAGGAAGCCTGGAGACCATGAAGGTGCTCACCGGATGAGCACCTTCAGTACATAAATGTGCCGGAGGTAATAAAACATGGAAAAGAAATGGGAAGAGCTAACACCAGGGGAAAAACAGGAGGAGCTATTCAACCGGTGGCTTTCGCCGAAAGACCCCCAGGGTAACGACCTCAAATTCCAGAGCCCCCAGGCCGAGAAGGCGTACAAGGAGAGAGTAACCAGGATAAAAGACGCCATACAGCTTAAGAAACTGCCGGACAGGGTGCCGGTTTTCCCCATGCTCAGTTTTTTCCCGGCCTACTATGCCGGGTATACCCCCCAGGAAATAATGTATGACTACGATAAGCTGGCTAAAGCACATAAAAAATATGTCCTTGACTTTGAGCCGGATGTAAACCCCGGCATCGGTATTCCCACTCCAGGCAGGGTCTTTGACATCCTTGACTACAAGCTATACGCCTGGCCCGGCCATGGAGTCTCACCCAACAGTACCTACCAGTGCCTTGAAAAGGAATACATGATGGCCGACGAATATGACACCCTGATTCGTGACCCGAATTACTTCTTCACCACCACCTACTTCCCTCGCATATTCGGCGAACTGGAAGGCTTCAAGATGCTGCCCAATCTGGCCAACGTCCAGGAAATGCCGTTCGTCGGCCCCAATCTCGTCCCCTTCGGCCTGCCCCCTGTCCAGGAAGCCTATAAAGCCCTCCTCGATGCCGGCGCTGAAGCCCTGAAATGGGCGGGGGCGGTGGGTGCCTTCGGCAACGAGATGGCGGCACTGGGCTTCCCCGGCGGCGCCGGTGGATTCACCAAGGTACCCTTTGACACACTCGGCGACACCCTCAGGGGAACCAGGGGAATAATGATTGATATCTACCGCCAGCCCGACAAGATCCTGGAAGCCATGGAAGCCCTGACGCCCGTAATGATTGATATGGGAGTATCGGCAACCCAGATGGCGGGCAACCCGCTGGTGATGATACCCCTCCACAAAGGCGCCGATGGCTTCCTCTCCGACGCCCAGTTCAAGAAATTCTACTGGCCCTGCTTCAAGAAACTCCTCATGGGCCTGATTAACGAAGGCTGCGTTCCCCTTCCCTTTGTTGAAGGAAGCTACAACACGCGCCTGGAAATCATCCGGGACATACCCAAAGGCTCCACTTTCTGGACCTTCGACGCCACCGATATGGCTAAGGCCAAAAAAGCCCTCGGCGGCATTGCCTGCATCGGCGGCAATGTCCCCACCGACTTATTGAGCGTCGGCACTCCAAGCCAAGTGAAAGACTACGTCAAGAACCTCATCGATACCTGCGGCAAAGGCGGCGGCTATGCTGTAGCCAACGGGGTTGCCGCCGACGACATTAAGCCGGAAAACATGAAGGCCATGATTGACTTCACCAAAGAGTACGGCGTCTACAAAAAATAGGCACTCTAACGGAAAGGAAACATGCCGGTAATCCGTGATATCCCCCTGAACTTAAAGACCGGGGCAGTGCTGCGCCGGCAGGGACTTGGGGGAAAAGCCAAGGTCAGACCTGAGATACAGAGCCTGATTGACGAGCAACTGGCCAGTACGGATAGTGCCCACCTCCTGGAGCCGGCGGCGGCCTATGAATACTATCCGGTAAGCGGGATGAACGGCAGCCGGATATCGCTGGAGGGTGATAAAGCGATACACGGCCCGGTACTACCGGCCATCTTACCCGAAGCAAAAGAGCTTGTCGTTCTCATCTGCACCATCGGCCCCAAACTGGAAAAACAGGCAAGCGACTACACTAAAAAAGGCGAGGCTCTGCGCGGCATGCTCCTGGATGGCATTGGCAGCGCCGCCGTAGACATGCTGGTTCCAAAAATCATCAGGATTATCGCCAGTGAGGTTGCCCCGCGAGGCTACGAGATAAGCAGCCCGGTTAACCCGGGTATGCCCGGTTTTCCCATGTCCGAGCAGTGGAATTTAGTGGAGCTGGCTAAAGCCCATGAAATCGGTGTTAGCCTGACCCCTTCGGGAATACTGGTTCCCCGCAAATCAACCTCCATGGTCATCGGTGTCGGCCCCAAGATGACAAGGTGGACGCAGGCCGAAGTTTGCACCCGCTGCAGCCTCAGGAAAACCTGCCCTTATAAAATACAAGGAGTAAATCAAGCAGAGAATGCCAGCTTGCAAGATTGATTTTGAGCCGGTAGGTAGAAGAGGGATTTGCCAGAAAAAAGAATCCCTTCTGGCCTGCGCCCGCCAGCTGGGCGTTGGTATCAGCAGCATATGCAACGGCAAAGGGATCTGCCACGCCTGCAAGGTGCAGGTCTTAAGCGGCACCGTCTCCAAGCCTACACCCAGCGAAGTGGAAACCTTCTCCCCCCAGGAACTGAAAGCGGGCTGGCGCCTCGCCTGCCAGACCTACCCCCGCAGTAATATCAAGGTACACGTGCCCGCTGAATCAATGACCACCCCCCAGCGCCTCCAGGTGGAGGGACAGGAGGTAACGGTTAGCCCTCTACCTTCAGTTCGGACCTACCCTATCAAACTGGCTATACCCTCGCTGGAAGCGCCGCAGGCCGATACCGATAACCTTCTCCAGACACTCAACCAGAAACACGGGCTAAGCTGCAACAGTGTTGATATCGGCGCCCTGCGCGTCCTCTCCAACCAGCTAAGGTCCTGGAAATGGCAGTGCCAGGCGGCTGTCCGCAACTACCAGGTGATAGCCCTCCTGCCCCCCAAAAGCCACCCCCTGGGGCTAGCCATAGACCTGGGCACCACCAAGATTGCCGGCTACCTTATGAATTTGAACGATGGCAAGACTTTAGCCACCAGGGGGGTGATGAACCCCCAGATAAGCCACGGGGAGGACATCATCAGCCGCATTAACGGCGCAGTACATTCAGCGGAAGAGAGAGTTCAGATACAGCAGCTGGCGGCGGAAGCCATCAGCCAGCTGGGCGCTGACCTCTGCGCTGAAATCAAAGCCAGACCCGCGGAAATCGTCGAGGTGGTTATCGTCGGCAATACCGCCATGCACCACCTCCTCCTCGGCCTGCCGGTAAGGCAGCTGGCCCTGGCCCCCTTTATTCCGGCGGTCAGCCGGGCTCTGGATATTAAAGCTCGTAACTTAGGCCTGGACTTTGCTCCCGGCGCCTACGTCCACCTCCTGCCCAACCTCGCCGGCTTCGTCGGCGCCGACCACGTCGCCATGCTGCTGGCCACCGGAGTCGGGCGGAAAAAAGGCCCCATAGTGGCTCTGGACATCGGCACCAATACCGAAGTCTCCTTAATCCATGAAGGCAAGATAGTCACCACCTCCTGCGCCTCCGGCCCCGCTTTTGAAGGCGGCCATATCAAGTACGGTATGCGGGCGGCTACAGGAGCTATCGAGCGCCTGCAGATAACCGGTAATAAAATCCAGTACCAGACTATAGGCGAAGCGCCGCCGGTGGGCATCTGCGGCTCCGGGATTCTTGATGCCCTGGCCCAGCTTTATCTATCTAAAGCCGTCAACGAAGGCGGCCGGCTAAACGCTGACCACCCCCGTGTTCGCACCCATCAGAAAAAACGTGAGTTTATACTGGTCAGCAAAGAGGAACGGAACGGACAACCGGCCATCACCATCACCCAGAAGGATATTAGGGAACTGCAACTGGCGAAGGGGGCCATTCGCATTGGTATCCAGGCGCTCCTTGAGGCAAGCGGCGTAACGGAAAAAGAGATAAAGCAGGTAATCATTGCCGGCGCCTTCGGCACCTATATCAATGTCGCCAGCGCCATAGAAATCGGCATGCTGCCCTCACTGCCGCTAGCCCGCTTCCTTCAAGCCGGCAACGCCGCCGGCATGGGCGCCAAGCTGGCCCTGATTTCCCTGAAGTCACGGGCCCAAGCCCGTGCGCTCACCTCCCGCGTCCGCTATATCGAGCTGGCCAGCGCCCCCAACTTCAACCAAACCTTTATGCAGGCAAGCTACCTGGGACAATACCGCATTATCGACGGTAAAAGAGAGGCGATTGGCGGAGACCCCGGATGAAAACGATTCCCCCTCTGGTTACCACTAAATGGCTGGCGGAAAATATTGCCGAGCCCGAACTGGTGGTAGTTGACATCAGAAACAGCGACGAATATAAAGACGGTCATATCCCCGGGGCGGTAAACGCCCCCTTTGCATCATGGGCCAAAGCCAGGGGAGGGCTGCTTCTGGAGCTGCCCGAAGCCGACGAGCTTTTTGACACCATCGGCGCCGCCGGCATAAAAAGCGATTCGCGGGTGGTGGTGGTCAACAAGACCGATACCCCCCACACCCTGGCCGATGCCGCCAGGGTGGCCTGCATCCTCATATACGGGGGAGTCAAAAACGTGGCTGTTCTCAACGGCGGCTACAACAAGTGGCTCAAAGAGAGAAGGCCGGTATCCGACAAAACGGTCAAGCCCAAAAAAGTAGCCTATAAGGGCAACATAAACGAGGAAATGTTCGTCACCAAGGCGTATGTTGAAAAGAAGCTGGGCAAATCGGTCATCGTTGACGCCAGAACCCCCGACGAGTTCTTCGGGATAGCCCAGGACCTCTTTACCGAAAGAGCTGGCCACATCCCGACGGCCACCTGTCTACCCGCCCCCTGGCTCTGGACGGAGAAGGGGGCCTACCGCAGTATCAGGGAAATCAGAGCCATGGCTGCCGGAGTGGTGGGCAGGGATAGGGATAAGTCCAAGGAAATCATCCTCTATTGTGGTGTCGGCGGCTTTGCCGGCGCCTGGTGCTTCGTCCTGCGGGAGATACTGGGCTATACCAATACCAAGGTATATGACGGGGCCGCGCAGGAGTGGACCGCCGACCCCAAAGCCCCGGTATCCAGGTACCGGTGGGATTAAGCCTGAGGCGGCCCTACCTTATTTACCGCCACCATTAGCCTTCCCCTCCTTCTCTTCGCCCCTGGTAAAATCCCTAAGCTTTTCCGCCAGAGAGGCCAGGCGCTTCTGCACCAGGTCGTTAATGGAACCAGGCGTAAAGCTGCCGTCCTTACGGCGCTTGCCCGCCTTCACCCCGGTAAGCACTTCTATTCCCTGGTCGATGGTGCTAACCGGGTAGACATGGAACCTGCCCCCTTTAACCGCCGCCGCCACCTCTTCTTTCAGCATCAAGTTCCTGACGTTAGAGGCGGGGATAAGCGCCCCCTGCTCCCCGTTTAAGCCCTTGGCCCGGCAGACCTCAAAGAAACCCTCAATCTTCTCGTTTATGCCCCCGATAGCCTGTACCTCCCCCTTCTGGTTCACCGAGCCGGTGCCGGCCAGCCCGGAGACATAGATGTTAAAACCGGCTTTGGCAATGTTGAGGCCGAATTTAAGCGCGCTCAGCGCTCTATCCTGGCCAATGATACCATCTTTGGGCCTTAGCTCCTCGGTGGAATCACACTTAAATACGGTTGGGGTGCACTGCAGTCTCACCTGCTCGGCGGTCAGTTCCTTAACTATAGCTCACCTCCCTTTAGCGCAGCCTATATGATAGCAAAGATTGCCACCATAGCATATACCATAAATGGAATAGTATCTAGATATTGTACTCATATT
Source organism: Deltaproteobacteria bacterium (assembly GCA_030603275.1). Lineage (GTDB taxonomy): Bacteria > Chloroflexota > Dehalococcoidia > Dehalococcoidales > BS750m-G39 > JABMRW01. The sequence continues at coordinate 738 of JAUVYB010000022.1, read as the reverse complement.
ATTAGTGCAACCCACCCCCCTAATCCCCCTGCGGAATAGATAATCCGACCCATATTATTCCATTCCTGACTGAATTGGACATTCACCCGCAAAAGAAGTAATCCATCGCAGACCTTGCTGAGATTTAGGCTTCGCATTCAATGGAGCGGGCTGATCTGGCAGACTCAAGAAAGCGTTTGACTTTTAATCAGCTTCATTTTATCCCTTTTCGGGGTGGCAGTCATTTGACAAAATAAGTAACTCCCCAAAAATCATAAGACCTTTGGGGAGCTCGAACAAATTCAAATTTCTTTCTTTATTTTTCTTTGCTCTCTCTGACTATAGTTCTTGCCTCTTCGGGGATAGGAGGAGGAACTGGCTCAGCAAGAATCATTTTTACCGCGCCAAAGCGAGGGGGACAACTTTGAGAGCAAATTCCACACCCTATACATTTCTCCTGGTCGATGACATGGATCTGATTCTTGCCACCTATGATCGCCTCTACAGGGCATTTCTTAAGGCAAATCATGCAGGCCTGGCACTTATCCGGGTCAATATAGTATGAGATTAGCTTCTTACGGGCATAACTTTCAGCTGCTTCAAGATCTAGTTTTAACAGCTCTGGCTCTTTTCCTTCGCCTATCCCAAGAGGTCCTAACTCCTTTAGCTGCTTGGTGAAGTTGGTAACAATTTCGGCAAAACGAATTCCTTCAGAAGCAGACACCCATTCAATCCGCAATCTTTCCGGGTTCAACCCTA
>JAUVYB010000034.1 GCA_030603275.1 Deltaproteobacteria bacterium | reverse complement strand
GTGCTCTTTGCCATCGGCATACTCTATGCCCAGTACAATGTCCTCAGCATCGCGGCCCTAGCCTATTACATGCAGTATACCCCACTCGATATGATAGCACTAGGGCTGCTGGCCGGCGCCTTCACGATGAAGTTAGCAGGTGTGCCGCTCCACATGTGGGCACCGGACACATATACGGTAGCACCGGCGGGCACCACGCCCATGATTCTTGCTGCAAGCTACATGTCCATGTATGCCCTTTACAGGGTGACTTTCACCATGTATGGCGGGCTCATTAATACCACAGCTATTGGCTGGGTGGTTATCATTGTGGGTGTGCTCAGCATGTTCGTCGGCGTCATGATGGCCGTCCACCAGACCGATATTAAGCGCATGATGGCCTACCACGCCATCTCACCGGGGGGGTACATGCTCCTCGGCGTGGGAGTGTGCCTGGCCGTGATTACTGACCCGGTGGCACTGGCCAATTATGGCCGCGACGCTATGAACGGGGGCATTTTCCACATCATCAACCATGTATTTTATAAAGCCTTGCTCTTTATGGCTGCGGAAGCGATATTCTTCCGCATCGGGACGAGGGACACAAACAAGATGGGTGGCCTGGCTCGCAATATGAAGTGGACGGCGGGCTTCTATATTATTGGAGCACTAGCCATTTCTGGGATTCCACCTTTGAATGGATTTGCCTCCAAATTGCTCATTTATGAAGCAGTGTTGAAGTTCAATCCCGTCCTTTCTGTCATTGCTATGTTCGTTTCGCTGGTAACGCTGGCCTCCTTTACCAAAGTATTTTATTCCGCTTTCACCGGGCCGGAAATGCCGGCCTATAAAGAAGTCAGAGAAGTACCTAAATCCATGATTATCGGGATGGGTATCTTGGCAGCATGCGTTATATTCTTCGGCATTTTCCCAGGGCTGGTGGTGGATACCATCGTCGCCCCGGCGACGGAGGCGCTGATTAACCAGACATCGTATATCAATGCTGTGATGGGTGCGGTGCCATGAAAACAGGATATATTAAAAATATGGAGAGGGTAATTTGTCGATTTTAAGTTACGGATATGCTGTCTGGGCTCCCATAGTCTGGATTATCGCCATGGTCGTTATCGGGGTTATGGCTCTTATCTGGCGCAGCCGCGGTCAGAAAAGCTATAAGAAAGGGACGGCCCAGACCGATGTCTTCCTTTCCGGTACCAAGGTTCCTTCCGAGGAACAGCGGCATGTGAAGGCGGATAACATATACTGGGGCTTTTTTGAGTCACTCAAAGGGCTTTACCGCGCCATGATGAAGCCCCACACCGGAATAGTGAATGACTATCTTCTGTGGCTTGTCGCCATATTGGCGATAACTATTCTGATACTGGTGCTGGCAAGCTGATAGTAAAGGAAGGATGGATTGGGAATAGAGCGATGAATCTGAAAGCGTTCAACCGGGCATTGTGGGTGTACCATCTGAATACTGGCTCCTGCAATGGCTGCGATATTGAGATTCTGGCCGTGCTCACTCCCCGCTACGATGTCGAGCGCTTTGGTATCAGGCTGGTGGGTTCGCCCCGCCATGCCGATGTGTTGCTGGTCACGGGGCCAGTGGCACGCAGCATGGAAGATAGCGTAAGACGTATCTACGCCCAGACCCCTGACCCAAAGGTGGTCATAGTGGTGGGGAACTGCGGCGCAGAGGGAGACGTTTTCCATGAAGCCTACAGCCTGGTGGGACCCGTTGACCAGATTATCCCGGTGGACGTGTATGTCCCCGGCTGCCCGCCGCGGCCGGAGGCCATTATTCACGGTGTGGTCATGGCCTGGGCGAAGCTGGAAAAGCTGGCCAAACAGGAGGTGATTTAGTGGAGAGACTCACCCCCCAGGCCATCATCGATAGTTTCAGCAAAAAGCTGGGCGATGGCTTTGTTAGCGGCTCGGTCTACGAGCGTGAGGTTGCTGTCAAGAAGAATAAGTTCCGCAGCCTCTGGGTCGAGGTGAAAAAGAGCGCCTTCCGCGACGCTGTTGAGCATATCTGCCACCTCCAGAAATACCCCCACCTGGCCATTATCTCCTCGAGTGACCTGGGCGCTGATGTAGAGCTCATCTATCACTTCACCATTTACTACGGCTATCACCTGGAGGAGTTGAGCCTGGGGCTGCGGGTGAAGCTGCCTAAGAGTGACCTGAGGATACCAACAGTTACCGACCTTATCCCCGGGGCCATATTCACCGAGCGCGAAACCCAGGAGATGATGGGGGTAGAGGTGGTGGGCATACCGGATGGGAGGAGGCTGTTCATCGCTGAAAGTGTGCCGGAGGGCGTCTATCCCTGGCGGAAGGACGAGACCGGCCCGGAGAAGTTCCTGAGGGTATTGCCGGGGAGAAAACCAAAGGGAGAGGGTAAGAAAGGATAGAGAGAATGGCAGTTGGTGAGACGAAAAAAGCGACCTACACCATACCGATTGGCCCTATTCACCCCGCCCTCAAGGAGCCGATACAGTTAATGCTGGAGATTGAAGGGGAGAAGGTAGTCAATACCGATGTACTGGTGGGACAGGTCCATCGCAGCATCGAATGGCTGGGGATGAACCGCAACAATCCTGTCCAGACGCTATACCTCGCCGAGAGGATATGCGGCATCTGCAACATCTGTCACCCGTTCTGCCTGGCCATGGCGGTGGAACAGGCGGCTAATCTCACGCCGCCCGACAGGGCAGAATATATCCGGGTTATCGCCGCTGAGATGGAGAGAATCCACTCTCATATACTGTGGGCTGGGGTGGCGGCCCACGAGATTGGCTTTGACACCGTTTTCTATCTCACCTGGCGAGTGCGGGAAGAGATAATGGACCTCATTGAATATATCTTCGGCAACCGGGTGACCAAGGCGGTGCTTCAGTTCGGCGGGGTGAGAAGGGATATAACTGCTGAGCAGCTACCGCGCATAAGAAAATCTCTGGACTATTACAAAAGCATTTTCGAGCACCTGAGACGGATTTTCTTGGAAGATAGGACGGTGCGGATGAGGACACGGAACGTCGGCATATTAAGCACCGAGGATGCGTTGAAGCTGCTTGCCGTGGGGCCTACCGGCAGGGCCAGCGGCGTCCCTAAGGATGTGAGGCAAGACCAGCCCTACAGTGCCTATGCCGACCTCAATGTCAAGGCCATTACTCCGGATATTGTCACCGGCACGGTAGTCGGGGATGTCTATGACCGTATAATAGTCCGGTTGCTTGAGGTCAAGCAGTCGGTGGAAATCATCGAGGAATGTATTGCCAGAATGCCCGAAGGCCCGATTATGTCCGAGCCCAAGGTGCCCAGGCTCCTGCACCTGCTCACCGATGCTGCTGGCGAGGGCGTCGGCCGGGTCGAGGCACCGAGGGGCGAGGACATCCATTATGTCCGCCTGGAGGCTGGGCAGAGCACCCTGGCCACCTGGAAAGTGAGGGCGCCCACCTATGTTAACCTGATGGCAGTTCCCACCATACTCAAAGGTATGCAGATTGCCGATGTGCCCATTGTCTTTGCCTCAATTGACCCGTGCCAGTCCTGCACCAATAGGATCGTGGTAACGGACAAAGCCACCGGCAGAAAGTCGGTGGTGGGCTATGAGGAACTCCACCGGCTTTCTGTAGAAAAGACGAAAGAGCTGCAGCGATGAACTTACTGGGAGAAAATATCTGGATAAACGGCGTGATTATCATTGTTGGCTCCGCCATACTGGTGTTCATCGGCGGCGCTTTCGGCATGCTCTACCGAGGCATTGACCGCAAGCTGGTGGCGCACATGCAGGGGAGAGTGGGCCCACCCATAGTGCAGCCCTTCCGAGATGTGCAGAAGCTGCTGATGAAGGAGAACATCATCCCCGATGGGGCTATATCGTGGCTCTTCAACGCCGCCCCATTCCTGGCGCTCATCTCCACCGGCTCTCTATTGCTCTTTATCCCCTTGTTCGGACAGTCGGCGCTGCTCGGGAGATACGGAGATGTGATTCTGGTGCTTTATCTGCTTATTATCCCATCGCTGGCTTTCGTAGTGGGCGGGTTTGCCTCCAGTTCTCCCTATGCCACGGTAGGCGCGCAGCGGGAGATGATAATCATGATGAGCTACGAAGCGCCCCTGGCAGTGGTGGTACTGGGCATCGCCTGGCGAATCAGTCAGGTCACCACCGCCAACCCGTTTTTGATGTCTACCATAGTCCAGTATCCCATCTGGAACATGCTGGGACCGGTGGGTATTGTCGGGACACTGCTCATGCTGTTCACTTTGGTGGTGGTCACCGTGGGGGAAGCAGCCAAGGTGCCATTCGACGTTGCCGAAGCAGAGACCGAGATAGCCGGCGGGCTGCTGGTGGAGTACTCGGGAAGAAATCTGTCCCTGTTCTACCTGTCCGATGTCATCAAGACCTTCGCCATGGTCTCGCTGGTGGTGGCGCTGTTCATACCCTACAATCTTTCTCCGGTGCTGGGCATCAAAGCCGCGCTTGCAGCGGGCATCGTTGACGGGCTCTTTTTCCTGGTCAAAGTTCTGGTGGTCATGTTCTTTAGCATCAGCTTGATACGGGCAGGCATGGCCAGATTTAAAATCAGCCAGGCCAGCACAGTGTACGTGATAGTGATGACCGCGATAGCGCTGGTCGGCATGTTACTGGTCTGGGTTGACGTCGTGATTTGAGGCGTGATATGTGGGAAGTAGCCAAAACCATACTCAAGCAACTCTTCCAGAAGCCGGCGACAAATATCTTTCCGGCCAAGTATGCCCCGAAGTCCACGCTGTCTTTTCTGGATAGGGTGGCCAAGCAGGAAGTAAAGCTGCATCCACCGATTACCGTACCGCCCGGGTTCCGCGGCAAAATTGCCTACGACCGGGAGAACTGCTCCGGTTGTCAGCAGTGCTATAAGATATGCCCCACCCATGCTATCGAGTGGTTGCCTGAGGAAAAAAAGATCAAGGTGTTTATCTCACGCTGTTGTTTCTGCGCCCAGTGTGTTGATGTTTGCCCCGTCAATACGCTGGCCATGACGGAAGAGTTTCTGCTCGCCAGCTATGATAAGTACGCCGACGAGCTGGTAATCGTTGACAGCGGCGAGCTGCCGGGCTCAGTGAAGAGAAAGAAACCAGACGCCGGAGCCGCAGAGAAGCCAGCCGAACAGGGCTAGCTCCTTTACCCCAGCAGCGGAATTTCAGCTATCCGTCCTTCCAGAATAGCCTCAGCCAGTTTTTTCACGCTTTTGCGCACCGCTTTTGAAATGCGCCTGCCCGTCTCTGTCCGCTCAGGCTGCACTCCGACAAGTAGGACCTTTCCGCAGAATTCCTTTACATAAGATATAAACAGGGAGAGGGGCATGTGGTGTGTGGAAAAGGACAAAACGCTGATTTTCTCTGGCATGATTGTGCGCAGAGCACCGGGAGGTAAACCCATATCGGCGGCATCCACCAGTATTAGTAAGTCAGGCCGGTGCTGGCGGATAACCGAGGTATAACTTTCCGGAGCAGTGCCGGCGTCTATGGCCATAATCTCAGCGGGGAGGAGGGTCTTGGCTCTGTGCCGCCTCTGGTTGAGTATGTCCACCACACAGGTGCCGGCGGCGTCATCGCCACCCAGCCGATTGCCAATGCCCAGGACTATCGTACCGCTCATCTGTTGTCCATAGCTGATTACTTTCAACCATGCTTACTTTTATGAGTATTCTATTCTCATTTCACGCCTTTTATCAATAAAACTTTTCCTCCAAACTAATTGACACAACCCGCTTCTTGGTGGCTTGACCGTGTAGGGGGATAGGTTGTAGGCTGGGATTTGGGAAAAGCTAAACTGTTAGCTTTTAACCGTTGACAAGTCACTGTTGTGGGTGTTAACATTTCACTGTTTCTACTGGCCCGGCGCTTTGCGAGCTGCTCGATTGAAAGGAGGTGGCATAGCGATATTAAAGAAATCATGGCGCCGTTGAAAAATCTCAAAACAAGGAGGATCTCATGGCTTATGTGAATTTAATTGTAGAACGAGAAGAGAATATCGGTATAATCACCTTGAACCGGCCGCCGGCAAATCCGATAAATCTGGCTGTGCTTAATGAACTGGATGCGGTTTTGACCGAGTGGGCACAAGATAAAGCGGTGAGAGCCATAATCATCACCGGAGCCGGAGAAAGAGGATTTTCAGCCGGCTTTGATTTAAAAACGGCAGGGACGCCGGAAGGGGAGAAGTCTATGTCCCGGGGCCAAGAGGTGTTCAGCCGCATCGAAAAGTATCCCAAGCCCGTAATCGCTGCCATAAATGGCTTCGCCCTCGGTGGTGGTTGCGAGATGGCAATGTCCTGCCACTTCAGGATAATGCTCAACTCCGAGAAAGTGGTGATGGGACAGCCCGAGATTGACCGAGGTATTATACCTGGTTGGGGTGGCACCCAGCGGTTGCCCAGGCTTGTGGGTAAGACCAAAGCGCTAGAAATGCTTCTGCTCGGCACAAGAATCAACGCCCCCGAGGCTTTGAGCATCGGGCTTATAACCAGGGTGTCTCAGCCAGGGCAGTTAATGAATGATACTAAGGAACTTGCCAGTGCACTAGCGAAAAAGGCCCCGGTTGCTATGCAGGTAATCCTCGACGCAGTGACACGAGGACTTGAGGCCACTACTGACCAGGGCGTGAAAATAGAACTGGAAGGTTCACAGCGGGTAAGCAAAACTAAGGACGCCGTTGAAGGAGCGATGGCGTTTATCGAGAAACGAGAGCCGGTCTTCACCGGTGAATAGCTTTCCGGGGCGAAAGTAGGAAATGAAAGGAGGTTTTCTGGTATGAAAGTTGAAGACATCAAGAAGATTGCGGTTATGGGGGCTGGTGATATGGGGCATGGCATTGCCGAGGTGGCGCTGCTTGCTGGCTACAAGGTGGCAATACGGGACATTGAGCAGAGGTTTGTTGACAGAGGGCTTTCAAGAATCAAGGAAAGCCTAGATAAGCTTGTGGGAAAGCAGAAAATCACTGAAGAAAATAAAAAGGCGATGCTGGCTAATATCAAGACCTTTATTGATATTGGCGAGTCTGTTAAGGATGCTGATTTTGTTATTGAAGCAGTTCCCGAGGTGATGGACCTCAAGAAGCAGGTTTTCCAGGTGCTTGATGCAGCCGCTCCAAAGCATGCCATACTGGCGTCTAATACCTCAAATATGAGCATCACGGAGATTGCATCAACTACAAAGAGGCCAGAACAGGTCCTCGGCATGCATTTCTTTAACCCAGCTGTCCTGATGAAGCTCGTGGAAGTCACAAAAGGAGCAAAGACGAGCGAAGAAACAATACAGGTGGCATATAATCTGGCGCTGAAGATGAACAAAGTGCCGGTTAGGGTTGAGAAAGACTCTATCGGATTTGTTTATAATCGGATCAATGCGCCTATTGGACTCCTAGTTAACCTCATGTTAGAAAAAGGTGTGGCTGCCCCGATGGAAATTGATGCCAAGATGAGAAAAATAGGTATGCCTATGGGACCATACGAACTAATGGACTATGTGGGGCTGGATGTTGCCTATCATAGCGCTCTTTATTTTGCTGACAAACTATCTCGAGACTACACACCACCCAGCTGGCTCAAAGCTAAGATTGACGCTGGTGAAATGGGAAAGAAGACAGGAAAGGGCATTTTTGACTGGTCAAAAGGCAGGCCGGAGATAGACTTATCCAAGGCGAAAGAAGACTTCGACCCCACTACCTTGATTGCCCTTCAGGTTAACGAGGCGACAAAACTGATCGAGGCAGGAGTGGTCAAGAGCCCGGATGAAATTGACAAAGCTATGGTTAATGGAGGTGGTTCGGCGATTGGGCCTTTTCAGCTTGCCAAGGGAATAGGGTATGATAAATTAGCTAAAATATGCGAAGACCTTGCTAAAGAGTTTAATATCAAAGAGTTCGAGCCTACCGATACTTTGAAGAAGGGGAATATCTAATAAGAAGCATAAAGCCTTGCTTAAGCGACTTGAATCAAGCCGGGGTCTGCATCACATGAATTGCTTCGCTGTTGATGTGGCCCCGGTTTTATCATGGTGTCAATCTTCTTCATAGCTTAGCTTTAGCTCCTTCCAAAGTTGAACTTATTTAATAGTCCCTGTTGTCATTCTGAGGTCGCCTTGAGTAACCGAAGAATCTGGACGCCATCCCCGGGGTTCACTTAGGGTCAAGGTGATAATTAAACGGTCTGAAGGGTTAAACAGGCCAAATCATAAATTTCGGCTATATTCTAGAAGATTTAAACCGCCACTAATAATTTGCCGGCCTTCTTACCGAATTCGAATGAACTTTGCCCTCAACAGGACAGGGTGCTATACTACAGCGATTTGGGGCAGTGTTAGTTACTTTAACGTGAATGGATTGAGAGATTATAGACAATCTGTTAAATGACAAAAATGGGGTTAATAAAAGGCAAGATTTTAGGGGTTTATCGTAAGAGAGTAAAAGCAATGGCCGATTTAACGGATGGGAAGGGATGAAAAAAGATAAAAAGCTCCTGTTGTTATTAGCATTAGTTCTTGTTGGTGCGCTGCTTTTTAGCGTTATCCCTGCTTCGGCCGGTGAAAATCCCGGTCGTGGAAAATCACTTGCGGCAGCCAGAGAAGCTCTGGAACGAGAACTCTCGCCTCTGGCTGGAGCCGGCTTTGTCGGCATCGCCCATTCGGAGACTGACGGAGAAATCACCGTTTTTGTCGAGGATGAGCAGGCGAAGCAAAGAGTGCCTCGCTCCTTTAACGGCTACACGGTGCAGACGGAAGTTACCGGGAAGATACAGGTACTTTCCACTCAGGTAACAGAGCCCCTGGCCTTTGATGAAAGGCGAGATGAGGTCAGCCCTCTGGTCGGCGGGATAAGCCTGTCAGCCTACGTCACGAAAGGGGCAGGAATATACCTGTATGCCGGAACCCTGGGCATGGTCACCTATGACGACAGGATTCTGTCTAACGCCCACGTTATCGCTATAGAGCCGGATACGGATAATTTTCTCGCCCTAGGAACACCTATCATCCAGCCCGGAAGTGGCGATGGAGGAAGGTTAGGCGCTAAGGTGGGGGAACTCGAGGATTACATACCTATTGACTTTGACCCTGATGCGGAAAACTACGCTGATGCGGCTGTAGGCAGTATTGATGTTGGTGTTGATGCGTCTTATGGCGAGCAGTTTGATGAAGGAGGTAATTACTGGATTGAAGGTTGGACCGAGGTTTCCATTGGAGATACCGTACGAAAATCCGGGCGCTCGACTGGAGTAACCACCGGTCAGGTGATTAACACTAACGTCTCCGTCTGGCTTGAGTACGGCGACCAAACAGCTCGTTTCGTGGACCAGATTGCAGTAGCTCAAGATAACTGGTCCTTCGCAGGGCACGGTGATTCAGGCTCTGCAGTGGATAAAGATGGAGAGTTTGTGGGACTGGTTTTTGCTGGCACTGAAAACTACGTGTATATTAACAAGGCACAGCACATTATTAATGAGCTTGGTATCGCTGTTGAGCCTCTGGAAAATCAGTATAGCCTCACCATCTCCAGCACCGAGGGCGGTGAGGTAACCGACCCTGGGGAGGGGATGTTTATCTACGATGCCGAGATGGTGGTCCCCCTCGTTGCTGAGGCTGACGAACACTACCACTTTGTGGACTGGACTGGCGATGTGGGTACCATCACCGATGTTTATGATGCCACCACCACCATCACCATGAACGATTCCTACTCCGTCACCGCCAACTTTGCACTAGACCCAGGTTACTATAGCCTCGCCATCTCCAGCACCGAAGGCGGTGAGGTAACCACCCCCGGTGATGAGGATATTTTTGTCTATGCCGCTAACACTACGGTCAACCTTGGCGCTGAGCCTGACGAACACTACCACTTTGGCAAC
>JAUVYB010000004.1 GCA_030603275.1 Deltaproteobacteria bacterium | reverse complement strand
GACTACTACCCTTTCCATCTTTGTCAGCTGTTTCATTCGGCTCTGAACCTGAGTTGCCTTGGTATTCTTAGCACAGAATCGGTCGATGAAGCGCATCTCCTTCTTTATCTTGAGATTCTGTCTTTTGGCCGTAGCCTCCGTAACCTCAATTTCTTTCTTTCTGGCTATAACGAAACTATCGTAATTGCCACGGTGAAAGATGCACTTACCTTGCTCGATGGTAAGCACTTTGCTTACCACTCGATTCAAGAATGCCCGGTCGTGCGAAACGACCAGGACTGCCCCACGATAGCTTCCCAGGTAACGCTCAAACCAAATACAGGACTCCAGATCGAGATGGTTTGTCGGCTCATCAAGCAGTAGCACATCAGGGGAAAGAAGAAGAAGTTTGGCCAGTGCCGCCCGCATCAGCCACCCACCGCTGAAGTCAGTTAGAGGACGGTGGAAGTCAGACTCCGCAAATCCTAACCCGGAAAGGACAGCCTTGGCCTCATGTTCGGCGCTGTAGCCACCGGCAAACTCGAAGCTATGCTGAAGTTCGCCCAACTCACGCAGGAGTTTTTCTGAACTTTCCCCATCCGCCCCCCCTGCCAGTTCTTCCTGGAGAACCTGTATCTTATGCGCCAGCTTGCTTATCCTGGTTGACGCGTTAGCGACATCATCAAGCAGTTGCCGCTCGGAAGAGGGACTGATTTCCTGCTCCAGATAGCCGATTGTAGTTTCCTTCGGCACATTTACACTGCCGGAATCGGTAGGCGTATTACCGGCGATGATATTGAACAGCGTCGTCTTCCCTGAGCCGTTCGGCCCGATGATAGCTATGCGGTCCCTTGCCCCTATATTAAAGGTAACGGCACTGAATAGGGTCTGATCCCCGTAAGACTTTGATATGCCTGAAATACTCAGCATTTCTACAACCTAATTAAACCTTATTAATTATACAGATGACGCCACAATAAATGAAGCACATGGGATTACTAAGTTCGCTGAAAGTGGGATACCGTGATATTATTAAAGAGCATTTCAATGACCGGCGGCAACACTGCTGTATATAGAGGTTGAAAATACTGTGTTAATCATACCCGATGACAGAAACATTGCGCTAAAGCCTATCAAATGGTACAAGAGTCTTGCCACAAGGAAGGGTCGGCTTGAAGCCGAAGCATTTCTCATTGAAGGGGACAAGGCCATCAAACAGATAATCAGCAGTAATCCGGATGATATAATTGAAATTGTCTCCACGGAGGAACTATCTCCCTTTTACCATAAATACTCCAGGCGCCCTGTCACTGATAGCCAGTTACACTCTATCTGCTCCACGAAGACGCCTCAGGGAATCGTTGCCGTCGTCCGTCTACCCCTGGATACTTATTCTCACCAGCTGCCAGACAACATCGGTGCTAAAATCCTGCTGCTTGAAGATGTTCAAGACCCGGGAAATGTGGGCACTCTTATCCGCACTGCCGCAGCCTTTGATTTTTCCGGGGTTATCCTTACCGAAAAATGCGCCGACCCCCTATCTCCAAAATGTGTTCAGTCAACTGCTGGCACAGTGTTATCTTTATGGATCAGAAGGACCTACTGTTATCTGGAGCTTGTAGAGGAATTGAAAGATAATGGATACTCCATCGTAGCCACAGATCTCGGTGGCGCGGAAGACCCTTCGGTTCTTCAATGCCAGAATAAGCTCCTGCTTGCATTGGGCAACGAGGCATCCGGCCTTTCGGAATCAGTGCTGAACATGTCCAATCATAGATTAAGAGTGCCCACAATCCGGGGGAAGGCAGAATCGCTGAATGTAGCGGCCTGCGGTGCAATCTGCATGTATCTGAGCTATCAGAAAGACTAAGCCTATCATCGAGTGACCGGTCTTCGCCGTTTCGACCAGCCACGTATTACCTTTGATGAAAGCTCATTATCTGAGAGAAGGGCTTTTATTCGTAGTTTCGCCGAAGATATAAACCAAAAAGGAGGTGCAGCCTAATTACACTGCACCCTTGTTGCCGAAACGGCAATTGCCCTGGTAGAACTGATGCTATGGTAGGCCTTGCAGGATAAAAGGTAGAACTAAAACCTTTTCTAAGACCTTTGCCCTTGTCTTCTGAACTTCGCCCTCAGCCAGGGAAAACTTTGCTTTACAGCCTCGGCTATATTAAAATGTACTTTCAGGGGGAGCAAGCCAGGGTTTAAATTTTAAGCTGGGAGATAGCAATGAAAACGGATAGAGATAAAGGGAAAGCCAGCCGGGGGGTGGCCACCGCTGAAAAGAATATCAGTCTCACTGTGAATGGGAAGCCGTACGAGCTTATGGTGGGGAAAGACGTCAACCCTGATCACACACTGGCTTATACACTCAGGGAAACGCTGGGGTACACCGGAACCAAGATAGCCTGCGACCATGGATCATGTGGAGCCTGCACGGTTCTTATGGACGGAGAGGCGGTTCTGTCGTGTACGATGCTGACCGTGGAGTGTGACGGCAAGAAGATAACCACCATCGAGGGTCTGGAAAATAGAGAAACCGGGGGGTTACACCCGCTCCAGCAGGCCTTTATCGACAATACAGCCTTTCAGTGCGGGTTCTGTACACCGGGAATAATCATGAGCGCCAAAGCACTGCTGGATAAAAACCCTTCACCAACGGAAGAGGACATAAAGCAAGAGCTGGCAGGACACTACTGTCGGTGTGTAAGTCATTATCTGGTTGTCAAAGCCATCCTGTCGCTGGCGGAGAAAGGTAGGTGATACCAATGGGTGGAGAATATAGGCATATAGGCAAGGCGACACCGCGGAAAGACGCCCGGGCCATCGTCACCGGAAAAGCAGAGTATATTGATGATATGAAGCTATCGGGAATGCTCTACGGGAAGGTCCTGCGGAGTCCATATCCCCATGCCCGTATCAAGAACATCGACACCGCTAAAGCGGAGGCCTACCCTGGCGTCAAGGCTGTACTCACCTACAAGAACGCCCCCGGCTGGATGGCCGGCGTCCCCTATCACCGACCCGTCTTGGACAGCACGGTGCGCTTCGTAGGAGACGCTGTCGCTCTGGTGGCGGCGGAGACTGAGGAAACAGCCGATGAGGCGCTGGAGCTGTTAGAGGTAGAATACGAGCAACTGCCGGCCGTCTATGACATGGAGGAAGCGGCCAGGCCCGGAGCGCCTCAGCTCCACGAGAGAATTCCCGGTAATGTTTTCCCCCGCGGCTTCCGTTCCATCGGGGAAAAAGCCCTGCAGGAGCTGGTTATGGGTGATGTCGAAAAGGGGTTCAGCGAGGCTGACATTATCGAGGAAGCCACCTGCGCCTACGAAAACATCCCCAACCCCCTCCCCCCGGAGCCGCCGGGAGTGATAGCTACCTGGGAAGACCCCGAGCATCTGACCCTCTACACGGCGTCGCAATCGGCGCCGATGAACCGAAATTTCGCCCAACCGGCCCTGGGGCTGGTTGATATACGGGTTATCGGTATGCAGTGCGGTGGTAGTTACGGGACCAAAAACGCCAATTTCATACCGATGGCTCACGCCGCGGCGCTGGCTAAAGCGGCGGGCCGGCCGGTCAAGGTATATTTCAGCAAGGAAGAACACTTCAATGCCTACACGCTGAGGTTAGGCTCCCGTATCCACGCCAGGATAGGCATAAAGAAGGACGGTACGGTAACGGCTCTCCAGGGCGAATGGTTTGTCGATACCGGTGCCGTTTCGGAGATGGCCCAGGTCCAGGTCGCCGTCGGCCTCGGCGAGACGCAGCTTTTGATAAGGTGCCCCAACTGGAACATGCAACCCACGCTGGTATGCACCAACCGCAGCCCTTCGGGGGTGGTTAGAGGTTTCGGCGGCCAGGAGTTAAACTGCGCGCTCCTGCCGCTTATAACGGTGGTCATGGAGAAGGCCGACCTGGACCCGGTCGACTTCTTTAAGAAAAACTACATGGCTCCCGGTGCCGGCTTCTACTGGCGGGACGGCATCTGGCGGGACTACCGGGGTATAGACTTCTCCAAGGCCATAGATAAGGGGGCAGAGGTCTTTGGCTGGAAAGATAAATGGAAGGGGTGGAACAAGCCGACGGTGGTTAACGGCGCCAAGAGGATAGGCGTCGGCGTTGGCCTGCACGGCAACGCCGATATCGGGGAGGACGAGTCCGAAGCCAATGTCAAACTAAGCCCCGATGCCAGGGCGGTGGTGTACTCCTGCGTCTCCGAATCCGGCATGGGCGAGCGGTCGGCTCTGTGCAAAATGGCCGCCGAGGTGTTGAATCTGCCTCTTGACAGGGTCAACATAACCCCCGCGGATACACTGGTAAACCCCTTTGAGTTCGGGCTGGTCGGCTCCCGGGGAACCTATGCCGTGGGCTCGGCTGTCATAGAAGCCGCTGAAGACGCCAGGCGACAACTCCTTGAACTGGCCGCCCCGGTGCTCGGTGTCAAGCCGGAAGAGTTGGACACCAAAGACGGCGCCATATTCGCCAAGAATAACCCGCAGAAGAAGATTGCCTGGTATAAGGCTATGGGCATCGCCCGCACGATAACCGGCCAGGGGCGCTTCGAGACCGATTTTTCCCTGTGCAACTGCATGATTATCTTTGCCGAAGTCGAAGTCGACACCGAGACGGGAAAAGCGGAACTGCTGCGCGTTGTTGCCTCTACCGACTGTGGTCAAATCATCGACCCCCTCGTCCTTGAAGGCCAGCTTCACGGCTCTCTGGGGTCTGCGGGCATAGACACTGCCATATTCGAGGAAACGGTTTTAGATAAAGATACGGGGCATATAATGAACTGCAACATGATTGACTACAAGTGGCGCACATTTGCCGACCTGCCCAAATTCGAGAGTATAATGCTGGAGACGCCAGTCGAGAGTCATCGTTTTAAGGCAATAGGCGTTGGAGAAATCGCTCCTGCCCCCGGTCCCGGCGCTGTACTGATGGCCATCAATAACGCCATCGGCAAGAGAATAATGACCTATCCGGCAACCCCCGACAAAATCCTCAAGGCTCTGGGCAGGATATAGAGGAGAAGAGCGATGAAATCATTCAAGCACGTTAATGCCAAAACCGTAAATGAAGCTGTTAAGTCGCTGAAAGAGCACGAGGGCAGGGCCAAGCTGATTGCCGGCGGCACTGACCTGCTTAGCACCCTTAAAGATAAAATTCTGCCCGCTTACCCGGAGACTGTCATCAACATCAAGACCATCCCCAACCTGAATCGTATCGGTGAGGACGGTGGTGGACTGAAGATAGGGGCTTTAGCCAAGCTGGAGGAAATAGCCCAGTCTCCGGTGGTTAAGGAGAAGTATAAACTTCTGGCCGAGGCCGCCGAAGCGGTGGCTACTCCCCAGATTCGCCGGATGGGGACTATCGGCGGCAACCTGTGTCAGGACGTGCGCTGCTGGTACTACCGCTATCCCCACAGCGTGGGGGGACGAATCCTGTGCTACCTCAAGGGGGGCAAGGGCTGCTACGCGCTGACCAGGGAGAACCAGTATCACTCCATATTCGGGGGCTTACGGGATGCCAGCCCGCCCTGCTCCTCAGCCTGCCCCGGTAGCGTGGATATACCCTCTTACTTGAGCCAAATCAGGGAAGGTGACCTGCCTGAAGCTGCCAAGACGCTGCTCAACGCCAACCCGTTGCCGTCGGTAACGGGGCGAGTGTGCCCCCATTTCTGCGAGCAGGAGTGCAATCGAGGCGACTTCGATGAATCGGTATCAATAAGGGACATCGAGCGGTTCATGGGCGACTATATCCTTGATAACGCAGATGAAATCATCCAAGCGCCGAAGGCCGATACCGGCAAGAGCGTGGCCATTATCGGCTCAGGCCCGGCCGGTCTCTCGGCAGCCTATTATCTCAGAATGTCGGGGCACCGTGTTACCGTGTTTGATCGAACGGAAGAAGCGGGCGGGATGCTCGCCTACGTGATACCGGCCTATAGACTGCCTAAGGATATCGTTCGGCGGGTGGTAAAAGCGATTGAAAATACGGGGGTTGAATTTAAGCTTAAGGTTGATGTCGGCAGGGACGTAACCCTGGATGACCTCAAACGGGACTTTGACGGCGTTTTCATCGCCAACGGAGCTTGGAATCCGGTATCCATAGGGCTGGAGGGCGAGGAATTAACCAGATTCGGTATGGAATTCCTGGCCAATATCAATCTCGGGGTTAAAGAAGTTCCCGGCAAGAAGGTTCTGGTAATTGGCGGGGGTAATGCCGCCGTCGATGTGGCTGTCAGCGCTTTGCGCCTTGGGGCTGAGGAAGCGATTATGGCCTGCCTGGAATCCCGAGAGGAGATGCCAGCCCTTCCCTGGGAGATTGAGCTGGCCGTTGAACAGGGAGTTAAATTGATGACTTCCTGGGGGCCTCACCGGGTACTCAAATCCGATGGCAAGGTCAGGGGAATGGAGCTGGTTCGGTGCACCTCGGTCTTTGACGGCCAGGGTCGTTTTGCTCCCACCTTTGATAATGCTGTCAAGGAGACGGTGGCGGCTGACCAGATAATGATGGCTGTAGGATATGCCACTGACTTTAGTTTCATCAAGCCCGGCAGTTCGTTGAAGGTTGAGCAGGGCTTGATAACGGCTGACCCGGAAACTCAGGCAACCGGTGTACCCGGTGTCTTCGCCGGTGGCTCGGTAACCCACGGCCCGGCGACGGTCATAGAGGCAATCGCTTCCGGCAAAAGGGCCGCCGCCGCCATGGATGTCTATCTAAAGGGAAAAGCAAAGGCTGAAGATAAGGACGAGAAAACGGCTGAGCCTTTCTTGAGGTTCAACAGTGATTATCTCAAGAAGACAAGCCGGGTGGAGATGCCCAAGCTGCCGGTGGCAGAGAGAAGCATAGACGTTGAGGACGCTCTCGGTCTGGGTTTGGCTGAGATTGAAGGAGAGTCCAACCGCTGTTTCAACTGCGGCTGTGTTTCGGCGAGCTCATCGGATATGGGTGTAGTGCTGGTAGCTCTGGGGGCACGGATAGAGATTGCCGGACCGGGAGGCGTCAGAACAGTTCCGGTTGAGGAGTTCTTCAGTTCCTTGAGGACAATCCTGGAAGCGGATGAGATGGTAACCGAAATCCAAATACCTCCGCCGCCGCCCGGCGCTAAACAGACTTTCATTAAATTCAGACTGCGGGAGTCGGTTGATTTCCCCATCGTCAGCGTCGCCTCGGTCATCACTGTTGACGGCGGGATTTGCCGGGACGCCAGGATAGTTCTGGGAGCGGTCGCCCCGGCGCCAGTCCGGGCAACTATGGTGGAACAGGCAATCACGGGAAAGGCTATCAATGCCAAAACGGCGGAAGCGGCCTCAGAGGCAGCGGTCACAGGGGTAA
This sequence comes from Deltaproteobacteria bacterium, assembly GCA_030603275.1. Taxonomy (GTDB): domain Bacteria; phylum Chloroflexota; class Dehalococcoidia; order Dehalococcoidales; family BS750m-G39; genus JABMRW01. The sequence continues at coordinate 80,451 of JAUVYB010000004.1, read as the reverse complement.
TACCCCTGAAAATGAACGCCTACAAGGTCGAGATAACCAAAACACTGGTTAAAAGAGCCATACTCTCCTGAATGCTGGGGATGGATTGCCCCTGTTACAAACCAAAAAAGCGCTAGCTTTTCACAACTAGCGCTCTAAATTTCTTTGGTGGGCGATACTGGGCTCGAACCAGTGACCTCTGCGATGTCAACGCAGTGCTCTAACCAACTGAGCTAACCGCCCCCGTTACAGCAATTCTACTAGACGCCTTTGCCAGCGTCAAGGCGCCGGCTTCTTGAACCGGTTATCAATAAAGCTAACCAGGAAGAGGAGCACACCGCTTATCAACAGGCTGCCCAGATCAAGATACTTTATGGCCATTAATTTGCTCACCAGCGCCACCCCTCCCCCCCCGATAATGGCCGCCAGCGCCCCTGCCGGCGTTACTTTTAGCTTATCCTTATAAAAGCCGGCGAGTACAGGCAGAATCAGGCCGGCAGTGTATACCGTAAAGGCGAAGAGGATGGCGGTCACTATATCCCGCAAATACAAAGCCAGGATTAAAGAGGCCCCTCCCAGAGCCACTATTCCCCAGCGGGAAAAGAGCAGGATTTTCCTCTGGTTAAGGGAAGGTTTAAAGCGCCCCAGTATGTCCACGGATAGTATGGTGCTGGCGGTCATCAGGCAGGTATCCGCCGAGGACATAAACGCGCAGAGTAAGGCAGCCAGAACTATAGCACCCCAAACAGGAGGCAGAACCTCCTTTATTACCATCGGAAAGGCCTGGTTTGAGGCAATCTCGGGGAATAGGGCCGATGCCCCCATGCCTATTATAGTGATTGCCAGTGCGATGGGAATAATAAGCAGCGCCGCCCAGAATACCGATTTCCTGGCTGTTTTGGCATCCTTGGCGCAGAATAACCTGGAGTACATATCCGGCCCCACCAGGTAGGTCAATCCCACCAGCAGGAGGAGATTAACCAGCTCATAGCCGCCGAACTGAGGGCCGACGGGGAAGCTAAGCCGCTCCGGAGGAAGAGCGCTCATCAGTCCGCCCCACCCGCCAAAGTGAGAGAAGACCAGAACCAGGGCGCCGAAGATTCCGGCAAATATTATTACCGTCTGCAGTGTGTCAGTGCGAAGAATGGCATGCTGACCGCCGAGTATGGTATAGCCGACAAAGACCGCGGTAAAAATAACCATCCACAAACGGGGGTCGCCTATTCCCAGGACGCTCATTATGCTGCCGGCAGCTATAATTTGAGCACCTATAACGCCTATCCAGGCAACGACGATAAGTATTGACCCGGCCAGTGCTACCCACTTGTTGTATTGTCTTTCCACCAGCTCGGGCAGGGTATAAAGCCCGAACTCCCTTACCTTTTTGGCCAGGAAAATACCAAGGGCAATCAGGCCGATACTACCGACCAGCAACCACCATATCCCGGTTAAACCCCGGGTAAAGCCCAGGCTGCTGGTAACCATAATGGCTGAGCCACCAACAATTGTTGCCAGCAGCGAGCCGGTAATAAACAGGGAGGAGCCGCCCCTGCCGGCTACAAAGAAATTATCCGCCCCCCTCGCCCGCCGCCGGCTCACCAGCCCGATGGCAATCATGGCTATAAAGTAGAGGGCAATAACTAGCAGTCCCAGCGTGTTTATATCCATTCTTTAAATATAGTGTGTTTCAAATGCCGAGCGGTGCCCGCAGCCGGCAAAGGGGCCTGGACGCCCCCGTTAAAGCACGGGAGTGGCAGCGGTATCGCACCCGGGCGCTATGCGGTTGGTTTCTGGCTGCCTAAGACGGTAATCTCTATATTCTTGCCGCAGTGGGGGCAGTTCAGGCTGAAGTTAAGCGGCTGTTCCATAACCCGCTCGGCAACGGCGGTGACCATAGAGTCAATATTGTCCAGGCGCTGGTCCAGCATATTAAGACGCCGCTTCATGCGTTCGATATTTATTGCCTGTTCGTCTTCTGCCGCGCTGGGGTTATCCTTCTCTGCCAAGAGCGCACCTCGGGGGAGATTATAGCTGGACTCATTATATGGGTTGGAGGGTGGTATGTCAAAGACTAATATGATATTGATTTCTTAAAATCGTAGGCATATACTAAGGATAATAACCTAAGGAGGTATCGCTATGCCGGAGGAGGAAGTTGGCAAGGTAAATGACTTTTTTTCCCATCCTGTCGTTGCCGGTATTGAGCTGACCGGCACGCTGAAAGTGGGTGATAAAATCCACTTGAAGGGTCACACCACCGATATGGAACAAATCGTTGACTCCATGCAGATTGATAATGTGAACGTTCAAGAAGCCAGGGCAGGAGACTCGGTGGGGATTAAGGTTACCGACCGGGTAAGAAGGGGAGATACCATTTATAGGGTTAGCGATTAGGGCGATTTGCCGATATTGGCTTTAGCTTCGCCGGAGGTACAAAATATGGTCAAGGTATTAATAGAAAGACATGTGCAAAAAGGCAAAGAGGGATATTTAATGGAGCTGCTGAACAAGCTGAGAACGGAGTTAATCCAGCAGCCGGGCTATGTTTCCGGCGAACTGCTCCAGAGCCTGGAGGATAAAGCCACCTTTTTTGCCCTGAGCACCTGGTTCAGCACGCTCGATTGGAAATCCTGGGAAGGCGACCCCAGGCGTCTGGCAATCGAATCCCGGATTGAGTCACTGCTGACCGATTCCCCCAGGCTGACGGTTGCAAGCGCCTTTTAGCTGTTAATACTAGCCGATATTTTTAACCAGGTTGGCCATTTCAATGGCGCTGGAGGCGGCTTTGAAGCCCTGGTTCCCTTCCTTAGTCCCCGCACGCTCGATGGCCTGTTCCAGTGTTTCGGCGGTGACCATGCCGTAGATAACCGGCAGACCCGTCTCCAGTCCCACCATAGCAATCCCCTTGGTAACCTCGGCGGAGATGTACTCAAAGTGAGGCGTCCCCCCCCTTATCACCGCCCCCAGGCAGATAACGGCGTCATAGCGCTTGGTCTGGGCCAGTTTGCTGGCCACCAGGGGGATTTCAAAGGCGCCCGGCACCCAGGCAACATCGATGTCACCCGGCTCAACGCCGTGGCGGATAAGGGCATCCTCGGCCCCTTCCACCAGTTTCTTGGTGATAAAATCGTTGAAACGGGAGACAACCAGCCCGAACTTCAGCCCCTTCCCCACTAACATACCTTCAATAGGCTTGCTCATCGCTTTCTCCTTATTTTTAGTACTTGGTAACCCTATTCTCTATGATCCCCGTCATCCTTATAACTACTCTTATCTGAGCCTATATCTCATAGAGGCAAATCATCTATGGCGAATTCTTCCCCTAATTCTATTCGCTCGCCTTCTAAAACAGCAATCTGATCTAATATATCTTTATATTCTTGGGTAGTATCTAAATCAAGTGTCAATTTAGCCTCACGTAATTTTTCAGCTTGGTTACTCATTGGGGAATAACCTTGGTCGGTAATTAGCTTTTGGTCACTCCATATTTTTTGTCTATAAGCTGCTTCAATTACTTCACGTTCACGGTTTAGTTTTGACAACTCCACATGGATTTCACCTAGCCTCTTATTGTTTGGATTCTGAGCATTCATGGTTCAGCTCCTATTAATTTTCAGAATCAGGTATTTCCAATCGGTGGCCCATCTTCTTCTGTTTGGTCGCCAGGTAGCGGCGGTTATAGGGGTTGGGGGCGATGATAATAGGCACTTTTTCCACTACCTCCAGCCCGTAGCCCTCCAGGCCGATTACCTTCTTGGGGTTGTTGGTCAGCAGCCGTATCTTGTGCAGGCCCAGGTCAACCAGAATCTGGGCGCCGATGCCGTAGTCCCGCAGGTCGGAGGGGAAGCCCAGGGAGAGGTTAGCCTCCACCGTATCCAGCCCCTCATCCTGGAGGGCGTAGGCGCGAATCTTGTTGTGGAAGCCGATGCCCCGCCCCTCCTGCCTCATATAGAGGAAGACGCCCCGCCCCTCCTTGGCGATGTTTTCCATGGCCAGGGAAATCTGGTCGCCGCAGTCACAGCGCAGGCTGCCGAAGACATCGCCGGTAAGGCACTCACTGTGCACCCGCACCATTACCGGCTCATCGGTGTCTATATCCCCCATCACCAGCGCCAGGTGCTCATCGGCGTCGGTATCGCTGCGGTAGGCGATGGCGGTAAACTCGCCGTATCGGGTGGGCAGCTTGGCTTCGGCCACACGGTGCACCAGCTTTTCGTGGCGGCGGCGGTAGGCGATAAGGTCGGCCACCGAGATTATCTTGATGCCGAACTTGTCGGCCATCACCTCAAGCTCTGGTAAGCGCGCCATGGTGCCGTCTTCGTTCATAATCTCGCAGATAACGCCGGCGGGATAGAGCCCGGCCAGCCTGGCTAAATCGACTACAGCCTCGGTCTGCCCCGCCCGCACCAGCACCCCGCCTTCCCTCGCCCGCAGCGGGAAAATATGCCCCGGACGGACTAAATCTTCGGGTTTGGTGGTGGGGTCAACCACCGCTTTGACGGTCCTGGCCCGGTCCGCCGCCGAGATGCCGGTGGTGGTGCCCTGCTTGGCATCGACCGACACCGTAAAGGCGGTGCCGAACTTGCAGGTGTTCTCGTCTACCATCAGCGGCAGCTGCAATTCGTCCAGCCGCTCACCCGTAGCCGGCAGGCAGATTAAGCCCCGGGCGTGCTTGGCCATGAAGTTAATCGCCTGGGTGCTCACCTTCTCCGCCGCCAGCGCCAGATCGCCCTCATTTTCCCGGTCCTCGTCGTCAACGATTATGACGAGCCGCCCCTGTTTTATATCCTCAACAGCCTCGGGAATTTTTGCTAAACCCATATTTTATTATCCTCACCCCCTCAAACTTCCCTCATAAATACCTTTCTGAATTAACCGACTAAAAACCCGTGCTCCTGCAAAAAATCAACGGTTATGCCGGAACCGCCGTTCCGGCTGAATTGCTCCACATATTTGGCGATAATATCCGCCTCCAGATTGACCGTATCGCCCACCCGCCGGCTGCCCAGTATGGTGTTCTGCCGGGTGTAACCGACCAGCGATACCTGGAACGAGCTGCTATTTCTGGAGACGATGGTCAGGCTGACGCCGTCAACGGCGATAAAGCCCTTCTCCACGATATAGGACATCAGCCGGGGCGGGGCTTCAAAGCCGATAATTATTGACTCGCCGCGCGGGGTGACCGAGATTACCCTGCCCGTGGTATCAATATGCCCCTGCACCAAATGCCCCCCCAGCCGCCCCCCCAGGGTGAGGGGTCTTTCCAGATTAACCCTGTCGCCGGCTTTTAACAGCCCCAGGTTGGTGCGGCTCAGTGTCTCCTCCATCACCTCCAGGGCAAAGGATTTATTATCAAAGCCGGTCACGGTGAGACACACGCCGTTAACGGCTATGCTTGCTCCCTCTTCCATGTCCTCAAGGACTTTGCCGGCGGCGACGCTGAGGTTTCCCGGCCGGACTGATATTATTTTGCCAATCTCTTCTATAATCCCGGTAAACACCACCGCCCCCCTTTCGCGGCCACGTAGCCGCTGACCATTAAATCGTCGCCCAGCTTTTCCGCCTTCATCCCCTCCAGCCGGAACGAATCCGCCACTTGGTCCACCCCTCTCCCCGCCACCGCCGTCTTGGCCTCCGCCCCCCCGATAATAACCGGGGCGATAAAGGCGATAACCTTGTCCACCAGCCCCTGGTCGAACAGGGAACCGAGCATAATCCCGCCCCCCTCCACCAGAATACTGGTTATTTGCCTTTTACCCAGCGCCTCCAGTAATTTGCCCAGGTCTACATGGCCTTCGGCGGCGGGTATCTCCAGTATTTCGGCGCCGGCTCTGGTAAAAGCCGCCCTCTCTTCTGGTTTGGCCGCCCGGCCCAGCACCAGCAGCGTTTCCCCCGGCTCGCTAAAGACGCGGGCGGTTAGCGGGGTGCGCCCCTCACCGTCAACAATCACCCTCAGCGGCTGCTTGCGGGCGGTGCCCCCCTTCCCCCCGCTGCAGCGGGTAGTGAGGTGGGGGTCATCGGCTATAACGGTCTTGGCTCCGGCCATGATGGCATCGCTGGTATAGCGCAGGCAGTGGACGTATTTCCTCGATTCGGGGCCGCTAATCCAACGGGAGTTGCCCTTTCTGGTGGCAATCTTGCCATCCAGGCTTATGGCAAACTTGGCGGTAACGAAGGGGAGGCCGGTGGTGATGAACTTGATATAGGCTTCATTAATCTCTTTAGCCTCCTCCGCATCCTCACCCAGGTAGGTTTTAACCCCCTTTTGCTCCAGCTCCTCTTTACCCCGCCCCGAAACCACCGGGTTGGGGTCGAGCATGGCCATGTGGACGCCCCTGATGCCGGCGGAGATGATGGCCTCGGTGCAGGGCGGTGTCCGCCCGTAGTGGGCGCAGGGTTCCATAGTCACATACATCACGCTCCCCCGCGCTGTCTCTCCCGCCTGCTTTAAGGCCAGCACCTCGGCGTGATGAGAGCCTGGCGGCTGGGTATAGCCCTGCCCCACCACCGTTCCCTTTTTAATTACCACCGCCCCCACGGCCGGGTTAGGACTAGCCTGCCCCAGAGCTAATCGGGCCAGGGAAAGCGCCCGCCCCATGTATTTCATAGCATAGCCATTCTAGCATCTACTACAAAAAAAGTGCAACTTCAATAATTATTTAACACCCTCACCCTCCTTCTTTTAAAGTCGTGTTTTGCGTCCCACCCACCCGCCCTTAAGAGGTTTCACCTCTATAATCTTCTATTTCCCCGCCCCGTTTTAAATGCGCTCTTTTTCCCCGAGTCCCCCGCCTATTGCCCCTTTACCCCCAAAATCCTGCTATCAGGGGTGTCTAAGAGGGCTACGCCCCTCTTTTAAATATAGTATTCCCCTCCCCCTTGGCGAAGGGAAAGGGGATAAAGGGGATAGGGTTCCCTTAATAAATAAAAGTAAAATATAATAGGTGGGTGGGTAGAAGAACAATAGTTAAAATGGTGGGGTTAATGCCCCTTTTTCCCCTCTGGATGGATAACGTTATATAGGGTATAATAGTATGATCTGGAAAGGACATAGCCACTAAATGCGAGCGTTTTTCCGCGACATAGTCATAACGGTAATACTGGCTGTAGTCATCTTCTTCGCCCTGCAATTCACCGTGCAGAATTTCGTGGTAATCGGCGCCAGCATGCAGCCCAGCTTTCATGAGGGGGAGCGGATAGTAGCCACCAAGCTGGCTTATAAACTTCACGAGCCGGAAAGGGGCGATGTAATCGTCTTTCTCCCCCCTAAAAACATGGAGGAAGATTTAATTAAGCGCATCATCGCCCTGCCCGGCGAGCGGGTAGAGGTGAAGGACGGGGTGGTATATATCGAGAATCTTCCTCTGCTTGAGCCCTATATCAAGAATCCGCCAAACTATACTTATAGCGTGGAAATAATCCCCGAGAACGAGTACTGGGTTCTGGGCGATAACCGCAATAACAGCAACGATTCCCATACCGGCTGGACGGTACCCCGGGAGGATATAATCGGCAAGGCCTGGCTGATAATCTGGCCGCCGGATGTGTGGGGAGTCGTCCCCGATTACTTCCCGGAGGAAGAATAGCTTACTTTATTGGGGTAGATTGAAGGGGCGAAGCCCATTCAAAAGCTATCCTTCCCCATCTCCAAGATTGGAGAGGGGGATAAAGCGGGTTCCCGGGAAAATCGAAGATTTTTCTGGGTGCTTACAGGGGGTGAGGTTGATAAATAACTCAGAAGAAATCTTTGAGAAAGCCGGGGCGATACTGAAAGGGCACTTCCTGCTCACCTCCGGCCTGCACTCCCCGGTCTACTGGGAGAAGTTCAGGGTGTTGCAGTACCCCGGTTACACCGAGCAGCTCTGCCGCCTGATTGTCGACCATTTCCGCGGGCAGGAAATCGGGGTGGTAGCGGCACCGACCACCGGCGGCATTATCCTCGCCTTTGAGGTGGCCAGACAGCTGGGGGTAAGGGGCATCTTTGCCGAAAAAACAGGCGAAAAGGAGCGGGCTTTCCGGCGCGGCTTTACCATCAACCCCGGCGAAAAAGTCCTCATTGTGGATGACATCCTCACCACCGGCAAGTCTATCCGCGAGGTTATAGCGGCGGTGGAAAAGCTAAAGGGTAAAATCATCGGCATCGGGGTGCTGGTTGACCGCTCCGAGCAGAATATAGATTTTGGGTTTCCCCTGTTCAGCTGCCTGCGGGTGGAAACCGTGGCCTACTCACCGGAAGACTGCCCGCTCTGTGCCGCCAGAATCCCCCTGGTCAAGCCCGGCGGCGGGTAGAAGTATAAGCTGACGCACATTTTTCCGAGGCGTTGCCCCGCCCCATTTTAAAGTCTTGTTTATCTTCCCATACCCTCCCGCCCAAACAGGCTTCGCCTATTTTCATCTCTTTTCCCCACCCCGTTTTATATCTTTTCCCGCCCGCCGCCCTTAATGTAAAAGGGCTAAAGCCCTTTTTATCCCACCCCTGTAAAAAGTTGTTAACCCAGTGGGGTGTTTAAGAGGGGCGCATACGGGGCCCCCGAAAAAACAAAGTTTTTTGGGGGTGTAAAGCCCCTCTTCTTAAAAAACCCTTCCCCCTCCCTGGTAAGGGAGGGGGATAAAGGGGTAGGTTGGTAAGCAAATATCTAAGCGTTGAGGCGCAGAGAGCCCAATAAAACCCCATGACCTAAGGGTTATTGACAAAAAAATAATCAGCTTTTATACTTTAGGTGCCAGAGCTATCGACCCGAAAGGGCGGTAAGCTCCCTTTAAGTAAAGACTTTTAACAATCTGAGTCGCTTGGATCGGATATGACCGAGACGGCAGAAACAGAATCCTATGTTGATGCCTTCTCTGCTGTGTCGGAGAAGGCTTTTTTAGTGCGATTTGGCTTAATATGTTAAAACTGGGCTTTATCGGGGCGGGAACGGTGGGCACTGCCCTGGCGGCACGGCTGGCCGGCAGGGGCTATCCCGTGGTGGCCGTATCCAGCCTCAGCCGGGCATCGGCCCAAAAGCTGGCGCAGGCAGCCGGCGGCTGCCGCGTATTTGATGACAGCCAGATGGTTGCCGATAACGCCGAGCTTATCTTTATTACCACCCCCGATAACGCCATCGCCTCCGTAGTCTCCAAGATTAACTGGCGCCCCGGTCAGAGTGTGGCCCACTGCAGCGGCGCCGACTCCACCGATATTCTCCAGCCGGCTAAAGAAGCCGGGGCTAAAGTGGGCGCCTTTCACCCCCTGCAGACCTTCGCCAGCCCCCGGCAGGCTATAGAGAATATACCCGGCTCGACATTTGCCCTGGAGGCGGAAGAGCCACTGCTGGGCACTCTTAAAAGTATGGCAGCCGCACTTGACGGCCAGTGGGTAGAGCTTAAAGCCAGCGACAAGGTTCTCTACCACGCCGCCGCCGTCTTTGCCTGCAACTATATGGTAACCCTGGTCAAGCTGGCCACCGACCTCTGGCAGACCTTTGATATCCCCCAGCAAAAAGCCACTAAAGCCTTAGTCCCGCTGCTCCGCGGGACGCTTCATAATATCGAGACTATCGGTATCCCCAACTGCCTCACCGGCCCAATCGCTCGCGGCGATATCGGCACCATCAACAAACACCTTGACGCCCTCCAGCAGACCGCCCCCAAACTCGTCTCCACCTACCGTGAGCTTGGCCGTCAGACCATCCCCATCGCCCTGGACAAGGGAAAAATAAATCAATCTCAAGCCCGGGAATTGCAAACTATTCTGGAACAACCCGATTGAATAAATTATTTGGAGGTTGTGATGAGAACAATGCTAAAGAGCAAAATCCACCAGGCCTGCGTCACCCACGCCAATATCTACTATGAAGGGAGCATCAGTATTGACAAGAAGCTGATGGAAGCGGCCGACATCCTCCCCTTCGAGCAGGTTCATGTGCTGAACATCAACAACGGCGCCCGCTTTGAGACCTACGCCATTGAGGCCGAAGCCGACAGCGGGGAGATTGGCATCCAGGGTGCTGCCGCCCGTTTGGCCGGCGCGGGAGACAGGGTTATCATCCTTACCTACCGCCAGGTTGAGGAGGCGGAGGTACATAATCACTGCCCCACCCGTGTATATGTTGACGAAAAGAATGTTATCACCGAGGTCAAATCGGCGGTAGAGACGCTGCCCCTCTGGGAGAAATAGATGCGCGTCACCATAAACCAGATAAGGGAAATGAAGCCCAGGGGCGAAAAAATCGTTATGCTCACCGCTTACGACTATTCCACCGCCCGGCTCGTTGACGAGGCGGGAATACCGCTGATTCTGGTGGGCGATAGCCTGGGCATGGTCGTCCTCGGCTATGAATCGACCATACCGGTGACCATGGAGGAGATGCTCCACCATACCAAAGCGGTGGTCAGAGGCACCAGGCAGGCGATGGTGGTCGGCGATATGCCCTTCATGACCTATCACGTAAGCGTCGAGGACGCCCTGCGCAACGCCGCCCGCTTTATTCAGGAGGCAGGCGCTCAGGCGGTTAAGCTTGAGGGCGGAGTGACGGTGGCGGAAAAGGTAAAGCGCATCGTGGAGTGCGGTATACCGGTGATGGGCCACATCGGGCTTACCCCCCAGTCCATCCACCAGTTCGGCGGCTTCAAGATGCAGGGCAAGACCCCGGAGGCGGCCGCCAATCTTCTGGAAGACGCCAAGGTTCTGGAGCAGGCCGGGGCTTTTGCTATCGTCCTGGAGACCATCCCCGCCAATCTGGCCCGGCTAATCACCGATAAGATATCCATCCCCACCATCGGCATCGGCGCCGGCCCGGAATGTGACGGCCAGGTGCAGGTTATTAACGATATCCTCGGTTCCTTTGCCGACTTTGTTCCCAAGCACGCCAAGCAGTATGTCAAGCTCACCGATATTATCTCAAAAGCGGTCACCCGGTACCGCGATGAGGTCAAAGACGGCACCTTCCCCGCCGAATAGACCGGGCTAATCATTTGTTGAGGTGAGTTTAAGAGGGGCGTTAGCCCCTCTCTAATATTCTCCCCCGAAGCTTTAAAATCTTTTCCCGCCCGCCACCCTTTAAGGTAAGCTTCGCCCACCACCCTTGGGGGGAATGAAATATAGGGTTTTTGGGTCTTGCTACCCACCCACCCGCCCATAGGGGTTGGCACCCCAATCCATTGCTTTGTGGGTAGGGGATAGAGGTGAAAAGAGGCGGAGCCTTTTTGGGCGGGAGGGTATGGGAAGAAGAACAACTGTTTAAAAAAGGGGTGGGGCAGATAATATCATGAAAATCGTTGAAACTGTATCCGACCTGGAAAAACTAAGGGGTAAAATGCCCGGGCCGGTCGGCTTTGTCCCCACCATGGGCTACCTCCACCAGGGCCATTTAGTTTTAGTCAGGCAGGCCAGGGCCGAAAACGCCTCGGTAACGGTCAGCATCTTCGTTAACCCCACCCAGTTCGGCCCCAAAGAAGATTTCAGGCAGTACCCCCGCGACCCCAAGCGCGACCTGGCTCTACTGGAGGGGGAGGGGGTTGACCTTGTCTTTATGCCCACGGTTGAGGAGATTTACCCCCCCGGCTTTGATAGCTGGGTGGAGGTAGGCGGGCTCGGCGAACGATTGGAGGGAGCATCCCGCCCCGGTCACTTCCGGGGGGTGGCTACCGTGGTCGCCCGGCTGTTTGAGCTGGTCAGGCCGGATAGAGCCTATTTCGGGCAGAAGGACGCCCAGCAGCTGTTAGTTATCCGCAAGATGGTGGCTGACCTTGATATGAACATGGAGGTAGTTGCCGTGCCCACGGTGCGCGAGCCCGACGGCCTGGCTATGAGCAGCCGCAATACCTATCTAAACCCCGAAGAAAGAAAGCAGGCAGCAGTTCTTTATCAGGCACTAACCCTGGCGCAGAAGCTTTATGGTGAGGGGGAGAGAGACGCCGCCGCCATCCGTAAGCAGATGACCGCCCTTATTCAGCAGCAGCCGTTAGCCGATATTGACTATATCAGCATCGCCGCCGCCGAGACTTTGGACGAACTGGACGAGCTAAAACCCCTGACTCTGATATCAATGGCGGTAAGAATCGGGGATACCAGGCTGATAGACAATGTGGTGGTGGGGTAGCGGGCGCATTAGACCCACCTCGCGGTCGGCATTAAATCGTATAATTCCACCCTGGTCTGGTCCTCCACCAGTGGCTCGATTTCTTTGAGCAGCTCCGCCCTCACCTTTGACTGTTCCCATGCCACCCAGTTCTCAACTCCCTCCCAGGTGCTTATTGTGAGAGTGATAGAGCTGTCTCGCCGGTGGGTCAGGTTCTCAGCCCCCACAAAGCCCGGATACTGCATGATATTCATCCTGAGCTTCAGCAGCAGGGGCTTTATGTCCGCACCTGTCTTCACTCTGTAGCCTACGATAACTTTTATCATTACTTCCGCCCCCTTCCCCCCCCTGACACTGTTTTATCTGCAGGGACTTGAGTCTAGTCCCCAGCCAGGAGCTTGTCAATACCCCGCCCCAATCCTTATTCCTTGATAAGAGCCATAATCCCCAGCATAGCCAGAAAGGCAAGACAAGCGCCAAGGTAAAAGGGGGTGGCGGGGCTGTAAGCCTGCCACAGCCACCCGGCAATCAGGCTGGCGGGGAGGAGGGTAAGCCCGACCACTCCGTGATAAAGTCCGTAGGCGGTGCCCCTCTTCTCCTCGGGGACTAAATCGGCGACAAAGGCTCGTGCCGCCCCCTCCACCATTCCGTAGTAGACCCCGTAGCCGGCAAAGAGCAGCCAGATCTGCCATAGCTCCGATGCCAGGGCAAACCCCAGATAGACCAGGGCATAGATAAACCAGCCCAGGGTGATAACCCACCTTCTCCCCAGCCGGTCGGAAAGTATCCCCGCCGGTATAGAGGTAGCCGCATAGGCGATGTTAAACACCACCAGCATCAACACCACATACAGAACCGGTGAGCCCAGGTCCTGCGCCCTTAAGATAACGAAGAAGTCGCTGGAATTGCCCAGGGTAAACACCGCCATAATAGCCAGAAACAGCTTGAAACGGGTATCGAAGCCGCCTATACTCTTGAGGCTCACCTGAGAGCTGGTATTACCTGCTGAAGACTGTCTCCTCTCCCGGACAAAAAACAGCAGCACCAGCACCGCCAGCACTGCCGGCACCACCCCCACCACTACCAGCCAATGGTAGGTATCCAGGCTAAGCGCCAGCTCCCCACCCTGTACCTGATAGATAATTACGGCGGCTATGGCCAATCCGAGGAAGGCGCCAAAGGTATCCATAGCCCGGTGCAGGCCAAATCCCCTCCCCCTCTCCCCGGCCGAAACCGAATCAGCCACCAGGGCATCGCGGGGTGAGGTGCGGATGCCCTTCCCGATTCTATCGCTAAATCTTACCGCCAGCACCGCTCCCCAGCTTGATGCCAGGTACATAAAGGGCTTAGCCACGGTAGAAATGCTGTAGCCCAGTACCGCCAGCGGTTTGCGCTTCCCCGTCCGGTCGCTGAGCCAGCCGCTGAATATCCTGAAGATGGCATCGATGCTCTCAGAAAGCCCGCCGACGAGACCTATAACAGGAGTCCCTATCCCCAGCACATTGAATAGAAAGAGAGGGACGATGGTAAAAATCATCTCGGATGAGACATCGGTCAGCAGGCTGACTATACCCAGAAAGAAAACGTTAGGGTTAAGCCCCCAGATTCTCTTGCGGCTGGCGTCAGCAGTTGAAGGTTCTACCAACTACTTCTCCTCAATGACCTCGGTGACCAGTTCCCTGATTTTCTTCTTAGACTCTTTCAGCACCAGCTTCCCTTCGGCAGTAGCCCGGTAGTATCTCCTCACTCTGCCATTAACCGCTTTTGAGCTGCTTTTTAAATAGCCTTCTTTTTCCAGGCGATGTAGCGTTGGATACAAAGTACCGGGGCTAATGCTATAGCCGTGTCTGGCCAGCTCCTCAGTTATCTCCACGCCGAAGATAGGCTCTTTTGAAGCATGATACAGGATGTGTATCTTTATAAACCCCAGGAAAAACTCCCTAGCAAGCATGATAACGCCTCCCGATATTGTGACATGATATTACTTTATAACGAATTTATTCTCATGTCAAGTACCTGTCCAGCAGGGGCTATTGCTTGACACTAACACGCCTAATAGATACAATTAAGTTCGTGCCGAGGTAGCTCAGTTGGTAGAGCAGCGGACTGAAAATCCGCGTGTCCCCAGTTCAAATCTGGGCCTCGGCACCATCTTACAGTGGTAAAACGGGTCCCCGCGAAAATCTTTGATTTTCGCGGGTGTTAAGCGGAAGTAGCTCAGCGGTAGAGCATCTCCTTGCCAAGGAGAGGGTCGCGAGTTCGAATCTCGTCTTCCGCTCCAGAGGAATTTTATGCCGAAGTGGCGGAATGGGTAGACGCGACAGTCTCAAAAACTGTTGGGGGGCGACCCCCGTGTCGGTTCGAGTCCGACCTTCGGCACCATTTCACGTTGCCGAGTGGTGTAGTGGTAGCACAGGGGACTTTGAATCCCTTAGCCCAGGTTCAAATCCTGGCTCGGCAGCCAGTTTTTTACCAGAGTCCTTATCATGGGAATTAAAGAGAATATCCTAAAGCTATTGGATGAGCTGCCCCCCGGGGTGGAGCTGGTGGCCGCCGCCAAGAAACGGACGCCCGATGAAGTATTGCAGGCTGTAGAAGCCGGCGCAAGGGTTATCGGGGAAAACTACGTCCAGGAAGCCGAAAAAGCCTGCGCCGCTATTGGCAATAAAGCCGTGTGGCACATGATTGGACGCTTGCAGAAAAACAAGGTGAAAAAGGCGGTAGCCCTGTTTGATATGATAGAGACCGTCGATTCCGTTGACCTGGCGCGGGAGATTGATAAGCGCTGCGCCGAGGCGGGCAGGGTGATGCCGGTGCTGGTCGAGGTGAACAGCGGCCGGGAGGAGCAGAAGGCGGGGGTGCTGCCGGAAAACGCCGAAGCGCTGATAAGGGAGATTTCCCACCTGCCCAACATCCAGGTCATGGGGCTGATGACCATGGGGCCCCGCTTCGGTGACCCCGAGGATTCAAGGCCCTACTTTGTTATTACCCGCCGGCTCTTTGACCGCATTAAAGCCCTCAAATTTCCCGACGTGGAGATGAAATACCTCTCCATGGGCATGACCAACTCCTACCGCATCGCCCTTGAGGAGGGGGCCACCCTGGTGAGGGTAGGCACTAAAATATTTGGCGGGAGGGGCTAACCCCTTGACTAGTCAGGCCTTAGACTTTAATCTATAAGGGGACAGATGGTTGAAGAAGAGGAAAGAGGAAGACTGGCCCGGGAAGATCTGGTCAGAGAGAAGGTAGACGAGGAGGGGAACAGGTGGCGGAAGGTCTACTTCGGCGGTGGCGCCCATTTCCGCAACTGGCTGGAGCAGTGCCGGGAGCTGGGCGAGGTTGAGGTGGAGGAGGTGGACTCCAAGGGGTTCAAATGCTTTGAGGAGGGCGGCGAAAAGCTCTACCGAATCTGGATGAAAGAAGAGCCGCCCGATTAGGAACCGTATCAGGCGCTGGTAATCTAAGGAGGTAGCAAAAAAGTGCATTGAATGAGGATAAGTGCTAAAATATTTCGTAATCAATAATCAGGAGGATAGTTAAAAGAAATGGCATTGAAGATTACCGAGGAGTGTATTAGCTGCGGAGCATGTGAGCCCGAGTGTCCCAATGAGGCTATCTCCGAGGGAGAAGAAATATATATAATTGACCCCGATAAGTGCACCGAGTGCGTGGGTTCTCACGAGTCCTCGCGTTGCGTCGAGGTCTGCCCGGTGGATTGCTGCGTAGCCGATGAAGACCATAAGGAGAGCAAAGAGCAACTGCTGGAAAAATGGAAGAAGCTGCACCCCGGTGAGGCCCCGTCTGCCTAGAACCGGTCGGTGCTAACTATAATTTGACCTTAAATTCGTCAGGGCAAGTAGAACTGTTACCCTCTCTGTGCCTTCCCCGATAGCTCAATGGTAGAGCGGGCGGCTGTTAACCGCTAGGTTGTTGGTTCGAGTCCAGCTCGGGGAGCCAGATATTCTTTCTATTTTTGCCCCACCCTTTATTATCTTTTCCCGCCCGCCGCCCTTTATGGTAGGGCTTTGAGCCCTTTTTATCCCCCCATTTTATAAGTTGTTTTTCTTCCCATACCCTCCCGCCCAAAAAGGCTTTGACTCTTATCAGCTCTCTTTTCCCACCCCCCATTGGGTGATGTTATTCTCTCCCCATCAGGTGGGGAGTGTGGGGTGGTGAGGGAGTAATAGAGGGGGATTGTTGTTAGCTTTGTGTTATAATTTATATGGGAGTCCATAAGTATGGGGATATTTAGCGAGCGCAAATCTGTTGAAGGCATACTCGGCGGCTTCATTGGCAATTTCACTCGCAGTTACGACATGCTCGCTAACCAGAAATGTCCAGCTGCCAAGTCGAAGCTACCATTTGTTAGACAAGGGGTTGAACCCAGTCTGGTCTACGGTAAAAGGCCGTTCTTTATCTTATCTGTAGATTCAAAACAGCCGCCATTTTCATTTTTAACTTGGCATGGTATTCAGAGCACTTGGGATGAGACTGAGTATGCCAAGTTGTCAAGGGCAGATTGTATTGATGATATAGTAGAAATCCTGGAACTCGAACAGGTTTTATATTACAAAGAGTTAGATTCGCTTGAGCCTGAATACTTGAGGGAGGCACTTGGTCAAGCAGCGGCTCAAGCTTTAGCGGAGCAACTCTTAAAAGACAATCTTTGCACATTGCAGCCAACCTTTGAGGAAACCGTTGACCGTATGGCGCAAGCCTATAAGTTATTATTTAGCCTAGAAAATAAACTCCGCACTCTTATCGAGAAGAAACTAAAGGAGAAGTTTGGTGAAAGTGACTGGTGGTCAAATGGAGCTACCAGCAAAGCTCGGAAAAGATACGAAAATCGTCGCCAAGACGCCAGACGAAGGTGGCATTTACTGGAAGATACATCCCCATTGAATTTCGTTGATTTTGAGGATCTTCATGATATTATAGTCAATAAGAATATGGATTTTTTTGAACAGTATATTGGGCCCATAGACAGATTCAGTGTAAATATGAAGAGTCTGGAAATCCCAAGAAACATGATAGCACATAATAGTGTACTCCCATCGGAAGAGTATTACGATTTTCGAAGAACTGTGGAGGCACTGCTGAGAGTTATCGAACCGAACTTGGCTTAGATATATGATCCTAATAGTTGGGTGAGTGGGGGGATTCGAACCCTAGCCCTCGGTCTGCTAGTCCATCGCTATAAATTACTTTACCCCACCACCACATCATCAATCAGTCTAGCCCCCTCTCCTTCTGCCCCCCCGTTTGAGTGCCAGCTATACCCGTGCTATAATTCCCCCGTAGGAATATCGTCATGTGGGACAGATTAGAGCAGATAGAAAAACACTACCAGGAGCTTGACCGGCAGCTAGCCAGCCCGGAGGTTTCCGCCGACCACGATAAGCTGCAGGCGCTGGCTCAGGAGAAGGCGGGCCTTGAAGACCTGGTGACCAAATATAGAGCTTACAGGGCCACCGCCGGAGAGATTGATGAGACCAAAGCGATGCTGGACGGCGCCATGGAGGAAGACATGAGCGCTATGGTCAGGCAGGAGATAGGAAAGCTGGAGGCAAAGCTGGAAAGCCAGCTTGAAGAGATAAAGCTCGCCCTGACGCCCAGAGACCCCAGCGATGAGAAGGACATCATAATGGAAATCAGGGCGGGGACGGGTGGCGATGAAGCCGGGCTTTTCGCCGCCGACCTATTCCGCATGTATTCCCGCTATGCCCAGGACAAGGGCTGGGCGGTGGATATAATTGACAGCAACGAGAGCGGCATCGGCGGCTTTAAGGAAATTGTCTTTGAGATTAAGGGCAGGGGCGCCTTCAGCCGCCTCAAGTATGAAATGGGGGTGCACCGGGTACAGCGCGTGCCGGCCACCGAGTCTTCGGGCAGGATTCACACCTCGACGGCTACCGTGGCTGTTCTCCCCGAAGCCGACGAGGTAGAGATAAACGTCAACCCGGAAGACCTTAGAATTGATATTTTCCACAGCGGTGGGGCGGGGGGGCAAAATGTAAACAAGGTAGCCACCGCCGTCCGCATTACCCACCTCCCCACCGGCCTGGTCAGCATCTGCCAGGACGAGCGCTCCCAGCTCAGAAACCGCAAGAAGGCGATGGCGGTGCTCCGCGCCCGCCTCCTGGATATAGAGCGGAGCAGGCAGGAGCAGGAGATAACCCAGCAGCGCCGTTCCCAGGTGGGCAGCGGCAAGCGCGCCGAAAAGATAAGGACCTATAATTTCCCCCAGGACCGCATCTCCGACCACCGTCTCGGCCAGACCTTCCGCAACCTGCCCCGAATCCTTGACGGCGACCTGGATAAGCTCATTGAAACCCTGGCCACCAGCGAGCAGGCAAAACAGCTGGAGGAGCAGCTGGCTTGACCCTTAAACAGGCCCTCCGCCGCGCCCGGGACGTTCTCGTTGAGAACAATGTTGAGGATGCCCCATTAGAGGGCGAGCTGCTGCTGCGGCATACCCTTAAAATAGACCGGGTCCAGCTATATCTGGAACTGGATGAGGAATTAACCCCCCAACAGGAGCAGACCTTCCGGCGTTTGCTGGAGCGCCGCTTAAACGGCGAGCCTGCCGCCTATATCACCGGCCGCCGCGAGTTCTACGGGCTTGACTTTAATGTCAGCCCCGCTGTCCTCATCCCCCGCCCGGAGAGCGAGCTGCTGGTGGAGACAGCCCTGTCTATAGCTAAAAGCCGTCCTTTATTCACTATCGCCGATATCGGCACCGGCAGCGGGGCCATTGCCATCAGCCTGGCGCTGGCGCTGGCGCAATCTAAAATTTATGCCACCGATGTATCCGCCGCCGCCCTTAAAGTAGCCCGGCTTAACTGCCGTAAACACGGCGTTTCTGATAGAGTCCGCCTTCTGGAGGGCAACCTGCTTGAGCCGTTACCGGAGCCGGTTGATTTAATAGTGGCCAACCTGCCCTATGTCAGGAAATCGGAATTAAACCCGCAGTTCGAGCCACCGCTGGCGCTCGACGGTGGCGCCGACGGAACGGAAAGTATAGAACAGCTCTGCCGGCAGGCAGGGGGTAAGCTTAAAAGCGGCGGCTCTATGCTGCTGGAGATAGGGCAGGGGCAGAGGGAAGCGGTAACGGCTATTTTACATAACATATTCCCCGGGGGTGAAGTAGAGGTCATCCCAGACCTCGCTGGCATCGACCGGGTGGTCGTTTTAAGCCTATCCGCAGGCCCGGTTCAACTTGACAGGCAACCGCTACACTGTTAAATTAGTTAGTTGGGTTTTCCCCCCAGGGTTTAAGCTTTAAACGGAGGAATTAGGCGTTATGAACATGATTGTCTGCGTCAAGCAAGTAATTGACCCCGAGGCACCCCCCGCCAGTTTTAAGATTGACCCCTCCGGCAACAAGGTGGTGCCGCCGGCGGGGGTCTCGCCGGTAGTCGACCCCTATGCCGAATATGCCGTCGAGGCGGCGCTAAAAGTCAAGGATGCCTCAGGGGGCAAGGTAACCGCCCTCAGCCTGGGCTCAAACCAGCTCCGGGACATCGTCAAGAAACCGCTGGCGATGGGGGCTGACGAGCTTATTTTATTAGAGGATGAGGCCTTCGACGGGAGCGATAGCTGGTCAACCGCCTACGCCCTGGCTATGGCCATAAAGAAGATAGGCGAGTACGATATCATCTTCTGCGGCCGTGAGGCTTCGGACTGGAATGCCGGGCAGGTAGGCTCGGGCATTGCCGAGATACTGGGACTGCCCAGCGTCACCCTGGCCGAGAAGATAGACATCTCCGACGGCAAGGCCAGGGTGCAGAGGAAAACCGACGAGGGCTACGAGGTGGTCGAGGTATCCCTGCCCTGCCTGATTACGGCCAGCAACGAGATTGGCGAGCCCCGCTATCCCACCATAAAGGGGATTATGGGCGCCAAGAAAAAGGAGCCGGTGGTCTGGAAGCCGGCCGATATCGGCGTTGAGGCTGCTCAGATAGGCGCCAGTGGCCGGCACACCAAGCTGCATAAATTATTCCAGCCGGTCCGCGAGGGCAAGTGCGAGATAATCGAGGGAGAGGGTCCGGAGGAAGCGGCGGCCAACCTGGCGGTAAAACTGCGGGAAGTTAAGGCATTATAGGAGTTCTTAACCAGTTTTTAATATTCTTTTGCTATAGGTAAGGAGTTAAATTATGGCTGAAAATAAGGGCGTTCTGGTTTTATGTGAGACTAAAGAAGACAAGCTGGCGTCAATTTCCACCGAGCTGCTCGGCGGCGGCAGGAAGCTGGCTGGGGACCTGGGACAGGAACTGGCGGCGGTGCTGGTCGGCAGCGGCGTCGGTAATTTAGCTCAGGAGGCCATTGCTTACGGCGCCGATAAGGTCTACGTCGTTGACGACCCGCTGCTTAAAGACTACCAGACCGATACTTACGTCCCGGTCCTGGAAAAAGTTGCCGGGCAGGCCATGCCCCAGGTTTTAATTATGGGGCAGACCTCCATCGGCCGCGACCTGGCCCCCCGGCTGGCTTTCCGGCTCAACACGGCCGCCTCTCTGGGCTGCCTGGAGCTGGCCATTGACCCATCCTCCAAGAAATTACTTCAGACCAAGCCGGTCTACGGCGGCAACGCCCAGGCCGTTTTCATCACCGGGTCCTTTCCCCAGATAGCCACCGTCCGGCCCAAGGCAATGGCGCCGCTGGCGCCGGACCAGTCCCGAAAAGGGGAAGTGGTTACCGTTGACGCCGGTCTGGATGCTTCGGCGATAAGGGCTAAGGTTTTAGAGCAGGTGCCCGAAGAGGTAGAGGGGATAAAGCTGGAGGATGCCGAGGTGGTGGTCGGTGGCGGGCGGGGCATCGGCAGCCCCGAAGGCTTTCAGCAGCTGGAGGAGCTGGCCAGGCTTTTAAAGGGAGCGGTAGGCGCTACCCGTCCCCCCTGTGATAACGACTGGGTACCCGCCGGGGCGCAGATAGGGCTTACCGGCAAGATTGTCACCCCCGAACTTTACATCGCCGTCGCCCTATCCGGTTCCAGCCAGCACATGTCCGGCTGTTCCAGCGCCAAGACCATAGTGGCCATAAATAAAGATGCGGAAGCCAATATATTCAGAGAAGCCCGCTTCGGCGTGGTGGGCGACTGGAAAAAGATAGTGCCCGCCTTCACCGAGAAGCTCAAAGAGCTTCTGGCTAAATAAAGACAGTAAATAAGGAGCGATACCATGAAGCTAAGAATTTTAGTCGGGTTATCCTTACTGCTGGTCAGCCTGCTGGTCATTTCACCGGCGGCCGCCGTCTTAGCCCAGGAGGAAGCCCCTCCCGAAACGATTACTCTTACCACCACCTACTCAAAGCTGTCGGGAATCGCCGGCAGCAGCTTTGAGTTTGAAGTTGGCCTGCAGTACGCGGGGGGGACCGAGGCCCGTGTCTTTGACCTGGCGGCTACCGGACCCCAGGACTGGACTACGTCTATTACTCCCATCTATCCCAAGGACAAGCAGATACTGGACGTCAGGCTTGAGCCGCCTCCGCCCTTTCAGGACGCTCCGGTAACGAAGATACTGATTAATGTTATTCCCCCCTACTGGCTGCTGCCCGAGCCCGGGGAATACCAGATAACGGTGGAGGCAACCTCGGGTGAAGTTACCGGCACTATCGAACTCACCGCCGTGGTAACCTCCACCTATATAATGTCCCTGGTTCCGGCCGAAGAGCGCTATAACACCACGGCTACGGCGGGACGGGATAACTTCTTCTCCATAGAAGTGCAGAACAACGGCTCGGCAGCTATTGATGACTTTGTTTTCTCTTCCACTAAACCGACCGGTTGGACTATCGAGTTCTCCCCCAGTGAGGTAGATTCTGTAGCTGCCCAAAGTTCCCAGACCATAGAGGTCAACATAAAGCCGCCGGCCAAGACCATCGCCGGGGATTACCAAATCAGCCTCACCGCCAAGGGCCAGCAAATCTCGGACGATATGGATGTTCGGGTCAGCGTGGAAACGCCCACCATCTGGGGCTGGGTGGGGGTGGCCATCATCGTGCTGGTGATTGCCGGCCTGGTATACATCTTTATGCGATTTAGCCGGCGGTAAAACATGGGTAAGAACATAGTCTTAGAGACCCGGGACCTGACCAAGAAGTACGACGGCACTACGGTGGTCGACCACCTCAATATCCACGTCGCCGAGAACGAGGTCTTCGGCCTGCTCGGCCCCAACGGCGCCGGTAAGACCACCACCATCCTTATGCTCTTGGGACTGACCGAGCCGGCTTCGGGCAGCGCCCGGGTATTCGGTTTTGATTCCACCCGGGAGTCGCTCAAGGTAAAGCGCCTTACCGGCTACCTGCCGGAAAGGCTGGGTTTCTATGAGAACCTCACCGCCCGGCAGAACCTCAGGTTTATTGCCTGGCTGAACAACATGAGTGACGAAGAAGCTGAACGCCAGATTGACCAGGTGCTGGAAGAGGTGGGACTGGTGGAGAAGGCGGACACCGCCGTGAGAAAGTTCTCCCGGGGGATGAAGCAGCGCTTAGGCATAGCCGACGTCCTGGTCAAGAAGCCCCGGCTGGTTATCCTTGACGAGCCTACCGCCGGCCTTGACCCGGAGGGGATTAATCAAATACTGGACCTTATAGCCGGCCTG
This sequence comes from Deltaproteobacteria bacterium, assembly GCA_030603275.1. Classification (GTDB taxonomy): domain Bacteria; phylum Chloroflexota; class Dehalococcoidia; order Dehalococcoidales; family BS750m-G39; genus JABMRW01. The sequence continues at coordinate 57,806 of JAUVYB010000004.1, read as the reverse complement.
CCCAAGATGGATACCACCGTGGTCATGTGCTCCCACCGCCTCTATGAGGTGCAGCGGATATGCCACAGCATCGCCATATTGGCTAATGGCAAGCTGATGGTGGAGGGTGCCTTAGACGACCTGGGCAGGGATGCTCTGGCCGGAGGCCGCTACAGGATAGAGGTGGAAACCGCCGAGGCCAGCCCGCAGCTGGTAGAAATCATCGGCAAGATTAAGGGGGTTAACAACGTGGAAGCGGAGGGTAATTTCCTGCACGTAACCACCGATTCCGACCTGCGGGCGGCAATCTCCAAGGCGGTGGTGGATAACGGTGTCGCCCTGATTCAGATGAAGGTCCAGGAGTTCTCGCTGGACGATATATACAAGAGGTATTTCCAGGAAGGCTAGCTTAAATAATGATAACCATAATCAGGAAAGAACTGGCAGACTATTTCACCAGCATAAGGTGCTTAATATTATTTCTCTTGGTAGTTGTTGCCAGCGCAGCAGCGCTTTATGCTGCTCAACAGGGAATTCGCGGGACAGGCACTGAAAGCGGCTTTATTTTTATGGGCCTCTTTACCGTTGGGGGAGCTATACCTTCACTGGCCACCTTTATTGCCCTGCTCGTCCCCGTAATAGGGATAGCCCTCGGCTTTGATGCTATAAACAACGAGCGTTCCACCGGCACTCTAAATCGAATCCTGTCCCAGCCTATCTACAGGGATAGCGTCATTAACGGAAAATTCCTGGCCGGTATGATTACTCTGGCCATCATGATATTCGCTGCCATGTTGCTGGTTGCAGGCTATGGTCTGAGGATGATCGGCGTGCCGCCGGCCGCCGAGGAAATCATCCGGCTCTTTATCTACTTCGTCGCTGTCGTTATCTACGGAGCCTTCTGGATGGGGCTGGCCATCCTTTTCTCCATTTTATTCCGCAGCCTGGCTGTCTCCCTGCTGTGCCCGCTCGCCATCTGGATATTGATTGGTAACCCCGTTTTTAACCCTTACGTTAGTTTTGTAGTGCCCGCCGTAACCGACTCTATAGGGACGTCCCTGATGTTGCTGCGGATTTCCCCCTACTGGTTGTTTGCCGAGGCTACTGCTGCGTTGCTTGACCCGTTATTCAGGGGCTTGGGAATATTAACCGTCAGCGATACAACGGGAATGCTGCTCAGGCCTCTCTCCTTAGACCAGAGCCTGATTCTTGTCTGGCCGCAACTCACCGCCTTAATATGCCTGACCGTTATCTGCTTCGCCGTCAGCTATGTGGTCTTCATGCGGCAGGAGATAAGGGCTACCTAAGCCTTCTCCGCCTGCCTCTCGGCTTCACGTTCGGCGATAATCTTCTGGGCGACGTGGGCCGGCACCTCTTCGTAGCGGCTGAAGGCCATCTTGTAGCTGCCCCGCCCCTGTGTTATCGATTTCAGGTCTATGGCGTAGCGCAGGACCTCGGCCAGCGGCACCTGGGCCTCAATAATGTTGATGCCTCCCCCCGGGTTCATCCCCTGCACCCGCGCCCGCTTGGTGTTAAGGTCGCCGATGATATCGCCGGTGAACTCCTCGGGGACGGTAATGGTGATATCAATTATCGGCTCGAGCAGGATAGGCTGCCCCTCGGTTAACCCTTTCTTTAGCGCCCCGGCCCCGGCAATCTTGAAGCATATTTCCGATGAATCAACCGGGTGGAAGCCGCCGTCGTAGACGGTGGCCTTAAGGTCGGCAATCGGGTAGTGAGCCAGAACACCTTCTTTAAAGGCTTCATTGACGCCCTTTTCCACCGCCGGGATATAGTTCCGGGGTATAGACCCGCCGACTACCTTGGCGGCGAACTCGTTACCGGTGCCCCGCGGCAGGGGCTCAAGCTCGAGCTTGACATGCCCGTACTGGCCGTGCCCCCCCGTCTGCTTCTTATGCTTATATTCGGCCTTGGCGCCGGTGGTAATCGTCTCTTTATAGGGGACTTTGGGTGTTTCCAGCGTCACCCCCACGCCGAACTTGCGCTGCATCTTTTCCGCCGCCACCTCTAGGTGGGACTCTCCGATTCCGGACATAACCGTCTCGTTGGTGTCGGTATCGCGGCGCACGCGGAGGGTGTGGTCTTCCTCGACCATCCGGGTCAGGGTCGCGCCCAGCTTGTCCACGTCGGACTTGGTCTTGGGGTGTACCCCCAGGCTGAAAGCCGGCTCGGGGAACTCGACGGGGGCGATCTTTATCGGCTTGTCCTGATCGCTCAGGGTATCGCCGGTGCTGGTCAGGGCCAGCTTGGCCACCGCCCCGATGTCCCCCGCCACCAGCTGGGGCACCGGTTCCTGGTTCTTGCCCCTCAGCACGAATAGCTGCCCGATGCGCTCGGCGCCTTTGTGGTTGGCGTTCCACACATGGGAGTTGCTGCTGATGGCGCCGTTATAGACCCGGAAGTAGGTGAGCTTGCCCACGTAGGGGTCGGCGCTGGTCTTGAATACTAGAGCCGCCAGTGGGGCATCGGCGCTGGGCTCGACTGTGCTTTTGGTTGAATCGCTTATAGTTACCACCTTCCGCTCTTTGGCCGAAGGCAGGTAGTCATGTATAGCGTTAAGAAACAGCTTGAAGCCGATATTTTTCAGCGCCGAGCCGGTAAAGATAGGTATCACCTTGCCGCTTACCACCGCCTGCCGCAGGCCGCTACTGAACTCCTCCTGGCTTAGCTCGCCGCCCTCAAGGTACTTCTCGATGAGCTTGTCATCGGCCTCGGCGGCCGCTTCTATCAGCTTCTCCCGGTAAGATTCGGCCTGCTTTTCAAGCGATTCGGGAATCTCCGCCTCTTTTCCCTCGGTGCCGGTATAGGCTTTCATGGTTAGCAGGTCAATCACGCCCTCGAATTTATCCTGGGCGCCTATGGGCAGCTGCGCCGGCAGGCACCTGGGGCCGAACTTGGCCTGAATCTGTGCCACCGTTTTATTAAAGTCGGCGTTCTCGCGGTCCATCTTGTTGACAAAGATTAGGCGGGGCAGCTCCGCCTGCTCGCAGTACGCCCAGGCCTGTTCGGTACCCACCTCAACCCCGGAGGCGGCGCAGATCATAATTACCGCCCCCTCGGCCACCCTTATGGCCGCATTGACCTCGCCGACGAAGTCGGCGTAGCCGGGGGTATCCAGGAGGTTAATCTTGGTATCCTGCCACTGGCAGGGGAGAACAGACAGGTTTATGCTTATCTGGCGCTTTACCTCGTCGGGCTCGTAGTCCGAGGTGGTACTGCCGTCATCAGTCTTGCCCAGGCGCTTGATGGCGCCGGCGGTAAACAGCATGGCCTCGGCGGCCGAGGTCTTACCGGCGCCGCTGTGTGATAGCAAAACGACGTTGCGGATGTTCTCAAGTCCCTGTTTTTGCATCTGGGCACCTGCTCTCTATATCTTAATCCGATAATCCAATAAGCTATTATACTCGGACTATTATACTCGGAGCTTGATGCTAGAGCAAGCTTAGTTTTATTTTAAGGTAACCCTATCCCCTGTATCCCCTTCCCCTTGTTAAGGGGAAGGGGAAGATTATTTTAGAAGAGGGGCTTCGCCCCTCTTAGACTCTCTCATTCCCCACCTCCCAGAGGGAAGAGATTATCTCCCCCTTGTCCCCACCCTCTAAAAAGAAATTGATAGAAGTATCACTTCTGTAGGGTGGGGGGGGGTGGGAAGAAAGAGTACTGTTAAAAAGGGGTGGGGTTAACAAAGAAGTAAGAGAGGTCTAACCTCTTTTGGGTGGGAGGGTGGGAAATAAAACACTCGTTATAAAGTGGGGTGGATGGCTAGCGGGCGCGCCGCCGTTTTTTCCTGAACAAAGAGGGGACTATCCATAACAGGAAAATTATCCCGAAGAAGGAATAGCGGGTGGGGAAGCCACCGCTGCTACTGCCGCCTCCGCCTTGGGAAACTGCGATCAAAGGTGGTGCCGTCGGTTCCGCGGGGACTATCGCTTCTTCGGTTATTTCGTAGGCCGCCAGGGTAACCCCGACGAATTCCTTGGCTGTCCAGCCCAGCGGGTTATTCCGCCCTGTAGCCTCGGCCCAGACCCAGCCCGGCTCACCGTCCACCTCGAACAGCACCGGCGCCGTATCGTAGTCGGGCAGGTGGACCATGGTGGCGGTGTGCCCCTCGCCGATGACTATCGCCGAACGGTATCCCGCCCCCTTATACATCACTGCCAGCAGTACGGCGCTATCCTCGCAGTCGCCGTAGCCGGCCCCGCCCCCCTCAAGTATAGCCGCCAGCTCATCGGCATTCTGGGCGAACTCCTCGTGGTCAAACTGGTCGATATCGCTGGTGTACCTCACCCGGTCCCGCACGAAGCTGAATATCGCCTCCGCCCTCTGGTTACGGTTGGTGTACTCGCCGGCAAACTGCTCCCCCAGGCGGTAGGCCGTGGCCGCGTTCTCGCCCAGGCTCTCGAAGGCTATCACCGGGCGGAAGGTGGCCTCCGATACCTGGTAAAAGCCGTCCTCGCCGAAGGCGCGGGTGCGGCATACCTCCCAGTCGTCAAAGACGTCGCCGTTTAGCTCGTTGAAATTCTCGGATGGAGACGCCCAGGCGTAGCCGGCGGTGGCCAGGCCCGCTACCAGTATTAAGCTCAAGCCGACTAAAATGCCGATTTTTCTCATAGTGGTCCCGTCAGGGCGGCGTGGAGGATCAGGCCGAAGAAGACCAGGTAGCCGAAGACGTGTATCCCTACCGCCACCGGGCTGTTCTTGATGCCGGCAAAGGGTATTTTAGGTGTCAGCTTGTCCATGATATAGAACAGGGCTACCCCGATAAGCAGGCTCACCACGAAGCTCATGGCCAGCAGCCCCCAGGTCCTGAAATCAAAGATGTACCAGACTATGGGGGTGGTGACGGCGGTAAGTGCCGTGATGGCGCCGTGGATGACCAGCCCCATGAGGATAAAGAAGCCGCTGATAAACAGTCCGGTAGCCACCGGGTCCTCCCCGATGCGCTCGCGGTGGGGGATGTGGGGGGTTAAGGCGTCCAGCGCCCGCACGCCCAGGCAGGCCAGCAGCGCCGAGACTAAAGTCAGCACCACCACTTTGGCCAGCCATATCAGCACTATTACCCAGAAGGGAGCGACCATACCCAGCTCATTCATAGCGTTTCCTCCTTGTTATTAATAACCCACCATCTGTATCTCATGCCGGCTTAGCCTTGTTCACCACCAAACTTATCGTAGAAAACGATTTCATTTAGCTCTTTCCTCGGCCTGGCTTCGGGCGCTTCATCGGGGTAGCCCAGCGGGGTCATAGTGACGACAGCGTAGCCCTCAGGCACTCCCAGAACCTCGGCCGCCTTTACCGCGTCGAAAGCGCCGATGTGTACCGTGCCCAGGCCCAGGGCGTGGGCGGCCAGCGTCAGGTTCTGCATGGCCAGGGCGACGTCATACATGTACCAGTCTCCCTTATCGGTCACCGGTTCTTTTGGCTCACGGAAGGAATAGCCCGACCTCTTTGTCTCGGCACAGGCGACGATGGTCACCGACGTCTTCTTGACAGCCTCGGCACTCGGATTAAGCCTGTCGGGTAAACGCATTAAAGTGTCAGCGAGCCTGTCCTTTATCTTGCTATCCCGCACCAGAATGAATCGCCAGCACTGGGTATTAGCCCAGGACGGCGCCTGGCGGGCGGCTTCTAAGATAGTATTCAGGGTCTTATCGTCCACCGCCCTGGACGTATACTTGCGGATGCTTCTCCGGCCCTTTATTGCTTCTATTAATTCCATCTCGCCCTCCTTCTAGTCCGTTTCCCAGGCGCCCCTGCCGATTAGAGAAACGAAACGGCAGCCGCCAAGGTTCTTAATTTTATTCTTCTTCTTGCCCCGGCTGATTTTGCACAGCTCCTGGATATCGCGGGAGCCGACCGGAATCACCAGCCGCCCCCCGATGGCGAGCTGGGCGATAAGCTCGGGCGGCACCTTGGGAGCGGCCGCGGTAACCATAATGGCGTCATAGGGGGCCTGCCGCCGCCAGCCCAGGGTTTCCTCGGCCGGGTGTACCTCGATGTTGGTATAGCCCAGCTTGTCCAGCAGCTTTTTAGCCGTATCCGCCAGGGGCTTAACCCGTTCGGTGGTAACCACCTTCCCTGCCAGCTCGGCCAGGATGGCCGCCTGGTAGCCGCTGCCGGTGCCTATCTCCAGCACCTTCTCCTTGCCGGTAAGCTCCAGCGCCTCGGTCATCAGGGCGATAATAAACGGCTGGGAGATGGTCTGCCCGTGGCCGATAGGCAGCGGTTTATCCTGGTAGGCCAGGTGACGGCTTTCCGGGGGTATAAAAAGCTCCCTGGGGATAGCGCGCATCGCCGCCAGTACCCTTTGGTCTATAATCTCGGTGCTGAGTTGCTCGATTAGCTCAGCCCTGGCCGCTTCAAAATCCATAATAGCTACCCACCGCAGGGACGGGATTCAAGCGAAAATCAGGGCTAAAATCACCAGAATAACTATCATTATCCCCGCCAAGATGCCGATTCGGCGCAGCTCGGCGACCACGTTGGAAGCATGGGCCACCATGACCGGAGCTTTTAGCTTTGGCGCCGGTGCCGGAGGTGCCTTAACTGCTTCGGGAGCCGGCCTGCTTGCTCCCGTCCCTACCGGTTTCAAAGCCGCCGGTGCCGAAAAAACCTTCTTGCCCTTTCTCTGGCTCCGCGACAGGTGTTTGCCCCGCTTTGATTTGCCCGTCATCTGCTACCTCCTACTTAGCCCTCGGGTGAGATTTTTCATAGGCGCGCCGGACGTGTTCCGTGGTCAGGTGGGTATAGACCTGAGTGGTGGAGATATTGGCGTGCCCCAGCAGCTCCTGAACCGACCTCAGGTCGGCCCCGCCGCTCAGCATGTGGGTGGCAAAGCTGTGCCGCAGCGTATGGGGGGTAATTTCAACACCCAGCTTGGCCGCTTTAGCGTAGCCCTTGAGTATCTGCCACAGCCCCTGCCGTGTCAGCCTCTCGCCGCGCCGGTTAAGGAACAGGGCCTCCTCTCCGTCGCCGGCTTTCAGCCTGGGGTGTCCCTCGCTTATATAATCCTTCAGCGCCGCCACCGCCTGGCTGTGAATGGGGATGAGCCGCTCCTTGCTCCCTTTGCCGAAGCAGCGCACATAGCCGCCGTCAGTATCTATATCGTTCAGGTTCAGCGATACCAGTTCGCTCACCCTCATGCCGCTGGCATAGAGCAGGTGCAGCATGGCTTTATCTCTCTTGGCTTCCGGCGTCGCCCGCTTTTCCGTTTCGTCCAGCAGCTGGCGGGCCTGTGTGATTGAGATTGGCTTGGGCAGCGACTTGCCCACCCTCGGTGAGGGCACATCCCGCGTTGGGTTTTCCTTTACCAGCCCCTCCGCCGTCAGAAAGCTGAAGAAGGACTTGATGGCGGCCACCTTGCGGGCTACCGTTGTGGCGGCGTACCGCCTCTCCTTGAGGTTGGTCAGGTAGCTTAAGACGGCCTGCCGGTCAAAGGCTGTCCAGGGCGGGATAGTTCCCCCCTTGGCCGCCTCTTCCAGAAAGCCGGTCAGCTGGTTCAGGTCGTTCTTGTAGGCTTCTGTGGTGTTCCGGGAAAAGCCCTTCTCCACCGCCAGATAGTTCAGGAATTTATCAATAGCTTCTTTCACCACTCCTCCTCACTGCCGGATGATTTTATGTATTTTAACATAACTAGAAAGAAAATTCAGCCGTTAAGCGCCTTGTTCATTGAAAAAAAGCTTTACTCCCCGCCCGTTGTCCCTGCAAGTTCGGCGATAGTCTGCCCGCTGCTCTCTCTGGGGTGGAATCTCAGGCCGGCGCCCCATTCCGGGTCGGGCCCTATCCCGGTCATGGTTTTGGCCGCTGCCTCTCCCACCGTCATGCCTTCAGTACACAGGTTGGTGATAAGGTCGGCGGCGGCCCGGTCGACATAGTCCAGAGTCACGCTGCCGCCCCACCCCATATAGGTTGACGCCCCCTTAAAGATAAAGGCGGCGGCCATATCCTCCAGGTAGCTACAGGAGCAGCCCATCATTATTATCAGCGTGTCGTCAAAACTCCCCGGCATGCTCTCCAGGACAAACCTGGAATTGACGGCAAAGACCAGGGGAAAGTCAGGGGTCATCTCCGCCGGCAGGAGCTGGTCGTCCAGCTGCTCGCGGACGTATCTGTACTGCCGGTATTCCTCGGCGGTAAACAGGTAGGTGGCCTGCTTTACCCCCACTACCCCGGAATCGTCCTCCGCTTGCAAAAGACCGGCGTGGGCGCGGAAGATGATTAGCTTGTAGCCGTATTGGGGCAGCCGGCGGTAGAGCTCAACGCTGACCTCCTCCCCCGAGTAAACATCCACCTCAAAGCCGCAGGCTTCAAGCTCGGCCGTCACCCGGTCGGTAAAGTCCTGGTTTGGATCCATGACGGCCAGCTGGTCAACGATGGCGGCTCTGGTTCCGGAATTGGAGGGGGGTGGCGGGCAGCCGGTGCATAAAGCTAACCCCGGCAGGGCCAGGGTAAGCACCGCCAGGGCTATAATCAGATACCGCTTCATAGCTGGTTTATCGATGGGCTTGTCGTCTTACCAGGATTAAGCCGCCGGCGGCTAAAATCAGAACCAGCCCCAAACCCAGCCAGGGCAGCAGCAGGGCCGCCTTATCTACCGGGTAGACCTCCCCGCCCACCGTCCCGCTGGGTGGTGGTGGTGGTGCCACATAGTACTCGTCGGCGCCCATATCCACCGTTCCTCCTCCAGGATAGATGCGCGGCTCACCCTCGAAGTCGGTGGTAATCCCAACGGGTATGGCCGCGTTATCGCCGGCATCAATGCAGGGAGAGGGAACGGATGAGTCGAGGTGGTAGTCGCCGCCGCCGATAAACTCGGGGTCTGAGGAGATTCCGCTGGTTGATATGCAGTTAACCAGGTCATTATTGTAGACATCGTTGTAGTATATTGCGAGTGTGGCGGTGGTACAGTATATTCCGCCGCCGGTAGTTGCCGTGTTGCTGACGATGATGTTATTGGTAATGGTGGGTGAGGGACCGGTGTATATTCCGCCGCCGGTAGTTGCCGTGTTGCCGACAATAGTGTTATTGACAATGGTGGGGGCGGAAGTGCCGTCAACGTAGATTCCCCCGCCGTCAACTGCCGTGTTGTCGACGATAATGCAATTGACAATAGTGGGGGTGGAACCAGACCGGCAGGCGATTCCCCCGCCGCGGTTATCGGACGTGTTGCTCTCGAAGACGCAGTTGACCACCAGCGGCGATGATTCATGAATGTACATCCCGCCGCCGTAGTTGGCGGCATGGTTGCCGGTGATGATGCAGTTGCTCACCGTCGGCGAGGAGGCATTGTAAATGTACATCCCCCCGCCGACGTCGGTGTTGCCGCCGGTGATGGTAAAGCCATCGATGGTGGTTGTCGAGTCCACACCGCTGGCGATCACCACGTGGCCGCCGCCGCCGCCGGCGTCAATGGTGGTACTACCGGCCCCCGCCCCCAGCACGTCCACCCCGTTCTTCATGAGGATGTCTTGCTCATAGTAGGTGCCGGCAGCCACATGGACAGTAGCGCTGCCTAGGTCGGCAGCAATAATGCCATTGGTGATGGTGGCAAAGTGGGTGGTGCCCCAGCCGGGAGTTGCCGGGGTGAAACCATCATCAACCCAGACTTCGGGCACGGCCAGGACGGGCACTGCTGTCACCAGGCTGAAGCTCAATACCAGCCCCAGGGCGAACAAAATGCTCAGGAACCGCCTCATTTAATACCCCCCTTGAGCCAAAACTCTATTAAGCTCTATGATATACCAACGGGCGAATTTGTCAAGGGTGGGGGCAGGACAGCTGTCAACAAAGGGAGGACTTTGCCCCCCGCATGGGCTATGCTACAATAAATCTGTATGACGGCAGGCTATATAACCGAGCAGATAAAAGGGCTGCCCTTTCGTCCCGGCGTCTATCTCTTTAAAGACGCCGATGGCACTATTATCTATGCGGGCAAGGCGGCCAACCTGCGCCACCGGGTAGGCTCGTATTTCGGCGCCGGGCAGAAGCTGACGCCCAAAATCGGGCGCATGGTGGCTAAAATCGCCGACCTGGAATACTTCGTCACCGCCTCGGAGCAGGAGGCGCTAATCTTAGAGCTTAACCTGATAAAGCGGCACCACCCCCGCTACAATGTCAGCCTTAAGGACGATAAGACCTTCCCCTATTTAAAGATAGATTTAGGCGAGGACTGGCCCCGGGTGCACATCACCCGCCGCCTGGAGGAAAACGGGGGGCGCTACTTCGGCCCCTTTGCCAGTGCCGGATCAATACGCCGGACGCTCAAGCTGCTCAAGGGGATTTTCCCCTTCCGCTCCTGCTCCAGTCCCATCACCGGCACCGATACTAGGGCCTGCCTTGAGTATGACATCGGGCACTGCCTGGCTCCCTGTATCGGCCTGGTCAGCCGCCGGGAGTACGCCGGGGTCATCAGGCAGGTAGTCCTCTTCCTGGAGGGCAGGCAGGAAAAGATAGTCAAGCAGCTTAAAGCCCGGATGGCGCAGGCGGCGGAAGCTATGGACTTCGAAAAAGCCGCCCGCTTGAGGGACCAGATTCAGGCGGTGGAGCAGGTTATCGAGGGGCAGAGAATCGCCGCCACGGTAAAGGGGGAGCAGGATGTCATCGCCTTCGTTGAGGATAAAGACCAGGCTTACGTACAGGTCTTCTTTATAAGGGGCGGCAAGCTCATCGGCCGGGAGAGCTTTCTACTGCGGGGCACCCGCTACGAGGAGCCGGGGCAGGTAATGGCCAGCTTCATCAAGCAGTTTTACGCCTCCGCCCCCCACATCCCCCCCTTGCTGTTACTCCAGCACCCGGCGGAGGACGCGGCCGTGCTCCGGGACTGGCTGCGGGCCAGGCGGGGGAGCCGGGTAAATATTCAGGTGCCCCGCCGGGGCAACAAGAAGCAGCTGGTCGGTATCGTTGCCGAAAACGCCCGGGAGGGGCTGGAGCATTTAAAAATTAAGCAGTTCGCCTCGCCTAAAGCCGTATCGGCGGCGCTGGAAGAAATAAAGCGGGAGCTTGAGCTACCCCGCCTCCCCGCCCGCATAGAAGGCTACGATATATCGGATATCCAGGGGGCCGCCGCCGTGGGCAGCATGGTCGTCTTCGAGCAGGGCAGGCCCAAGCCCTCTAATTATAGGCGTTTTAGGATTAAGACCGTCGCCGGCATTGACGACTACGCCATGCTCGGCGAGGTGCTCAAAAGGCGCTTCAAGCGGGGCGGCGATGCCTCGGGCACATGGGCGGCCATGCCCGACCTCGTCCTCATCGACGGGGGCAAGGGACAGCTCAGCGCCGCCCTGGCTGCTATGAAGGAAATGGGGGCTGACTCTATCCCCGCCGCCGGTCTGGCCAAGGAAAACGAGGAGATTTTTATCCCCAAAAAATCCAGGCCCGTGGTTTTACCCCGCTCATCCCCCGGCCTCCAGCTTTTACAGCGCCTCCGGGACGAAGCGCACCGCTTTGCCCTGGGCTATCACCGGAGGGTGCGCCAAAAGCAGGCCTTCGCCTCGGCGCTGGATACTGTTCCCGGCATCGGGCCAGGGCGCAAGCGGGCTTTAATCCGCCAGTTCGGCTCGGTCAAGGCTATAAGGGAGGCTCCGCTTGAGGAGCTGGCTACCGCTAAAGGCATTACCCTGAAACTGGCTAAAAAGATAAAGGAGTTTTTATAAAAGATAATGCCGGCTAACCTGCCGCCGCAATACTTTGACGCCGAAAAGAACTTCCGGGAGGCTAAAGACCCGATGGAGAAGATAGCCGCCCTGGAAGAGATGCTGGCTATCATGCCCAAGCACAAGGGCACCGACCACCTCCGCGCCGAGCTGAGGACCCGGATTGCCAAGCTCAACCAGCTGGCCGCCAAGAAGAGCGGCGCCCGGCGGGCATCAATGGTTATCGAAAAAGAGGGGGCCGCCCAGGTAGCCGTCATCGGCCTGCCCAACTCCGGCAAGTCCCAGCTTATTTCAACCATCACCAACGCCTCCCCGCCCGTCGCCGAATACCCCTTCACCACTCACAGTGCCACACCGGGCATGATGGAGTTCGAGAATATAAAAATCCAGATGCTCGATACCCCGCCACTGGTGCATCAGGCCATCCAGTTCTGGCTGCCGCCACTGCTCAGGCAGGCGGACGTCCTGCTCATCATGCTGGACCTGTCCCGGAACCCGCTGGAGCAGATGGAAGCTATTATTGCCCAGTTGAAAAAGATGAGAATAGTCCTCGGTGATGGTGGGGTGGGGGATGACCCGGAGTTCACCATCTGGCACCGGAAGGCGCTCATTATCGGCAACAAGCTTGACCTTGATGGCGCCAGCCAGAATTACGCTGCTCTAAAGGCTGAATACGAAGGGCGGTTCCCCGTTATCGCCGTTTCGGCCAAACAGGGGACAGGCCTGGAGGAGCTTAAGGCTAAAATCTACGAAGTGCTGGATATTATACGGGTCTATACCAAAGCGCCGGGCAGTAAGGCCGATTTCAGCGACCCCATCGTAATTGACCGGGGCAGCACACTGGCTGACGCCGCCGCCGAGGTGCACAAGGACTTCGCCGCCGGGATGAAGTTCGCCCGCATCTGGGGCTCGGGAAAGCACGACGGCGTCATGGCTAAGAGAGACCATATCCTGGAGGACGGTGATATAATAGAATTACACCTTTAGAGAGGCGGCTCCGCTGCCGTGAACTCCTCCTTACCCAGGCAGACGAATATAACGGCCGGTATCCCGCAGGGAAAGAAGGTGACGGTACCGGCTATAGCCCCGGCCAGGGCCAGTGCCCAGTGCTTCTTCTTCAGGGCAAACACGCCGCCGACTATGCCCAGTGCGCCGATGAGGGCCATTATCAGGCCCATGGCGCCGTAGAAAATCGCCATGAATTGGAACATTTCCTGGGGAAATAGGGGAGCCATGGGGTCATATGACTGTGGCATAGTGAGCATGAAGTTGAACATCCATATCATGAGAACCATCCAGCCTAAGCCAAGAACTCCAAACCCCCCGGAAACGATGGACAGAATTCCTCCCACCTTAGCGTTATTCCCCATGGCGGCACCTCCACATTGGTGTTTGCTGGCATTATATTACACCGATGGAGGTTCGTAAATACCCGCCGGGGAAAATATCGTAGAGGTGCACCGTAAACAGGCGTGGGTTAACCGCTTTATAGCAGCGAGGGTATTTTCCTGGCCGCCGCTTCCATGGCCCTGGCTTTCTTTTCGGCTTCCGCCTGCCTCGTCTTTACCTTGCGCACCAGGCCGCCCACGATGTCGTAGTATCCCTTTATCCTCTCTATAGAGGTTAGCCCGGAGAAGACCACCGTCACCTCCATCTCGCCCCTCCCCCGGGGATAGTCACAGCTCCTGAGCACTGCCCCCCGCGCCACACTTTTGAGGAAGCCGCCCGTCTCATGGAACAGCTCCGGCCTCATATCCGCCGCCGGCGCCGTGACCAGGTATAAGGCTCTTTCCGCGTCCGCCGGCTGGCAGTCAACCGGCAGCTGGCTTATGGCCGCCTCCGCCGCCTGAACGCCCGCCTGCCTGTCAGCGCTCTTGTCCCTGAAACTGCGCCACCTGCTGAATAGCCCTCTGGAAGGCAGCGGCGCTCGCCCGCAACCGATGGCGGTCCATCCGGTGAGCGTCTCTCTTATATTGCCGAAGTCGGCCATGCTCGCCCCGATGTACTTCGTCTTTTCCTCTTCGCCGGCGCAGAGCAGGTCGTAGAACGGCGCCACTATCAGCTCGTTAATCCTGGCCGGCTTGTCCCTCAAGGTGGTGTCTCTGGTGATGTACTGCTGGTTGTCAGCCACGAATACGGCATCGGCCACGGAATAGATAGACTTGAGCGATATGGCGGCGTTATAGGTAATGCGTTCTTCCTCGGCCTCCTCGTCCAGGAAGGGGAGGATGGCCAGGGCGTATACCGGTTTATCGTGGTAGCAGTCCTTCAGGGCCTGCGCCATTACCGGCATGCCGCCGGAGCCGGTGCCGCCGACGACGCTGGCAGTAAGCAGGAAGGCGTCGGTATCGAAGAGCCGCCCGGCGGCTCTTATGGCGTCGAGGACCCTGTTGCTGTTTTCCATGGCTATTTCGGCGCCGATTTCGCTCATCTGGACGGTTCCGCTCCCGTCTGTCTTCTCGCTTTCAATGAGGATTCTGTGCTGGAGGTCGTGCTTTATGGCGCGCAGGCTGTTCAGGTCAGCCGGGTCGGTGTCGACGGCAAAGGCGTCGGTGATTATCTCTAAGCCCCGCCTGGCCCTGGCTTTTTTGTTCAGGTGGGCAAATTCATCGGCAATCTTACCCCCGCCCCGCCCCAGCCCGACGACGGTCAGTTTCATGTCGCACCCCCTGGCTTTCCTGTACTGACAATTGTAGCATAAAGGGCAGAAAAATGCCAGAGGGCTTTTACCTGAATAGGGTTATGATATTGGTGATTTGGGATAATGGTGACAGGATGAAAGAATTGTGGCTTTAAAGCCCCGCCCCGTTTTATATCTATGCCCGCCCGCCGCCCTTTAAGGTAAAGAGGGGGCTTTGCCCCCTCTTAAACACCCCCTTGGATTAGCCCTTTCTTACCCCGCCCAAAAAGGCTTTGCCTCTCTTAGACTCTCTTTTTTGCCCCTTCGCCCCATTAAGATACTTGAACAGATGGTATTCCCGGCAACCACTGTGTTCCAAAGTCATCTCCTGGAAATACCGACCCTTTAGGAAATTTTACCAATGGGTTAGGATGTTCAATCAATTCTGTTCTAATACGCCATCCTAAATAATCATTAACGGTAAGAGCTGGATAAATATTCGTTATAACTACGGCGGATATTTTTCTGTGCCTTTGTGTTAATTCCAGCCTCACGGCTTCTACATAGTTTATAAATTCTTCCTTCTCTTTTTCGTATTCTGGAATATTTACATCTAAGTAAACTAGATTTGGAAGTCCTTCAATGACCTGACGTGCTGCTGTTTTCAGATTTCTGAGAATACCTTTCACACGGTGTTCTGGGTCATCAGTAATCTCTAGTCTTAGTAGCTTTGGGTTCTTTAACATTGTCTTATTATTACGTTTCAGTATGGTGTATTTATCAATTCCAATGACTCCACGCGGAAACATGTTCACAATTTCCTCTGGAATGCTTTCACCTGCATCTGAGAGCTTAGTGTAGTCGGTATGGTAATGCCCTGTACTACTGTCAAATTGACCGTATTCATTTGATTGAATGACGGAGATTATTTCCGCAACTAGCGAATCAATATCTTCTAAATTAAAATCCCGACCAGTTATTTTTACCCAGTAATTAAGCGAAGCCTCTTCCATTTTTACTCTCAAACTATATTGAAGATGTCTCCAGAATACTTCTCCGCCTTGTTCATATCCGTCGCTTTTATCTCTTTTCTTGCATTCAACAGATATCGAATTTGAGTCAGTTGAAGACGCTGTGAATTCTGGATGAGGTTGGCTTTGAGGAGTAAGCCATGTTATTTGATAACCTAAACGAGAGAAACCTGCTGCAATTCTAAGTTCATAGGCAGTTTTACTGCAATCGTGGTCATCCTTTAATCTATCTCTGATATTAGATGGTAGTTTAGTATCCCCCATGTCTGTTAAATCCATTTCTAGACTATCTAATAGGGGTGTTAGTGACCCCTCACCCTTTTTAGCCTCTGATACCAGTGGGTGATTAGTCCAGCCAAAAGCTGGACTCATTCTCGAGGGATGTAATACTGCTTTTTGTTTAGTGGCTTTACGAATGGCTTCAACTTGTTGTGTTAGCCAGTCAGCACCTAGTATTTCGTTTACTCTATCATGTTTCAAGATAGTCTGTGGAACAACAAAGGCATCCATTTTATACACTTACATTCTACATCGCTAACGCTTGTACAACAATGTCTTTAGTCAATCAACCGCTTTCTTCCTACTCTCCCTCCCCCCACCCTCTCCTTAACCCTCAAACCCCCTCCCCCCAAACCCTTGACTTAACCAAACCCCCTCCTCTATGCTACTCTAAACACCGAGGAGACTATCGCCCATGACTGAGCTTGTCCAACTCGCCGAACCTCAGCTTAAGAGACGCCTGGGGCTGTGGGTGACCACGCTTACCGGCGTCGGGGTAATACTGGGGTCGGGCATCTACGTGCTGGCGGGGGAGGCGGCGGGGGAGGCGGGCAACGCCGTCTGGCTGTCTTTCCTGATTGCGGCGGCGGTGGCGGGTCTGACCGGGCTTTCTTATGCCCGACTTTCGAAGCTGCGGCCCAAGAACGCCCCCGAGTTCCAGTTTGTCGGCATGGCTTTCAAGCCCTCGCTGGCTTTCCTGGCGGGGTGGCTGATTTTATGGGCGGTGGTGATATCGTCGGCGGCGGTGGCGCTGGGCTTTGCCGGCTATCTCCATTACCTGCTGGGCACTCCGATAGTGCCGGTGGCAATCGGGCTGGTGCTGGTCTCCTCGATAATAGTCTTTCTGGGCATCGGCGAATCGGCGCTGCTGGCCGGGATACTCACCTTCATCGAGGTGGCCGGGCTGGTCTTTATAGTGGCTATCGGCGCGCCCCATTTCGGCGAGGTCAACATCATGGAGATGCCGATGGGTGTGGCCGGGACAATCGGGGCGGCGTCGCTGGTCTTCTTTGCCTACCTGGGCTTTGAGGGCATGGCCAACCTCTCAGAGGAGATGAAAAACCCGCAGCGCGACCTCCCCAGGGCCATTATGCTGGCGCTGGGGATAAGCACCCTGCTTTATATACTGGTCTCGATAGCGGCGGTCAGCGTGCTGGACTGGGAGACTTTAGGGCAGTCCGACGCCCCACTGGCTCTGGTGGCGGCGCAGGTGCTGGGGAGCAATGCCGGGCTGACGCTGACGCTGGTGGCGCTTTTCTCGACGGCCAACACCGTCCTGCTCCTGCTGCTGGCGGCGTCAAGGGCGATGTGGGCCATGTCCTGCGCCGGGGCTTTGCCCGGTGTCTTCTGCGTTATCGGCGAAGAGCGCCGCACCCCATGGCTGGCAATTATCGTGGTGGGCTTTTTCGCCAGCCTGTTCACCGTTTTCGATGACATCAGGGATGTCGCCGAGTTCACCAATTTCGCCACCCTGCTCGCCTTCGCCGGGGTCAACGCCGCCGCCCTCAGGATCTTTAACCGGGGAAGCACGCTATCCGGCTTCAAGCATGTTTTCCTGGATATATTCATGCCGTCGCTGGGGCTGGTAACGGCGGTGCTTCTGGCCGTTAACACCGGCTGGCGGGCGGCTTCCTTCGGCGGGATACTCATCGCCGTGGGGCTTATTGTGTATCTGGTTAGCGGCGCTATCCTGCGCCGGGCTTTAAAGTGAGGATTTAGCTTTAGGGTAGCCCCCCCATCCCCCCAATCTTTCTTGCCCCACCCCGTTTTATATCTATTCCCGCCCGCCGCCCTTTAAGGTAGGGCTAAAGCCCTTTTTACCCCACCCAAAAAGGCTCCGCCTCTTTAGACTCTTTTTTTGCCACCAATAAAGAGAGGGGGCTTTCAGCCCCCTCTTAAACTCTGCTCTTTCCCCGATTTAGGCAAAGACTTTAATGCCTTTATCGTACAAGAATCGTTCCACTTCAGCTCTATTGGGCAAGTCATCAGTAATTACACCCGAGCTAACACACAGTAATTCTATACCCCTTACGTTGCCGTCTATATCGTAATCTACCCTTCTTTCATTATCTAAATCTTTGCCATAGGCATACGGCTTATCACTGAATAGTATGTAAATAGCATCTGCTTCTCTATCATATTTCATTCTCATTGTAATACCCCCAATCAATCAGCGGCTGTAATAATCACTCTATTGTTTTGTTTCTTTACCACAACCTTTATACGTCTACCAACGACATTTGCAATATAGATAGGGTTACCATCTCTATCAGTATACTCGGTATGATGGTCGTTCCAACATGCTATTACTTCTGCTTTAGAAATCTCCCTATCTTGCATTTGTTCAAGAGCATGGCCTGTATATATCAGACGTATTCTTTGGCTCACTGCTCAATACTACTGTTATCCCTTATTATCCCCTATCTTCACCTATTATCTTACACCAAAAGATACCCCAACTGTCAACTTTTCCATGATTTAGTATCATAATGTCAACATTGAAATATTAACTACTAACATGCTAGGTTGTCAATCCCCCTTTAGTGCTATTTTTACTCCCTCACACTCCCCCACGCCCCTCTCCTCTCATAAAGGTTGGCCGCCTCCACCGCCAGCGCCAGGCTCATCAGGAAGTCGTCGTGCCCCTGCGACGGGGGGACGTAGAAGTTCATCGTCATTGATGCCCTGAACTGGCTCTTGGCGCGTTCGAGTTCCAGCCAGAACTCCTGCGCCTCTTCGGAGCCGTCGCCTTTATAGACCTTGAGCCGCCCTGAATTGACAGCCGCCAGGAGGTTAAAGCCCAGCTCCGACTTGGCTTTAGCGGTGAAGGTGAAGGCGGACACCCTGGAGCCGAGCGCCTTCCTCAGGAAAGAGCTTACCGGCTGGCCGATGCCGGTGGCGTCGACCACCACCCTGCGGCATTTCCAGACATCTTTAAGCAGGTCGACCAGCCGGGAATATAGCTCGGAGTGCTTCCGGCCGGTCCAGCGGTAGTGCTCCACCACCCGTATCCGGGGCTGTTTCCGGATATCGTC
The DNA here is from genome assembly GCA_030603275.1 of Deltaproteobacteria bacterium. GTDB lineage: Bacteria > Chloroflexota > Dehalococcoidia > Dehalococcoidales > BS750m-G39 > JABMRW01. The sequence goes on along the minus strand of JAUVYB010000004.1, from coordinate 39,190 downwards.
GCAGATGGAAAAGTCGAGCTCGCCGATGGTGACCACGGTGGAGTCCTGCCTTAATTTGGGGGTGCTTAGATAGTCGCCCTCGGCGGTCTCGGCCTCGCCGGCGATGTCGATTCCGGCGATATATATCTTGCCCGGCTCGGCCCGGTGCTTGCGGGCGTGCCTGCCTTTCAGCTGGGCGAGCTGCTGGCGGCTTAAGAAACCCCCGCCGCCCCGGATGGGCAGGAGCCTGTACTGGGTCAGGAACAGGGGGTGGTTTTCCCCCAATCTCTCCCTTTCCCCCTCGACGTAGGCGAGGTAGTCGGGGTTGTGTTTGGCTATCTCCTGCCAGTCGTAGCGGAAGTGGCGCTTTACGCCATCCTGCCTCTCCATCTCCAGGTTGCTCTGTTTGACCTCTTCCAGCAGGGTGGCGTCGTCCCAGGTGGTGCCGTAGTGGACGGTGGTGACGTTGGTGGTGGCGCCCATCGGCTTGAACTCCTTGGTGTACTTGTCCTTGCTCACATCCTGGGCTTCGTCTATTTCGAGCAGGATATGGGCGGTGTTGCCGACGACGTTGGCCGATTCATCGGCGGAAAGGAATATGGCTCTGGCGCTGCCCAGCCTGATGATGTAGCCCATCTCGGGCACCCAGATGCCGCTAAAACCGGCGTCGTTAAGCCGGTCCCTGAGCCGCATCATGGATATGACCGTCTGGGGCTTGAAGGTGGGGGCGCACTTTATCAGGTTTTCGGGCCGGGTCATGTGGATGGTGAGCAGCAGCAGCTCAAGCTGCGCCGACAGCTCGTTCTTGCCCCCCTGGCGGGCCATCTCCACGGAGAAGGTGAGCCCCTTGCGCTTGAGGACGCTGTCCAGTATGGCCGAGGCCGCCTCCCGCTGGTAGGGGCGCAGTTTATTCAGGACGTTTATTGACATAATATAATTGCCCCACCCCTTTTTATATCTATTCCCACCCCGATTTTCATTTATCAACCTCACCCCCTGTATCCCCCTCTCCACTCTTGGAGAGGGGGAGTTAGATTTAAGAGGGGGACTTCGTCCCCCTTAACCCCCCTGAATCCATGGCTCCGCCTCTTCAACTCCCTTTTTACCCCACTTCTTTGTAAAGGAGACTGACCTGGCAGGGTGTCTAAGAGGGGCGCCAGCCCCTCTTCTAAGAAAATTCTTCCCCCTCCCTTAATAAGGGAGGGGGATTAAGGGGGTGGGTCACCAAAAATCATCTATTTAGCTAGATTGCCTATGACCTTGATGCCCAGCGGTATGGCGATATCCTTGAGAACATTGCCTATGGCCTCCTTCAGCCCCTTCTTCTGCTCCCTGGTGATGTTGTACTTCGTCTTGACCAGCCTGGCCAGTGACTCGGTTGCCTGCATCAGCAGCCTGATGTTCTCCGGGTCTTTCTCCAGCAGGGACTTTATCTTGACCCTCAGCAGGGCAATCTCGCCGTCGAAGCCGTCAAAGCCGGATACCAGCTCAAAGTCGAGCTGTTCCGCTTCGTCCAGAACTTTAGAATAAAATCCGTGCGTCCGGGCGTTCTGGTTACCCTCTGGGGCGCCGCTTTTTCGCTTTGCCTTTTCCGCCATCCGGTCTGTCTCCGTTCTTGAGTACTCTGGCGCTCGCCAGCACGATGGTGTGGGCGGCCAGGTCCCACCGCTTAATCTCCACGGCCAGTCGCAGCAGTCTCATAATCCTCCCCTTTCTTTATAAAATAATAGCACATGTGTTCTATTATGACTATAAGCATTTGTCACTACCCCACCCCCCGTTTTATCTCTTTTCCCGCCCTATTTTTAACGAGTGTTTTATTTCCCACCCGCCCACCCAAAAAGGCTTGGCCTCTTTAACCCTCTTTCCCCTTTCCTAAAAGTGAGGGAGACCCAAGAACCCCCTCGGTGGTAAAATCCCCCATTTTTATTTCTCTGTCTCCTTTGAAAGGGGACTGACCTGGTAGGGTGTTTAAGAGGGGCGTCAGCCCCTCTTCTTAAAAAAACTTTCCCCCTTCCCCTTGATAAGGGGAAGGGGGATACAGGGGGATAGGGTTCTTAAATAAATTGCTATTACGCCACAGTCGTTATAGAATAGGCGGGTAAAATGAATCTTTCCAGGCAGCTCTATCAGCTTCAGGAATTTGACGTAGAAATTGAGTCCGATGACCGGGCGCTAAAGCATGTCACCGGCCAGCTCGGCGAAAGCCAGGCGGTGCTGGAAGCTCAAACCCAGCTCCAGTCGGAGCAGCAGCATCTGGAAGAGCTAAAGCACCAGCAGCACTCCGCGGAGTGGGAGATAGACGATATCGCCACCATGATTGCCACCGCCGAAGAGAAGCTGTTCAGCGGCCGGGTAAAGAACCCCAAGGAGCTGGCCAGTCTCCAGCAGGACGTGGATATGCTCAAAACCAGGCGCGGCAAGCTGGAAGAAAAAGCGCTGGGGATAATAGACCAGGTTGAGCAATCGGAGGCCGGCGTAGCCAGGATAAGCGGTGAGCTTAAAACCCTGACCGCCGATTGGCGGCGCCGGCAAAAGCAGCTAGCCGACGAGAAGGCAAAGCTCCAAACCGCCCTTGCCGACCTCAAGCAAAAATGGCAGCTGCTCTCCGCCGAGATTGAGCCGGAGACAGTAGAGTTCTATCAGCAACTCAGAAAAGGGAAAGGGACGGCGGTGGCCAGGGTGGAGCAGGGGATATGCCGCGGCTGCCGGATATCACTGCCCACCACCGACCTGCAGCGGGCGAGGGGTAACAACCTGGTGTATTGCAGCAGCTGCGGGCGCATCCTGTTCCTGGCCTAAAGGGGCAAATGACGCCAAAAAGACTGATAATCTATACCGATGGCGCCTCATCGGGCAACCCCGGGCCGGCGTCTATCGGTGTGGTTATACAGGACGGGCAGGGCAGGGTCATTAGCCGCATCTCCCGGCGCATTGGCCACGCCACCAATAACCAGGCGGAATACCGGGCTGTCATTGCCGCCCTCGAGGAGGCGGCTCGCCTCGGCGCCGCAGAGGTGGAAATCAGGTCGGACTCAGAGCTGGTGGTTAAACAGCTTAAAGGCCGCTACCGCGTCAAAAAAGCCACTCTGCGCCCGCTATACCAAAAAGTAGTCCAGCTCATCGGCTCTCTGGAAGCCTTCACCATAACTCACATCCCCCGCACACAAAACAGAGAGGCGGATAGGCTGGCGGGCCAGGCTTTAAGTTGACTTCTAATACCTTCTATACTACAGTGTAATCAGGTCAAGTAAACCGGGTGACCGCCCTAAAATTTTATTTTGGGGAGGAAAGTCCGAGCTCTACCGGGCAGGATGCTGGGTAACGCCCAGGAGGGGTAACCCTACGGATAGTGCAACTGAAACATACCGCCCGAGAGTGTAAGGGTGAAATGGTGTGGCATGATCTCTCCAGCGGCCGGGTGACCGGTCGGCTGGGTAAACCCCATCCAGAGCAAGACCAAATAGAGGGACATAAGGACGCCCGGCCTGTCCCCGGGTTGGTCGCTTGACCCTGATGGCAACGTCAGGGCTAGATAGATGGTCACCGCTCCGTTTCGTCGGAGTACAGAACTCGGCTTACAGGTTTACTTGGCCTTGTGAGTAGCTTAAAAGATCCCCCCCTCTGATAATATAATATAGTCTTACCCGTCTGAGACGCTTTAAGGAGAATGAGCCCGATGTCTGAAAGAGCCAAAACTATAGTCATCGTCCTGTTGGTAGCGGCGGTGGTGGCCGTGTCCTTCGGTACCGGCTGGGTTATGGGTACCCGGAGCTCCCCACGGCAGAGCCTTGGTGTCGTGGAGCAGGTGTGGAACATAATCTTTCAGGATTACGTGGATAAGGACAAGCTTGATGCCCAGGCACTGGCGCAGGGCGCTATAAGGGGGATGGTGGAGGCGCTGGATGACCCCTACACCTCCTATCTTGATGCCGCCGCCTACGAGCTGAATATGAAGAGCCTGGAGGGAAAGTTTGACGGCATCGGCGCCTATGTGAACGCCGAAGACGGGCAGGTTGTAGTTATCGCTCCCGTTGCCGGCTCACCGGCGGATAAGGCCGGTATTAAGGCCGGCGATGTGATTCTGGAAGTCGATGGCAGGCCTACTGCCGGGATGAGCCTGGTTGAGGTGGTGCTCAACGTCCGGGGTCCCAAAGGGACGGTGGTTACCCTGCTCATACTTCACGATGGCGAGACCGAACCGGAGGTAATCGAGATAGTCAGGGCTGAGGTTGAGCTGCCCAGCGTCCTCTTTGAGATGCAGGAGGACATCGCTTACATTAATATAACCAATTTTACCGAGCGGACGGCCGTAGAGCTATACCCGGTGATGGAGGAGGTAGGCCAGCAGGCCTCGGGCATTATCCTTGACCTGCGCAGCAATCCCGGCGGCCTGCTGACGACAGTGGTTGATGTCGCCGGCTTTTTCCTTGAGGAGGGCGTGTTGATTGATGTGGTAGATAATGAGGGCGGTCATGTTGCTTACTCGGTCGAATCAGGTGGGATGACCACTGAGCTGCCCCTGGTGGTTCTGGTGGACGAATACAGCGCCAGCGGCAGTGAGGTGCTGGCGGGCGCTTTGCAGGACTACGGCCGGGCTACCATTGCCGGTAAAAAGACCTATGGCAAGGGCAGTGCCAATGTGCTTTACCCGCTTACAGATGGCTCCGGGTTATACATCACCAACGCTCGCTGGTTCACCCCCAACGGCCGCCTGATAGAAGGCCAGGGGCTACCCCCGGACTATGAGCTTGACCTGGAGAATGAGGACGCCGTTCAGTGGGCGATAGACTTTCTGAGGGGTAAAGAATGAATCGATTACCTCTCAAGATATGGTTCATTGTTAGTCTTACGCTAGCTCTCAGTGCTGGAATTATAAGTCTGGTATGGAGGGTCACTATCACCACCTCAGCGGGCAGTCTGGCGGTAATAATCCTGCTCATACTTGCCATTCTGGGAACCTATGCCCTTCTCATCTACCTCACTATCAGGCCCAGCCTGAAAAAGCTAAAGAGCCTGCCGGTAGCAATATCGGTTACGCTAGTAGCTACAGGTGCTATCACTGATTGCATAATTCACTTTTTCCGCTTTGTTTTCTCACCTGATCCTATTTTACCCTTTGGCATAATAGCCGCTGTCCTGCTCCTTGCGGCTAGTGTTGGTCTCTATCTGCTGGTACTCTGGGTCATTTGGTCTGTGTGGAAGGCGGGAAATAAAACACCATCTAAAAGCGGGTAATCCCCCACCCCCAATTTATATCTTTTCCCGCCCGCCGCCCTTTTAAGGAAAAGAGGGGGCATAGCCCCCTCTTAAACACCCCTTTGGATTAACCTCCCCTTATCTCCCCACCCCCAGAGGGGAAGAATTACCCCTACTTTCCAAGGGAATTTTAAAGGCATAGCCTCTTTTCATCTCTCTTATTCCCCCCTGCCTATTTTAACTGGGGTGTCCAAGAGGGGCGTCAGCCCCTCTTATATAAAAAACCTTCCCCCTCCCTTACAAGGGAGGGGGATAAAGGGGGTGGGTTGCTAAGTAAATATAATAGGGTGGGAAGAAAAACAACTGTTGGAAGGGGGCAGGGGTGGGTTGCAGAGAGTTAAGGCAGCGATAACCTCGGTGCCGTAACCTGTAGCTCCTTAACCATATAAGCCCCCTGTAAACTATAGCCGAACTCACTGCGGTAGTATTCCCTGGCACCTATGCCGCTCAAAATCGTCATCTGCGGCGCTTTAAACTCATCAGCGGCAATCCGCTCCGCCTCATTAATCAGGGCTTTACCCAGCCCCCTGTGCTGGGCCGCTCCTTCCCGCTGCTCGGTGAGCGGAACCTCAGGCCCGTAGACATGCAGTTCCCGTATCACCGCTGAATTTCCTCCGCTCTCGGACCGGGGCTGAATCCTGAGCCGCAGTAGGCCGAAAAGGGTTTCCGTCTCGTCCTCAAAAGAGAGAAGGATTTCCCTCCCCCCTGAAGCTTCATAGTCCATCCTGGTTAAGCGGGGCTCGCCGGTTTCCCAGCCGTCCCGCGCCCGGTGGCCGTACTCCCGGCAGCGGATGCACTGGCACTCAATGCCCTTTCGCTTCATCCGCTGCTTTACCACCCCTCGCAGAGAATCCTTGCAGCCGGCGGTGATAAACTTGGCCGGTATATCACGCAGCACCCGCGATATCCGGACATATTTGGGCACGATGGATTTTATATCCACCATCAGGTTGATCATGGTGCTGATCTCATAAGGCTGGTAGCGGTTTTCGAAGTACCACTTCTCCAGCTCGGTACCCTCGACCACCATGGTCGGGTACAGCTTTAATCCGTCCGGCCGGAAGCGCTCGTCCTCGAAAAGCTTTCTCGATAGCTCCAGGTCGTGCTCCGGGGTGGAGCCGGGAAGCCCCGGCATCCAGTGGTAGTGAACCTTAAAGCCGTGCTGCCGCAGCAGGGCGGTAGCACGCACCACATCCTCCACCTTGTGCCCGCGCCGGGTCAGGCGGTAGATTTCGTCATCCAGTATTTGGACGCCAAGCTCCACCCTGGTGGCGCCGAACTCCAGCATCCGCTCTATTTCCTGCTGCCGGCACCAGTCCGGCCTGGTCTCGATGCACATTCCGGTGCAGCGGTGCCCGGCCGTTTCGTTGATTTTCTTGGCCTCTTCCAGGTCGGCCGACTGCCGGCCGTTCAGGCCGTCCAGGCAGCCCTGGATAAACTGGTACTGGTAGTCTTCGGGGTAGGCCAGAAAGGTACCCCCCATCACTATCAGCTCAATCTTATCGGTGGGGTGCCCCATTTCCTCCAGCGCTTTCAGCCTTGAGCGGACTTGCTTACCGGCATCGTAGTCGCACCTTATCGCCCTCAGCACCGCCGGCGATTCCGGGGTATAGCTCTGGGGTATTGCCGGGTAGGTGGGGCAAAAAATGCACTGCCCCGGGCATTTCAGGGGCCGGGTCATCACCGCCACCGGCGTCACCCCGGATATAGTCCTTGTAAATTTCCTCATAATGTGCCATAAACAGTGTAGCAGATTTGAATTTTAAACAGAAACATAACGTAGGGGGACGGAGCCCCACCCGATTTATATCTATTCCCGCCCGGCCTCCCTTATATGGAAGGGTAACTCCCCTATCACCCTAAATGGGCAGGGAAGTAAGGGGCCTCGCCCGCTGCCCTTATATGGAAGGGGTTTTCCCGCCGCCTTAAAGGGGTGTTTAAGAGGGGCGTCAGCCCCTCTTCTAAAAGAAATCTTCCCCTTCCCCTTGAGGGGAAGGGGATAAAGGGGATAGGGTGACAAGAGAAGTATTTAACCAGATAGCCCCCGGCTGGTATAACTTCCGGCACTGGTCTATATTCCGCACCGAGCTGGAGGCGCTGGCAGAGCGCTGGCAGAAGGGCAAGCTGCTCAACGTCGGCTGCGCCCACGGCCCCGATTTTCTGCCCTTTAAAGACGGCTTTGAGCTCTACGGGGTGGACTTCTCCGCCGAGATGCTAAAGTTCGCCGAAAAATACGCCCAGAAATTCGGCTTGGCCGTGGAGCTGACGCTGGCTGATGTACGCCGCCTCCCCTACCCCGATGAGAGCTTTGATTGGGCAATAGCGGTGGCAACCTATCACCACCTCATGGGCGGGGAACACCAGGCGGCTTTAGCTGAACTCAAACGGGTGCTGAAGCCCGGCGCTGAGGCCTTTATCACGGTATGGAACCGCTGCCAGCCCCGTTTCTGGTTCAAGCCCAAAGAGGTAACCGTACCCTGGCGTAAAAAAGGCCAGACCCTCCACCGTCGCTACTACCTCTTCTCCTATAGTGAGCTGGAAAAGCTGGCAGAGGGGGCGGGCTTTGAGGTAATAAAATCCTTCCCGGAGAGCGCCTACCGCTTCCCGCTAAAGCTCTTTTCCCGCAATATATGTTTATTAGTAAAGGCACCATAACTCTTCAGGGCGTATAATGCGGGAAAGTCGGCTTAACCTTTAGCGGCTTTGGTGTAGATGACCAGCTCGCTGCGGTGGAAGCCGAGCTTCTGGAAATAGTTCTGCAGCTCCCAGTGGCGTTCGTCGATGATGGCGCGCACCGTTTTAACCCCTCTGTCACGGCAGCGCTTCGCTAGTGCCTCGATCAGTTTACCGGCGATACCCCTTTTCTGGTAGTCGGGGTCAATGACCAACATGTAGATGATGCCCACTTCGTCGATCGGTATGCCCACGTAGGCTAACCGGCTCCAGATAAAGCCAATGGCCTTACCATCAGCTTCAGCGACAAAACTCAGGTCAAGCGGGCCCCCGGGATCAGTCAAGGCTACCTCTGCGTAGGTCAGGGCGCTCCTGTAGCTGAGGCGGCTCCGCTTAACGCCGGGTATTTTTTCATCCCTGATTTTACCGTAGATAGATATAACGGTATCGATATCCCCACGCTCCATAGGCCTGATGTTTATTGGGCTTTTGTTTCCACTTGCCATAGTAATCACCCCCATTGACTTTGCCGGAATAGATTTGCATTATAGCAGTTTTGGCACTTTCGTTCAATATTCCGCCCGCCCTCCACCCTTTAAGGTAAAGAGGGGGCTTTGCCCCCTCTTAAACACCCCCCTAAGAAGAAATTGATAGAAGTATCACTTCTGTAGGGTGGGAGGGTGGGAAATAAAACACACTCTAAAAACCGGGCGATTCCCCCCTTTATCTTTTTGATTAAGGAAGCCCCGCGTTTCCGCCCGGGTCTATTACCCGTTGGACATGGTTATCGGTTTGTGTTTTAATTAAATTTTGGATTTAGCCATAAGGGGTGAGCCTTGGATTTTGACTGGGGAGACATAGGCCAGGTCTTAACCTATCTGGCACCGGTTCTTATCTTCGTCGTTATCAATGTTTTCTTCAGGAAGCAGCAGCAGCAGAAGCGGCAACAGCAGGCGGTGCGCGGCCTGCTATCTGAAATAGACTATAACCAGAAGCTCATGGAAGCCTTCCTCTTCAAGTGGCAGGCCAAGAAGTTTAAAACTGGCGTTTGGAAAAGAAACAAGGATAAGATGGACTATATAGACCAGAGTTTGCGTAATACCCTGGCCGGAGCCTATGCCATTGCCGAGGAGTTTAACGGCGAGATAGAGACTGCCAAAAAGCACAAATCGTCGAGCTACTTAGCCGGTATTCAGGTAGACAGGTTAAAGGAGCCGCTGGCCAGGAGCAAGCAGGGACTTGAGGAGTGGCTGGAGCTGAATAAGAGGGCTAAAGAGATGCCCAAACCGGGCGGTAAATAGACTCCCTTAAGGTATATCCTGTAGCCGGCTTAATCTATCTTTTTTAACTTCTTGGTGTAGTCGACGAGCTTTCCCCGGCGGAAATTCAGCTGCTGGAACAGGCTCTGTAGCTGGTCGTCATTTTCATCAATCATTATTCGCACTGCGTTAAGTTTTTTCTCCTGGCAGGCCTTCACCAGGGCGTTGACCATCTGGGTGGCGACACCCAGCCGCTGGTAGTCGGGTTCAACGCCCAGTATGTGAATCATGCCCACTTCATCAAAAGGTTCTCCAAAATAGGCCCGCCGGGCCAGCAGAAAGCCCTGCACCTCGCCGTCAACCTCGGCAACAAAGCTTAAGTCGGGGATTTTGCCCAGGTCGCCGATAATCAAATCGGTATAGGTGGCCGCTCTTCGCACCCCGGTTATTTTACTGTCAATAGCCAGAACGCTGTCAATATCCATGGGTTCCATGGGACGGACCCTTATCTTACTCTCGCCTCTTTCGGTATCACTCATGGTATCTCTCCTTCTTTAAGCTCAGGGGGTGCTTTTGTGTATGCCTCGTATTATCCGCATTTTTTGGCTTTTGTCAATAACCCCTTGGTTTGATGTTGGGAGGTTCTAGTGGGCAATACGGTGGACAGGCGCTCTCCATCTTTGGGCGTGGGCCTGCTTTAACTGCCGGAGGTTGGCCTGAACCGGGGCTGAGGTGACATTTTCTATGGTCATCAGCACCCCGTCCTCCCGGTTGTCGGTGTAGTAGGCGCGGCGCAGCCCCACCTCAATGAAGCCGTACTTGGCATAGAGGCTCTGGGCGGTGGTGTTGGAGGCGCGCACCTCCAGCGTGACCAGGTGGGCGTCCAGCCCTACCGCCAGCTCTATCATTGAGATGAGCAGCAGTTCACCTAGACCCTGTCGGCGGTAGCTCTCCCGCACGGCAATGTTAGTTATATGGGCTTCCCCGGCCATCAACCACAGGCCGGCAAAGCCAAAGATATATCCACTTACTGACGAGGCGGGTTCGTTATCAGAAGGACGGTGGTGGTTGAAGAGACGTCTCAGTCTGTCCAGCAGCCCGGAAGAGCCTTTTGGAGGGGCGTCTTCCGGCGCCGGCGGCTCATATTCTTCCTCCTCGTCGCAGGCCACGATGTAATGAGCCAAGCCGTTCTTAAGCTCCCGCTGGTAGTTGGGTGGTGGCCACAGGGTGGGGAAGGCTTCGTGGTCAATCTCATTGACCTGGGGGAGGTCTTCCTGGCACATCAGGCGTATGTTAAAAGCCAAGTTCTTAATTCCTATAAAGTCTAAATTTTGTAGTATTGTAGCATAACTTAGCCCTTTATTCCCCCCACCCCCATTTATATCTATTCCCGCCCACCACCCTTATATGGAAAGGTTACGCCCCACCCCTTACAGGGGATGGGAATTAAGCCCGCCGCCCTTATTAATGAAACTGGCTAAAGACCTTTTTACTCCCATCCTCAAAAGCTATGCCTCTAAAACTCAAAAAATATCAGGGGTGTTTAAGAGGGGGCGAAGCCCCCTCTTCTATAAAAAACCTTCCCCCTCCCTTACAAGGGAGGGGGATTAAGGGGGTAGGTTGCTAAGTAGAGTTGCCAGCTAAACATTCAAGCCCCCCAGGAAGAAATAGAATCGTTAAAAGGGGTGGGAAGTGGGGTCAATCCTCCCCCAAGTCAGAGAGAGGTGTAACCTCTATCGGGTGGGTTGCTACGATTAGGAAACTATCTTTTTGCTATTTGCTTCGTTATACTATGTGCACAGGATAACGCCATAATTACCGCTTGAAGCGGCTGGGAGTTGTCAGGTGCAAGACGAGGAAAGCCTGGTACGCCGGGCGCAAAAGCAAGACCAGGAAGCTTTTGCACAGATATATGAGGAGTATTTCGATAGGATTTATCGCTATATAACCCTCAAGATAGGAGATGCGGTGGAGGCAGAAGACTTGACTCAGCAGGTCTTTCTAAACACACTCCGGTCCATCTCTTCCTTCAAGTGGAGGGGTAAACCCTTCTCCGCCTGGCTCTACCGTATCGCCCACAATCAGGTGGTTGATTACCTGAGAAAGAAAAAGAAGACGGTGGTGCCGCTGGAGGAAACGCTGGTCAGCGGTGGTGACAACCCCCAGCTGGCCGCCGAGCGCAAGCTGGATATAGAGCAGGTACTGGCGGCTGCCCGGCATTTGACCGATGCCCAGCGCGAGGTGATTTCCCTCCGCTTTACCAGTGAGCTGTCCATCGCCCAGGTGGCCGAGGTAATGGGCAAGAACCAGGGGGCGGTAAAGGCGTTACAGCACAGCGGCATAGTCGCCCTGCGCCGGGCGCTATCGGTGACGAAAAATGAAGAATAGAGAATTTGATAATATCTTAAACGAATGCCTGGAACGGCTGCTGGTTAAAGGCGAAAGCCTGGAGCAGTGCCTTGCACGCTACCCAGGGCAGGCAGCCGAGCTAAAGCCGTTACTGGAGACGGCTCTGGCGGCCAGGGAGGCGTCGGCCATTCAGCCCCGCCCCGATTTCAAAGCCAGGGCCATGTACCAGTTCCGCGCGGCGCTACAGGAAAGGACCGCCCGTAAGAGCCGCACCTCCTGGGGCTGGTTCCCGCGGTGGGCAACGGTGATGGCTATAGTTCTCGTCCTGGTGTTAGGCGGGGGAGGCACGGTTGCCGCCGCCGATAGCAGCATGCCCGATAGCCCTCTCTATTCGGTAAAGCTGGCCACCGAGCAGGTGCGCCTGACGCTAACTCCCTCTCAGATGGGTAAGGCTAGGCTCTGCGCCCAGCTGGCTGACCGGCGTGTGGCCGAGATAGCTTACATGGCCGGTAAGGGTAATACCGGGCAGGTGGAGCTTGTCACCCAGCGCCTGGACAGGCACCTGGCACTTTTGACTGTGCTCGTCCTGGCCCAGAGTGGGGATGAAGAACCGATGCTGATGGCGCCGCCGACAGAAGAAGCTGGAGCCCCGACGGAACCGCCGACAACTGATGAAGCCCCGCCGGAGCCGGTATTAGCACCCCAGCCGGGGAAGGATTGGGGTAGCAGTGATGACACTGCCCGGAACGGTAATCGGGCTCAGCTAAGGGACACGCTGGTGTCTAATGCGGCTCATAACCGGGCGGTTCTGCACGCCGTGCTGGATGAAGTACCGGAGTCAACCAGGGCTGCCCTGCGACGGGCGCTTGCCGTATCGGAGGACGGCTATGAGGAGGTCCTTGAGGCTTTAGAGTAGTCATAACCCTTTTTTAAAATTCCCTTAAGTCGCCGCCTAACTAATCGGCGGCTTTTTCGTTATATATAGGTGGAAGAAAGAATATCAAGGAGGCAAGCGATGAAAAAGTTTTGGTTGGTGGCGGTGAGCCTGGTGCTGATGCTGGCGGTAGTCGGCTTTAGCGGTTGCACCGGCGGCCCTACCACTATTGATACGGTGGACATCAATAGCCAGCAATCGGGTATCTGGGTCAGCGGCACCGGCAAGGTCGCCGTTACCCCTGATATCGCCATTCTGTCCCTGGGTATTGAGGCTCAGGCGGATACGGTAGCCCAGGCTCAGGCCCAGGCGGCTACGGCCATGGATGCGGTGATGGCAGCCCTGGCTGACAGCGGTGTGGCGGATAAGGATATCCAGACCCGATATTTCAGCATTTACCAGGTAACCAGGTGGGATGATTACAAGGACGAGCCGGTTGTGACCGGCTACCGGGTCACCAATATGGTAACCGCAAAGATAAGGGATGTAGAGCAGGCCGGCCCGGTTATTGATGCCGTCGCCGTCGCCGGTGGAGACTACACCCGCATCAATAACATCAGCTTTTCCGTAGACGACCCCACCCCCTACTATGAGGAAGCCCGCCAGGAGGCAATGGCTGATGCCAGGGCCAAGGCCGAACAGCTGGCCGACCTGGCCGGCATTGGGCTGGGCAAGCCCACCTATATCTCCGAGGGCACCGTATATCCTCCCGTTGTCTATCGAGACGCCGGGATGGAAATGGTAGCGCCAGCGCCCACCACGCCCATCAGCCCCGGAGAGATAGAGCTTACCCTTACCGTTCAGGTGGCTTACGCCATCGCGGACTGATAATTTTTAACTGGGAGGTTTTAGATGAAAAAACTGTTGGATATTATCCGGTTGATTTTATTTGCCGGAAAAGAGACTAAACTACAGGAGGTGAAAGTAAAATGTCGCTACTAAAGATAGCTGTGGCTTCGGTACTGGCGTTGAGTCTGGTTTTAGGTCTGGCCCTGCCCGCCCTGGCCGATTCGGATGAACCCATGCCCTGGACCGAGGATGCAAAAGCCAGTATAGTCAGGGGCACGGTAACCGAAGTTGATGAGGAAAACCAGGCATACTTTAAGGTTCAGTCCGGAGAAGATGAGATAGGCATAAGAGTAGACGAAAATACCGGATACTTCATGCTGGATGTACCGGGGCGGATTACAGCTCTGGCCCAGCAATTCAGACTTCGCAACCAGGCAGAGGCCGGAACTCCAGAAGAGCCGGGCACGTGCTTGGGCGTTCAGAACCGGGTGCGAGCCGGGGCTTTAGTATCTAGTCAGGCGAGGTTAAGGGTTCAAAACAGGGTAGCTCAAACGGAAGAAGTTCCCCTCCCCGAACCCCAGCAGGCGATTCGCCGCCCCTTTGGCGCCGGGGCTGAATTCAGTGATATTGAGGTCGGCGACAGGGTGGTGGTCTGGCTGGCCGATGGTGAAAGCCTGGCCAGGTGGGTGCTGATTGTAAAACCGGCCACCTGCGCACGCGTCAGCGGCACTATCACCGATGTTTCCTCGGAAACCATAGAAATAACCCCCGATGATGGTGAGGCGGTGACCCTGCGCTATAACGAGGACACGGTGTTCGTCCTCAACGGCTTTATCGCCGTGGAGGAGGGACAATTGGCCCGCGCCGTCTATGACAGCGAGAATATGATGGCGGAGAAGGTGGCAGTACATCTGCCCGGTGAATAAACCGGCGGTTATAGCTGGTATCACAGGGGGTCTCTTTAGAGGCCCCCTTATTTTATGGTTATATCGGCGTAGCGCTCCCACTCGCTGTAGACGCAGCCGCAGTACTGCTGGCGGTAGAGCTCCATAGGCTTGGTCATATGGCGGCTGTCCGAGTAGCGCTTCCTCAGGTCGGCATAGAGGAAATCCACCCCAGTTTCTTTTCCCAGTTCTTCGCCAACCTCTTTAATCAGCTCGTGCTCCTGCTGGGGGCTGATGAGCAGGGTGGTGGTGAAGGCGTCAAAGCCCTTCTCTTTAGCAATTTCAGCTGTTTTGGACAGGCGGAGCTTAAAGCAGTGCCGGCAGCGCTCTTGCTCATGCCCCACCACCCCCCGGAAATAGTCAATTATGTCATAGCCTTCGGCTGTTATCAGGGGCAGGCTCATCTTCGTAGCCAGGGACTGCATTGCCTCCAGGCGGTGCTGGTGCTCGGTGTAGGGGTGGATATTGGGGTTATACCAGAAAGCGCTTACCTTGCAGCCCTGCTCCCGCCAGTAGTTAACCGTGTAGGCGGCGCAGTGGGCGCAGCAGCAGTGGATAAGTAACCTTTTCACTTTATAATATTAGACTTATCAGTGGTTGTTTATCAAGGGGCTTGAACCCCGCCCCCCCATTGTCTTTTTCCCACACCACCCACCCTTTAAAGCTTAACACTTAGTCCCCCACCCCGTTTTATATCTTTTCCCGCCCGCCGCCCTTAAGGTAGGGCTAAAGCCCTTTTTGCCCCACCCCCAGAAGAGAGATTAGCCTCTCCTTTTCCCCACCCCCAAGAAGAAATTGATAGAAGTATCACTTCTGTAGGGTGGGTGGGTGGGTAGTAAAACGACTTAAGAACAGGTGGGGGGTTAATGGGGTTAGAGCAGCGTGCCCTGCGGTGGCCTTTTATTATAGGGCAGCCCAAGATGCTGGTAGGCAGCTTCGGTGGCCAGTCTTCCGCGGGGGGTCCGATCCAGGAAGCCCAGCTGCAGCAGGTAGGGTTCATAGACATCCATTATGGTGTCGGCCTCCTCGCTGATGGAGGCGGCGATGGTGTCCAGCCCCACCGGCCCCCCGCCAAACTTCTCCACGATAGTACGGAGCAGCTTGTGGTCTATCTCGTCCAGGCCGATGCTGTCCACCTCAAGCTTGGTTAATGCCTCGACGGCCACCTCTCTGGTGGCGACGCCGTCTGACATCACTTGGGCGTAGTCCCTCACCCGCTTTAAAAGCCGGTTGGCCACGCGCGGTGTGCCGCGGGCGCGGCGGGCTATCTCCTTAAGCCCGTCTTTATCCGCCTTTACCTTGAGGATTTTAGCCGAACGATGCAGTATTTTTTCTATCGCCTCCGGGTCGTAGAAATCCAGGCGGTAGACGGCGCCGAAGCGGTCTCTTAAGGGAGGGCTGAGCAGGGCGAAGCGGGTGGTGGCGCCGATGAGGGTAAAATCGGGCAGGTTTAAGCGCAGGCTGCGGGCGCCGGGTCCCTTGCCGATGACGATATCCAGGGCAAAGTCCTCCATGGCCGGGTACAGCACCTCTTCCACCGCCCGGTTCAGGCGGTGGATTTCATCGATAAAGAGTATGTCGTGGTTGCGCAGGTTGGTCAGAATGGCGGCCAGGTCACCGGTGCGCTCCACCGCCGGGCCGGAGGTAATCCGGATGTTGACCCCCATCTCGGCGGCGATGATATAGGCCAGGGTGGTCTTGCCCAGGCCGGGCGGCCCGTAGAGCAGTACATGGTCCAGCGCCTCTTCCCTCCCCCTGGCCGCGGTGATGGCTATATTTATATTATCCTTGATTTTTTCCTGCCCGATGAAGTCGTCAAAGCGCCGGGGCCGGAGGCTGCTGTCAAGGGTTACATCCTCGTTGTCGGGCTTGCCAGAAATGATGCGGTCTGTTTTACTATCCCCCATAATTTAGCCTATTATAACACATCATAAATGGATAAAAGGAAAAGCCGCCCGCTTTTTTAATTGGGGCGACTTTTATAAATTAGCTATGTTGCCGGATAGCTATTCGGTAGTCTCTTCCTCCTCGTCCTTTTCAGTAGCCGCATCCGGCGTTTCCTCGGCGGTTGGGGCCAGCGTCTCTTCGGCGGTCGCATCCGGCGTTTCTTCGCTGGCCGGAGCTATTGCCTCCTCAGCGGTCGCATCCGGCATTTCCTCGGCGGCTGGCGCCGGCATCTCGATAGGGGCAAAGGCCAGCGTCTCCTCGGCTGGAGGCTTCGGTATCTCCCCGATTACCCAGCTCGGCATCTCCTCGCCTTCCTCGATTGGCAGTGGCGCCGGCTCCTCGGGAAGCGGGTAGTAGGCCGGAATCAGCTTGCCGATAATCACATTTTCTTTAAGCCCCACCAGACGGTCAATATCGCCCTTGACGGCGGCCTCGGTGAGCACCCTGGTGGTCTCCTGGAAGGAAGCGGCCGCCAGCCAGCTTTCGGTATTGAGCGAAGCCCTGGTTATGCCCATAAGCACCACGTGGGCGGTAGTCGGCTCGCCACCTTCGGCCAGTACTTTGGCGTTGATATCCTCGTAGCGGAAGATATCAATCAGCTCACCGGGCACCAGGTCGGTATCGCCCGGAGAGTCAATGCGGACTTTAGACAGCATTCGGTGGACGATAACCTCGATGTGTTTATCGTTGATGGTCACCCCCTGGGAGCGGTACACTTTCTGCACCTCGTCCACCAGGTACTGCTGGGTGGCTTCTTTACCCAGTATGCGCAGTATATCCTGAGGGTTAATGGAGCCCTCGGTGAGCTGCTGCCCCGCCTTTACCTTCTCCCCGGTCTGGACCCGGATGTGGGCGCTGGCGGGGATGGTGTACTCCTGCTGCTCCTCCTCCATGTAGCTGATAAACAGCTTGTTTTTTTCGATGATAACCTCTCCGGCGACCGAGGCGACAACCGGTTTAGCCTCGGTGGCCAGGGCCACTTTCTTCTTTGAGCCCTCGGCCTCGGACGGCGGGTTGGCCAGTTCTTCACCGATATCCACCCACTGGCCCTGGTTGACCATAACCTGCCAGCCGGCGGGCAGCGGGTACTCGTCGCGGTATATCTCGGCGCTGGTGACTCTTATAGTTCTACCCTCGTCACTCTCGTTCACCTCGGCGGTGCCGTCTATTTCCGAGATAATAGCCTGGCCCTTGGGCGGTCTGGCTTCAAATAGCTCCTCCACCCTGGGCAGACCGCTGGTGATATCAAGCCCGACCACGCCGCCGGTGTGGAAGGTACGCAGGGTCAACTGGGTGCCCGGCTCGCCGATGCTCTGGGCGGCGATGATGCCGACGGCGGTGTTAAGGTCAATCAGGTGCCTGCGGGCCAGGTCCCGCCCGTAGCACCGCTGGCAGGCGCCGTGCCTGGAGCGGCAGCTTAAGGGTGAGCGGACATGGACCTTGGTTATGCCGGCGGCGACAAGCTCATTCGCCTTCTGCTCGTCGATTTCCTCGTTGCGGTCAACGATGACCTTCTTGGTCTTGGGCTTAACTACTTTGGTGGCCGCCAGCCGGCCGATGATGCGCTCGGCAAACGAAGGCAGCAGCTCCTTTTCCTTTGGCTCCGATATCCACATGCCATCGGTGGTGCCGCAGTCCTCTTCTCTGGTAATAACATCCTGGGCAACATCAATCAGGCGCCGGGTAAGGTAGCCGCTGTCCGAAGTCCTCAGGGCGGTATCGGCCAGCCCCTTTCTGGCGCCGTGTGTGGAGATAAAATACTCCAGAACGCTCAAGCCCTCCCGCAGCCCCGATTTAATCGGGAAGTCGATTATCTTACCGGCGGGGTCGGTCATCAGGCCCCGCATGCCGGCCATCTGCCTTATCTGGGAGATGTTACCCTTGGCTCCCGAGGTGGCCATCATATAGATGCCGCCGTAGCGGTCGAGGGTCTTGGAGATGATATCGGTAATCCGGTCGGTAGTTTCCATCCATATCCCGATGGTATTGTTGTACTTTTCGTCCTCAGTGATTAAGCCCTTATTATACTGGCTTTCAATAATGGCAATCCTCTCCGCGGCCTCTTCCAGCAGCTTGGGCTTGCTCGCAGGCACCTGGATATCGCTCATGGCGATGGTCGTCCCCGATTTAGTCGCGTAGCGGAAGCCCAGATGTTTAACGCTGTCCACCACCCTGGTGGTATCTTCACTGCTCAGCAGCTTATAGCTATCGGTCACTATCTGCTTCAGGATTGATTTATCTATGGGCTCATTGTAGAAGCCGAGCTCGGCGGGCAGGACATCGTTGAATATGATGCGCCCCACGCTGGTCTTAATCCTCTGGCCGTTTTCCTGCTGTTTTCTTACCTCAATCTCGGCCCTGAGGTCAATACGCTCCAGCTCATAAGCCAGCCTGGCCTCTTCAAAACTGCCGAAAACTGAGCCCTCGCCCCTGGCGCCGGATATTATGCTGGTAAGGTAGTAGCAGCCCAGTACCATATCCAGGGTTGGGGTTACTATCGGCTCACCGG
Source organism: Deltaproteobacteria bacterium (assembly GCA_030603275.1). GTDB lineage: Bacteria > Chloroflexota > Dehalococcoidia > Dehalococcoidales > BS750m-G39 > JABMRW01. Next base: position 20,548 of record JAUVYB010000004.1, on the reverse strand, counting down.
AGCTGGGCAGCAGCATGTTCTGGTTGCTCATCATAACCTGCCTGGCTTCTCTCACCGCCGATTTGGACAGGGGAAGATGAACTGCCATCTGGTCGCCGTCGAAATCGGCGTTAAAAGCGGAACATACCAGGGGGTGTATCTGGATGGCGCTGCCGTCGATGAGCACCGGCTCAAAGGCCTGTATGCTCAGTCGGTGCAGGGTGGGGGCGCGGTTAAGCAGCACCGGCCGTTCTTTTACCACCTCCTCCAGTATGGCAAATACCTCGGGCTTGTTTCGCTCCACCAGCCGGCGGGCGCTCTTGATGTTGTGAGCCAGCCCCTGCTCCACCAGACGGCGCATGATAAAGGGCTTGAACAGCTCCACCGCCATTCGCCGGGGCAGTCCGCACTGGTTGAGATTAAGCTCGGGGCCGACCACGATAACCGAGCGTCCGCTGTAGTCAACCCGCTTGCCCAGCAGGTTCTGGCGGAAGCGCCCCTGCTTACCCCGCAGCATATCGGATAGAGACTTTAATTTATGATTACCGCTGATGGAGACCGCCCGTCCCCTCCGCCCGTTATCGATGAGGGAATCGACCGCCTCCTGGAGCATCCTCTTCTCGTTACGGATGATAATCTGCGGCGCCCCTATCTCAAGCAGGTGGCGCAGACGGTTATTGCGGTTAATTACCCGCCGGTAGAGGTCGTTAAGGTCGCTGGTGGCAAACCGGCCCCCGTCGAGCTGGACCATGGGTCGCAGGTCGGGGGGCAGCACCGGCAGCACCGTCAGAATCATCCACTCCGGCTTGTTGCCGCTGCGGCGGAAGGCTTCCACCACCTGCAGCTGTTTAGCCGCCCGGCGGCGGCGCTGGCCGGAAGCGGAACGGGTCTCCTGTATTAGCCCGTTGCGCGTTTCATCCAAATTTATGTCTTTCAATAGCTGTAGAATAGCCTCGGCGCCCATGCCGGCCTCAAAGACCTGGCCGTATCTCTGTTTGAGTTCATGGTACTGGTTCTCGGTGAGCAGGGCGAATTTGCGCAGGTCCTGCAGTAGCTCCACGTCGGAGGCAAGTTTCTCCTCGCTCTGTGTTTTCTCCTCGGCGAAGCCCTGTCGCAGCTTGTTTATCTCCTCTACCGTCGCCTCCGCCTGCTCTGTCTCGGCCACTTTAGTTTCCAGGGCGCTCTCTTTTTCGGCTATTTGCTGCGAGCTGCTTTCTTTTAGCTGCTCGATGGCCTGCTGGCGTGCCTCTTCATCTATTGAAGTAATGATATAGTGAGAAAAGTAAAGGACTCGCTCCAGGCTCCGCGGCGAAAGGTCGAGCAATAAGCCCATCCGGCTGGGTATCCCCTTGGCGAACCAGATATGGCTCACCGGGCAGGCCAGCTCGATATGCCCCATGCGCTCCCGTCGTACCTTGGCGCGGGCGACCTCTACACCGCACTTATCGCAGATAATCCCCTTGTAGCGTATCCTTTTATACTTACCGCAGTAACATTCAAAGTCCTTGGTGGGACCGAAGATACGCTCGCAGAAAAGCCCGTCCCTCTCCGGTTTAAGGGTGCGGTAGTTGATAGTTTCGGGCTTGGTTACCTCCCCGTAGGACCAGCTTCTTATCTGTTCCGGAGAGGCCAGTGAGATACGGATAGCATCAAAATCGTTAACCTCAAGCATCTTCTTTTTCTACCTTTTCCTCTAGCTCAGTTGAATCCTCAGCAGTCTCTACCTCTGCCTTTGCTTTAGGGGCTTTTTTAGCTTTCTTAGCGGTCTTAGCTTCAGCTTCAGGGACTTCGGCGGCTTCTTCAACCGCTTCAGGCTCAGCCTCAGCCTTGGGGGCTTCGGTTACTTCCTCAGCAGTCTCTACCTCTGCCTCTAACTTGGCCGGTTCGGCACCCTCTTCGGCAGCCTCAAGCTTGGCCTCTGCTTTAGCTTCTTTAGCCTCTTCGGCCGGGGTTACCCTTTCCTCTTCGTTAATCACCTCAATAGCCAGCCCCAGGCTCTGCAGCTCTTTAACCAGGACCCGGAACGATTCCGGCACCCCCGGTTGTAAAATATCCTCGTTCTTGACTATGGCCTCGTAGGTCTTGGCCCGGCCGGTGACGTCATCCGACTTAATAGTCAGGATTTCCTGCAGGTTATGGGCGGCACCGTAGGCCTCCAGCGCCCATACCTCCATCTCGCCGAAGCGCTGGCCGCCGAACTGGGCTTTACCCCCCAGCGGCTGCTGGGTGATCAGGGAGTAAGGTCCGGTGGAGCGGGCGTGGACCTTGTCCTCAACGAGGTGAATCAGCTTCATCATGTAGATGCTGCCCACCGTTATCGGCTGGTCAAAGGGTACACCGCTCCGCCCGTCGCGGAGGACAGCCTTGCCCACCACGGGCGGTACCTGTTTCTTTTCCAGCTTTATCTTCTCCACCGCCTTTTCCAGCTTCTCCCGGTCGAGTTTCTTACTGGCTACACCCAGCTCTTCCAGCCAGAGGCGCAGGCAGGCCTCTTTGGCCTCCTCGGGGTAGTCATCGCTGAAAATCCTGTCCCCGTCGTAGCCCTGGCTCTCCAGCCATACCTTGGCCGCCTCCAGTTGCAGGGTAGGATGGTCGTTGGCGGGGTCAAGGTCGATGGCACCGGCTTTTCGGGCTATCCAGGCTCTGGCTAAAGCGTCTTCAATAGCAACGTCGCTGGCGCCGTCAAAGACCGGGGTAAGCACCCTCATGCCCATCATCTCGGCAGCCCAGCCCAGGTGGGTTTCCAGTACCTGCCCCAGGTTCATCCTTGAAGGCACGCCTATGGGGTTAAGGATAATATCCACAGGGGTGCCGTCGGGGAGGAAGGGCATATCCTCGGCCGGGGCTATCAGGGAGATGACCCCCTTGTTGCCGTGCCGCCCGGCCAGCTTATCGCCAACGGAAACTCTCCGCTTCTGGGCAATCCAGACCTGCACCCACTGGTTGACGCCGGCGGGCAGGTCATCGCCGTTCTCACGGGAAAATACCTTTACGTTAATTACCTTGCCCCACTCGCCGTGAGGCACTCTTAGCGAGGTATCCTTAACCTCGCGGGCTTTCTCACCGAATATAGCCCGCAGCAGTTTCTCCTCGGCGGACAGCTCGGTCTCACCCTTGGGGGTAATCTTGCCCACCAGTATGTCGTCCGATCTCACCTCGGCGCCGATGCGGACGATGCCTTCTTCGTCCAGCTCACGCAGGCTTTCCTCGCCGACGTTGGGTATATCGCGGGTAATCTCCTCCGGCCCCAGCTTGGTATCGCGGGCTTCTATCTCGTGCTTCTCAATGTGAATGGAGGTGAACTTATCATGCTCCACCAGGCGGCTAGAGAGGACAATAGCGTCCTCATAGTTATAGCCTTCCCAGCTCATAAAGGCGCAGATTACATTCTGCCCCAGAGCCAGCTCGCCGGACTCGGTGGAAGAGCTATCCACCAGAACCTGCCCCGCTTCCACCCGGTTGCCCTTGCTTACTATCGCTTTCTGGCTGATGCAGGTTCCCTGGTTGGTGCGGACGAATTTCATCAGCGGGTATACGTCCTTCTCGCCGTTATCCCTGGTGATGACAATCTCGGAGCCGGTAACCGAAGTTGCTACCCCGCCGTGCTGGGCGAAGAGGACCTGCCCGCTGTGCTTGGCGACCTCGGCTTCCATGCCGGTGGCGACCACCGGTGCCTCGGGGCGGATCAGTGGCACCGCCTGCCGCTGCATATTGGAGCCCATCAGGGCGCGGTTAGCATCGTTATGCTCCAGGAAGGGTATTAACGAGGTAGCCACGCTGACTATCTGCTTGGGGGAAACATCCATAAATTTTATCTCGTCGGGGGCCACCCTCACGTATCGCTCGGCGTACCTGGCCTCGACCTTCTCATCGACGAACTGGTTATTGGGGTCGAGCCTGGCGTTAGCCTGGGCAATAATATAATTGTCCTCTTTGTCGGCGGATAGATAGGTTACCACGCTGGAGACAAAGGACACCACCTTTATCTTGGTTTTGGGTAGTTTGGCCAGCCTGGCGGCAATCTGGGGGGTGATAACAGCCCTGGCTTTGGCTATAGTCTTGCCCTCGCCGTCGGTCACTGCCTCCCTGGTCGTCCTGCCCACCAGGTCATCGGATTTATTGCCCAGCTCGCTAATAACCTTGCGGTAGGGTGTCTCAATAAAGCCGAAGCGGTTAATCTGCCCGTAGGTAGCTAAGCTACCGATGAGGCCGATGTTGGGTCCCTCCGGCGTCTCGATGGGGCAGATTCGGCCGTAGTGGGAGTAATGGACATCCCTAACCTCAAAGCCCGCCCTCTCGCGGGATAACCCTCCCGGCCCCATGGCTGATAGGCGGCGCTTGTGGGTCAGTTCGGCCAGCGGGTTGGTCTGGTCCATGAACTGGGAGAGCTGCGAGCCGCCGAAGAACTCCCTGACGGCGGCCATTACCGGGCGGATATTAACCAGAACGCTGGGGCTGATTACCTCGGCGCTCAGGATGCTCATCCGTTCCCGGACCACCCGCTCCAGGCGCAGTAGCCCGATGCGGAACTGGTTTTGAATCAGCTCGCCAATGGTACGAACCCGGCGGTTGCCCAGGTGGTCAACATCATCCGGGGTATCATTGCCGTTATTAATCATTATAATGTGTCTTACTATCTCGACGAGATCTTCCTTGGTCAGCGCCCGCTGGCTGGCCGGAATATCAAGCCCCAGCCGCTTATTGAGCTTATACCGCCCCACATCCCCCAGGTCATAGCGCATGGGGTCAAAGAACAGGTTCTTTATCAGTTTGCGGGCGTTATCAATGTTAGGCGGGTCTCCGGGGCGCAGCTTCCGGTAGATGTCAAGCAGCGCCTCCGGCTCATCCTTGACCAGAGGCTCGCGGTCTACGGTTGTTTTAATGTACTGGTGGTCGGGTTTGTTATCTTCGTTGGTGAATAGCTCCAGCAGCTGCTCTTCACCGCTGTAACCGATAGCCAGCAGCAGGGTAGAAATGGGGATTTTGCGCTTGCCGTCTATCTTGGCTGAGATTACATCCCGGTTACTGGTCTCCAACTCCAGCCACGCCCCGCGGATAGGGATGAGCTTGGCATGGCACAACGGGCGGCCGCTGGTGGCGTCTTCCTCAACGGAGAAATAGACACCCGGCGAGCGCAGCAGCTGGCTGACGGCAACTCTTTCGGCGCCGCTGGTAATAAAGGTGCCTTTAGCCGTCATCAGGGGAATGTCACCGAAGAACAACTCCTGTTCCTTGATTTCCCCGGTTTCCTTGACCAGTAGCTGTGTCCTGACGTACAGGGGGGAGGCATAGGTCAGGTCTTTCTGCCGGCAGTCGTACTCGGTGTGATGGGGCTCACGGAATTCGTAGTCGATGAAGCTGAGGGCAAGCCGGTTGCCGGTAAAGTCCCCAATGGGGGATATTTCCTCGAGCAACTGCCTCAGCCCCTCTTCCTGAAACCAGCGGAAGGAATCGGTCTGGACCTTAAGTAGATTGGGTACTTCTAGTATCTGGGGTAACCTGGCGTAAGATTTCCTGGGGACAAATGGCGTTTTTGGTTCACTGTTTGTTGGCAACATAAAAGCTATCTTTCACCTACTTCTAAAATTGGATGATAAATAAATTTGTACCAATGCAGCACTTAGCCAAAAGTCAAACTGATAGTGGGTAAAGGGGCATAATAAGGTGAAATTTGGAGTGGCATAATACAACCTTAAATGATACCACTAAATTTGGTTATTGTCAATACCCCTGGGGGTTAATTTTCAGAAAAAATATTTAATTGTCCTTAAATCTATTCTTGCAGGGGGATGAGACAGATAAAGCGGAGCGTCTCGCCGCCGGTGTTGATAAAACAGTGGTGCTCGTTGGGGGCGATAAATACCACGCTGCCCGTGCCTATTGGGGTTTTTCCTTTAGCTCCCTCCACCACCCCCTCGCCGGCCAGGACGAATACCTCATGTTCCCACCCGTGGGCATGAGAGGGGGTAGAGCTGCCCGGCTCCACCTCAAAGACCCGCATGCAGAAGTTGGGCGCCCCGTCCCCGGCGGTGATGATATCGCGCTTGAAAACTCCGGGTAGCTCTTCGCTGGGCTGGGTATCGAGATAACTGGTTATTTTCATGGCGGTAAATCTCCTTTATGGTGGGGAAGGGGGGATTTGAACCCCCACGCCTTGCGGCACATGATCCTAAATCATGCCTGTCTGCCAATTCCAGCACTCCCCCGTGTAGCATTATTATATCCCATCGGCTAGACCTCCACCACTCCCCGGTCGGTGAGCCGGATTTCGGGGATGACCGGCAGCGCCAGGAAGGAAAGGGTGGCGAAGGGCGAAGCCAGCTTTACCCCCAGCCCGGCGGCAATCTTTTCCAGTTTTTCCAGCTGGCTGGCCACCGTCTCCAGCGGCTGGTCAGACAGCAGCCCGGCAACGGGCAGCGCCAGGCTGGCTAATACTTTGCCCCCCGCCGCTGCCACCAGGCCGCCTTTTAACCGTTCAATCTCCCTGACAGCGGTGAATATATCCCCGTCACTGGCGCCGACGGCGATGATATTATGAGAATCGTGGGCTATGGAAGAAGCCAGCGCCCCCCGCTTCAAGCCGAAGCCGCTGACCAGCCCCACCCCTATATTTCCCGTCGCCCGGTGCCTCTCCACCACCACCAGCTTCAGGATGTCCCTCTCCGGGTCGGGGACAGCCCTGATTTTCTCCATTTTCTTTCTGGTAATTATCTGCCCGGGGACAACCTCAATCACCGGCTGGGCTTCCCCGGAGGCCGTAAGTTTCAGCCTGTCTATAGTAAATGGTTTTATCCTGACGGTATCGGTAAGCCCTCTGGCGGCTTTAGGTGTGGGGAATAGGGGCTTCCCCTCTTTAGCCACCAGTTTACCCCGGTAGAAGACCTGCTCAATCTTTAGCTCTGGTAAATCATTGAGCACTATTAGATTAGCCATATATCCGGGGGCTATTGCCCCCAGCCCCTGCCTCCGGAAGTACCCGGCGGGGTTTATGGTGGCCAGCTGGATAGCCCGCACCGGGTCGAGCCCGAGTCGGATTGCCTTGCGCACCACCCCGTCGATATCGCCGTCCTTCAGCAGGTCGACACAGCTGCGGTCGTCAACAACAAACATACACCTTTGAAATGTTTTATCGGTAACCAGGGGCAGCAGGGCTTCCAGGTTTTTCTCCGAAGAGCCTTCCCGGAGCATCAGCCACATGCCCCGCCTCAGCTTCTCTTTAGCCTCATCCAGGGAGACCGACTCGTGGTCGGAATAGATACCGGCGGCGATATAGGCGCTTAAGTTTCTGCCACCCAGTCCGGGGGCATGGCCGTCGATAATCTTCCCCCGGGCCAGGCTGATTTTATCAAGCACCGCCTTATCCCCCCCGATGACACCGGGGAAGTTCATTACCTCCCCCAGCCCCAGGCATTCCTTCCATCTTAGAATCTTACGTATTTCATCCGGGCCGAGGTTCGCCCCCGAAGTCTCCCGGCTTGTTGCCGGTACGCAGGAAGGGGCCATCAGGAAGAGGTCGAAGGGCAGGCGGCGGGCACGGTTCAATATATACCTTATGCCCGCAAGCCCGCTGACGTTGGCTATCTCGTGGAGGTCGGTGACCAGGGTGGTGGTGCCGTGGGGCACAACGGCGCGGGCGTACTGGGCGATATCCAGCATGGAGCTTTCGGGGTGGATGTGCCCGTTGATGAGGCCGGGGGCGATATATTTGCCCCCCACATCCACTACCTCTTTAGCTTTGTGGTAGTCCCCCACACCGGCGATTTTATTCCCGCAGATGGCTACGTTACCCGGCTCAATCCTGCCGTTAAAGACGTTGATTACTTGGGCGTTAACCAAAAGCAGGTCGGCAGGAAGTTCTCCCTTAGCCACTGATATTAAGCGGTTATTTCCCATGTTTCCAGCTTTATTGCTCTAAGACACATATATCGGGGAGGTTGCGGAACCTTTCGTCGCAGTCCAGCCCGTAGCCGACGATAAACTTATCGGGGACGGCCAGCCCCCGGTAGTCGATATTAACCGGGCCCCGGCGCCTAGCTGCCTTATCGGTGAGGGTGCAGAACTTCAGCGAGGCCGGCTTTCTCCGGCGCAGGTAATCCAGTAGAAAGGCGGAGGTTAAGCCGGTATCTATGATGTCCTCAACTACCAGGATATGCCTGCCCTTTATTTGGGACAGGGCACCCGGCGCCATCTTAACCGTCCCCGAGCTCTCTGTCCCCCGTCCGTAGCTGGAAAGCCGCACAAACTCTACTTCCAGGGGGAAGTCAAGCTGGCGGACGAGGTCGGCCAGGAAAACAAAAGACCCCTTGAGGACGGCTATCAGGACGGGGTTTTTATCCAGGTAGTCATGCCTGATTTCGGCCGCCAGCCGGCTGACGGTGGCGGCTATTTCGTCTCTGGTGAAGAGGACGCTGAGTTTAGGCTCGGAATCCATAGCTATCTGGGATTATAAACCCTGCCCTGGTTCCTGTCCAACTATATTGTAGCCCCACCTCTTTATATCTTAACCCGCCCTCCACCCTTTAAGGTAAAGAGGGACTTCGTCCCCCTTAAACCCCCTGAATTCACAGCGTCCCCCCCCATAAAGGAAAGTAAAGAGAGGTGAAACCTCTATAGGGCGGGAGGGTGGGAAAGAAATACGTCCGCTAAAAGTCTGGCAGTCCCCACTCCCTCTCAAACGACACCTTAAAATGGTATTTGTAAAGATGTTAAACCTCTGCAGGGTGGTTCGGGGTGGGAAGTAAAACGCACTCTAAAAACGGGGGAACCCCATTTTCCCGCCCGCCGCCCTTAAGAGAACCAGCCTTACAGGCCGGCAATGATTTTACTCAGGCGGTCGGGGTTTATCTTTCTCACCTTGACCTGTGGCAGCAGCTCTTCCACGTCGGCCCTGCGGGCCAGTTCCGTGCCAGGGGTCAGCACGGCGGCCGTCCCCAGGGCCACCGCCAGCCGGCAGGCTTTTGATAATGACTCTTCGTTAGCCAGCTTCATGGCAAGGCCGGCAATAGTGCAGTCGCCGGCGCCCACGGCGCTCTTTACCTTTACCTCGGGCGGGACTGCCGTCAGCACCTCATTACTGTTGGCGGCGATGATGCCCTCTTTGCCCCTGGAGATAACGGCTATCTCGACGCCCATATCAACTATATCCAGCGCCCCCTTGATGATGGCATCTTCGGTGGGTAGCTCCCGCCTCAGCAGCTCCTCCGCCTCCCTCACGTTGGGTTTAACCAGGTAGGGCTTGGCTTTTATGCCCTCGGCCAGCCACTGGGCGTCCGAGTCCAGGATGGCTCTCACCCCGAAGGTTTTAGCCTCTGTAATTATGGAGTAGTAAACGTTGTTGGGGATGCCCGGGGGCAGGCTGCCGCCCACCACGATTAAATCAGGGCTGGGGCGCATCCGCAGCATTTTCCGCTGGAACCTTTCAAACTCGCCCCTGGAGATATGGGGGCCGGGGGCGTCGATTCTGGTCTGCTTGGAGGTCTTACTGTCGGTGATAATAAAGTTGGTCCGGGTCTCCCGCTGAATAGGGGTAAAGCTGAAGGGCACCTCTTCTTCATCGAGCAGTATCTCTACCGCCCGTCCCACCGGACCGCCGATGAATCCGTAGGCCACGGTTCTGCCCCCAATCTCGTGGATAGCCCGCGAAACATCTATCCCCTTACCACCGGCATAGCGGTGCAGCCGGGACCAGCGGTTAGTCCCGTCCACCACCAGTCCGTCCACGGTAATGTGCTGGTCAAGGCTGGGGTTGAGGGTTATGGTGGCAATCAGAGCATCTTTCATTTCAGTATTCCTGGTACCATCCTTCGGCAGTGGGGGCCAGTTCGCTGCTGGTCAGCCCCAGCTTCTTATACCAGGGGGTGGCGTATTTAGCCGCCAGCTCGTTTAATCTTTTCAGCCTGTCCGCCCCCACCGTGGCCAGAAACTTTATTCTTTCTTTGGCTTTATCAATATGCATCGCTTCCTGCCAGATAGCCCGTCCGGCCAGAAAGCCGGAGGCTCCGCCCTGGCAGGCGATTTCTACCTGCTGGCAGAAAAGCTCAAAGTCCACCCCGGCGCTCAAGACAATCCAGGGTACCGTTGAGGCCGCATCCAGCTGTCGGCAGAGGTCAATCAGTTCAGCCCTGTCCTTCTGGTAGTGCAGGTCGGCGGGGAACTCGGATTTGAGCACATCTATGGGCAGGCCGGTGATATGCCGGGCGGTCTTGAGCACCAGCTGCCTTTTTACCGCGGCAAAGTGAGCCGGGTTTCTCACCTCCTCGCCCATGGGGTAGATCAGCGGCTCTACTACAAAGGGGAGGTCGTGTTGTTTGCATTCCAGCCCGATCATCTCAACCATGTCCATCAGCTTGTTGGCCAGCTCTATTAAATCGGGACGGTAGTGCACCAGGAGCTTGGCCGCCGAGGCGCCCATTCGTTTGATCTTGGCCACATCCCACTCGTCCAGCAGCTCGGTCAGGCGTTGTTCGCTGCCCCCGCCGTAGCCCGAGGCCTCAAGGCTGACCATAAGGCCGGTGCTCCCGGGTAAAGCCCCGTGCCCGATGCACTGGGCGGCGCCGAAAACCGGGTCGAGCAGGACGGCGCTGGCATGGGGGGCGAGTTGAGAGCACAGCTCCAGCTTGCGCTCGACCATTTCCCCGTAGTTAAGCTCTGCCCCCTCCCCGATTATATGTTGCAGCGAGCCGCGGTGATCCATGGCGCACATGGCAAAGATGCCGTCGGCGGTGGCCATCTGCTGCAGGCCCCTTAATTTGCCGATGCTTAGTGTTTTCATAGCTGTCTGGTTATTATGAAATAAAAAGATGGTTTAATCAAGGGCAGTCCCTCCCCCTTTAACGGTTCTCTCTTTCCACCTCCCGCCCTATGGGTTATAATTGGTAAACGCTTTATTGGGGTTAAAATATTGTCCTGGTTCTACTATATAGCCAGAGGCCTGCTCTGGGGGGTATTTAAGCTGCTCACCCGGTGGCAGGTCAAAGGCAAGGAGAATGTCCCTAAAGAGGGGCCGGTGCTGGTGGTGGCCAACCACGTTAATCTGGCCGACCCGCCCCTGCTCGGGGTCAGCCTGGGCAGGAAAGTCATCTTCATGGCCAAGGAGGAGCTGTTCCGCTCCTCCCTCGGCGCCTATTTCGTCAGCGGCCTCGGTGCCTTTCCGGTGCACAGGGGAAAGCTGGACAGGCAGGCGCTCCGCCGGTCACAGCAGGTACTGGCCGATGGTTTGGCTCTGGCTATGTTCCCGGAGGCGACGAGGAGCCGCAGCGCCAGGCTAAAGAAGGCCATGCCCGGCTCGGCGTTAATCGCCTGCCGCAGCGGTGCGCCCATCCTGCCGGTGGGCATTATCGGCACCGAGCAGATTAAGGGCAGGGGCTGGATACTGCGCCGCCCCCGCCTGACCATTAATATCGGCAAGCCCTTTCATCTACCGCCGGTGGATGGCAAATTGACCAGGGAAAAGCTGGTTGAGTATACCGATTTAATTATGCAGCACATAGCTGAGCTCCTGCCCCCGCAATATCGGGGAATCTATGCCGGGAAGGTAAGCAGTGAAGATTGAAAAGACCGAAGAAACAGGCTTCTGCTTCGGGGTCAAGCGGGCCATTGACATGCTGGAGAAGGTGGTCGCCGAACGCGGCGAGGTGGAGACACTGGGGGCGGTGGTGCACAACCAGCAGGTGCTGCAGAGGCTGGCTGATATTGGTGTCAGGGTGGCTAAAAGCGTTGACGATATCAAGGGTGACATGGTGGCCATTAGCTCTCATGGGGTGACCCCGGAGGTGGAGGAGCAGCTTAAGGCCCGGAACATCGGCATCATCGATACCACCTGCCCCTTCGTCAACCGCCTCCAGAACGCCGCCCGCCGGCTGGCGCAGAGCGGTTTCTTTATTGTTATCTACGGTTATGCCGACCATACCGAGGTCAAGGGCGTCCTCGGTTGGGCCGAGGGCAAGGGTCTGGCCACGCTGGACGAAAAGGATATATTTAAGCTGGACCCCCTGCCCCGCCGCCTGGGGGTGCTTTCCCAGACCACCCAGATACCGGCCCATTTCGTCGGGTTCGTCAAGAAGCTCATTGACGGCGCTTTCAGCCGGGACTCGGAGATGCGCATCATTGATACCATCTGCCACGATATCAGGCGGCGGCAGGCTCAAGCCCTGGAGCTTGCGGGCAGGGTAGACCTGATGCTGGTTATCGGGGGAAAGGGCAGCGCCAACACCAACCGCCTGCTTGAGCTGTGTTCGGCGGTTACCGAAACGCACCTTATAGAGACAGCGGCGGAAATAGACCCGTTCTGGTTTGAGGGCAAGCAGACTATAGGAGTGACCTCGGGAGCCTCCACCGCCGAGGCGACCATAGATGAAATACTGGCCAGGCTAAAGGCCCTGGCTTAGATTACAGCCCCATTTCTTTAGCCACCACATCCTGGTAGAAGCTGGCGTCACCGAAGCTAACCTCGGCCGCCTTGGCCCGCCGCGTGTAGTACTGCAAATCGTGGTCTATGGTCACGCCGATGGCCCCGTGAATCTGGTGGGCCAGGGCCATAACCCGCGGGCAGGCCTCTCCGGCCCAGGCCTTGGCGATGGCCACCTCCTGCGCGCAGGGCAGACCCTCGCTCAGCATCCAGGCCGCCTGGTAGGCGGAAAGCCTTGTGCCGTCGACATCGGTGGCCATGTCGGCGCAGTAGTGCTGGATAACCTGGAAGCTGCCGATGGGGCGCCCGTACTGCTTTCTGTCCTTGGCATACTCCACCGTCATGTCCAGCGCCTGCTGGATGCAGCCGGTCATCTCACAGCACTTACCTACCGCCGCCCGCTGGATTATCTTCTCTATTTCTTTCCAGCCCTGGTCCGGTTCTCCCAGGACATTATCTTTAGATACTTTTACCTTGTCGAAGACCACCTCGCACAGCTTGTCGTTGGCGATTGTCTTCAGCACGGTGGTGCTTATCCCCGCGCTCCTGGCGTCTACTATGAATAAGGTAATCCCCTTATCCGTCTTGGCCGCCACCAGCATATAGTCGGCGATATTGGCATCGGGGACAAAAAGCTTGGTGCCGCTGATGACAAAGCTATCGCCCTCGGCGGTGGCTTTGGTTTCTATTCCGCTTTCCTGGTAGCTGGCGCTGGGCTCGGTCAGGGCCAGGGTAAAGATGGCCTCGCCGCTGGATATCCTGGGCAGGTACTCGTCTTTCTGTTCGTCGGTGCCGATATCGAGAATGGCAAAGCCGCTCAAGACCACCGTGGAAAAATAGGGACCGGGCAGGCAGGCACGGCCCATTTCCTCCAGCAGCATGGCCAGGTCGAGGAAGCTCATATCGCTGCCGCCGTACTTTTCGGGGAAAGCCAGCCCCATCCAGCCCAGCCCGGCCATCTCCTTCCACAGCTCGGCTGAGTAGCCTTCCTCGCTTTCCTCCATCTCTTTGACCGTGGCTTTAGGCAGCTTATCGGCCAGAAAATCGCGGGCCATCGTCTTTAACATTTCCTGTTCTTCAGAGAGAGCTAAATTCATCATTGCCTCCTATTAATTATAATCGGTTTACTGGCTTCTAATCAGTTTACTGGCTGGGTAGCTCCAGCTTTCTTAGCGCCATGATATTCTTCAGGACTTCCGAGCTGCCCGCCTGCAGGCTGTAGCCCTTGGATGACAGGTAAGAATGGTAGGCCATGCCTTTCATCGGCGCCCGCTTGGACTGGGGCGAAAGCTGTCCGTAAAGTCCCAGGATCTCTATTGCCGTGCCGGCCAGGCGCTGCTCGAAGGCGGTGCCGTAGACCTTGGACATCGATGATTCCCAGTTAGGGGCGCGGCCTTCGTCCATAACCATGGCCACGCGGTACATGTGCATCCGCCCGATTTCCAGCCCAATCTTTAACTGCGCCAGCTTGGAACGAATTAAAGGGTCCTGGGATAGCGGCTTACCGTTTCGCCTGGTTTCCTTGGTATATTGGACGAGGGCTTCAAACAGCGGATAGTTAGCCATCAGCCGCTCCATGCCGCTCCGCTCGTAGTCAAGCTGGTTCAAAATCTGGTAAAAGCCCTTGTTCTGCACGCCGATGAGGGCTGTCTTGGGAACGCGCACGTTCTCAAAAAAGACCTCGTTAAAGTGTACCCCGCCGGTAATATCATGGATGGGGGCAACGCTCACCCCGGGCAGATCGGTGCTGAAGAAGAACTCGCTGATCCCCTTGTGCTTGGGGGCATCGGGGTCGGTGCGGGCCACCAGGTAAATCCAGTTCATGTTGCTGCCGCCGCTGGTCCAGGTCTTCTGCCCGTCTATGATAAAATCGTCGCCGTCCTCGGTGGCTTTGGTCTTAAGCGAGGCCAGGTCGCTGCCGGCGTCGGGCTCGCTCATCCCCAGGCCCACGTAGGCTTCCCCTTTTAGAATCATGGGCAGCAATTCTTTTTTCTGCTGGTCGGTGCCGTAGTGGACGACGGCGCCGCCTATCTGGCGGTCGGCGAACCAGTGGCAGGCGGCCGGCGCTCCGTAGCGCAGCATCTCCTCGGTCAGGATTAGCCGGTCGATGTAGGAACGTCCCTGCCCGCCGTCCTCTTTGGGCCAGGTTAAGCCAATCCAGCCCTTCCGGGACACCCGCTTGGTGAACTCCGGGTCGTATCCCATTATCCAGGCATCGCAGCTGGGCTCCCACAACCCCTGCTTTATCTCCCCTTCCAGGAAGTCACTAACCTCCTGCCGGAATTTCTTCTGCTCCTCGCTCAGTTTAAAATCCATACCTTCCCCCTTTCTACGGTCAGTCTCTAATTTATCTTTGGCAGATTTTAGTTTTTCCTGGTTTTTAAGTGCTCTTTATCGCCAGGCAGGTCACCGTCCGGGAAATGCCGGCGATGGGGTGGATTTTGCTGGTAACCAGGTCGCCGACGTCGTTCAGGTTCTCCTGCTCGATGACGGCGATAATATCATAGGGACCGGTGACTATATCAACTGATTTCACCCCTTTTTGCTTTTTCAGGGCATTGGCTACTTCCTTGTTTCGGCCTACTGCTGTTTCAATAAGGACGAATGCCTTGGCTAACATTAGGTTCACCTCCCTATAATCATCTATTAACTAATCAGCTATTAACCTGCGGCTATCCAGTTTAGCACATTTTGGCCGGATATTGCTAAAAATTTCTTTTAAAAACCCCGGCCCGCCGGCGGTTAAACCGTGTCCCGGAAAAATTTTAATAATGGCCTGGCATAATGTCAAGCTTAAGTCAGCCTTGACAGTGGGTAGCTGGCTTAGCTTATAATGGACTAATTCTCTGTTGGCCCTGTCAAATTGAATTCTACTCAGGAGGAGCGCTTTGGACTATTTCTTAACTGAACAGCAAAAGGAAATCAGAAACCTAACCCGGACCATTGCCGAAGAACAGATTTTGCCGGTGCGGGCGGAGCTTGATGAAAAGGAAGAGGTCCCTGGGGAGATTATGAAAATCCTGGCTGATGCAGGCTTGTTCGGCGTCTATATTCCCGAAGAGTACGGGGGGTTGGGTGGCGGTCTCCTTGACCTCTGTCTGGTGGTGGAGGAATTAAGCCGGGTGTGCAGCGGCATCGCCGTCAGCTATGCCGCCAGCGGTCTGGGATCATTCACCCTGCTTGAGTACGGTACCGACGAGCAGAAGCACAAATACCTGCCCGACATTGCCAGCGGCAGGAAGCTGGCTGCCTTCGGCCTGACCGAGGCCGACGCCGGCAGTGACGCCAGCAACATCAAGACCACCGCCCAGCGCACCGATAAAGGCTATATCATTAACGGCACCAAGCAGTTCATCACCAACGGCGGCGATGCCGAAATATACACTATTATCGCCTTAACCGATAAGACTAAAGGCCCCCGCGGTGCCAGCGCCTTCATTGTTGAAAAAGATACCCCCGGCTTTACCTTTGGCAGGAAGGAGAAGAAGCTGGGCATCCGCGCTTCCTCAACCAGAGAGCTGGTCTTTGAGGACTGCCTCATCCCCGCCGAGAATATCATCGGCCGGGAGGGGGTGGGCTTTATCCTGACCATGAAGCTTTTAGACCGCTCCCGCCCCGGTTTGGGCGCCCAGGCGATGGGTCTGGCCCAGGGGGCTCTGGAGGCGGCCATTGACTACGCCAAGAAGCGCGTCCAGTTCGGCCACCCCATTTTCGCCCAGCAGGCGGTGCAGCAGATGCTGGGGGAGATGGCGATGCGGGTGGAGGCGGCGCGGGCGCTGGTCTATTCAACCGCCCGGATGATAGACGGCGGGGCTAAGGGTTTTACCAAGGAATCGGCGATGTGCAAGGTCTTTGCCTCGGACACGGCGATGAAGGTGACCACCGACGCCATGCAGATTTTCGGCGGCGTCGGCTACATGCGCGATTATCCTATCGAGAAGATGTTCCGCGATGCCAAGATTACCCAGATATATGAAGGCTCCAACCAGGTGCTGAGGAATGAGATCGCCTTTGCCCTGAGGAAGCTTAAGGTATTAGGGGGCTAGCTATTCAGCTTGACAGCAGGCGTCACGGTCGGCTTATAATATAAGACTTGCTTCTGGAGGGGAGGTGGCAGGCGATGCTGATAAACGTAGCCCAGTTACTCCGGGCGTCTATAGGCTCGGTAAAAGATTGCGAAATAAAACAGGTTATAGATATCACCGGTGACGGTGTTGACAGCCTGGTGCAGGGTAATGTCAGGCTGATGCGCACCAACCGGAGTATACTGGTCAAGGGAGCGCTGGAAACCGACGTTGAGCTTACCTGCAGCCGCTGCCTGAGCCCGTTCCGGCGTTCGCTTAAGATGAATATTGAGGATGAGTATTACCCCACCACCGATGTGGATACCGGGGTGGCCATAGCCGTGCCTGACGAGCCGGGCTGCTTTACTATTGACGGAAATCATATCCTTGACCTGACCGAGGCGGTGCGCCAGTATGCGCTGCTGGCTATCCCCATGAAACCGCTCTGTAAAGAAAATTGCGCCGGGCTGTGTCCCTTTTGCGGTCAAAATTTCAACCGGGGGCCCTGTGGCTGCCCGCCCAGGGTAGCCGACCCCCGCTGGTCTGAGTTAAGCAAACTTAAAAAAGAGAAAGGAAAGTAGTATGGGGGCTTTACCGAAACGAAAATACGCCAAGGCGAGGCAGGGCAGGCGCCGGTCTCATCTCGGCATGGTGGTACCCTCCCTGGACCTGTGTCCTCAGTGTCATAGTCCCAAGCTATCTCACCGTGCCTGTCCTACCTGCGGCAGCTATGCCGGCAGGGAGGTCATTGAGGTCAAAGGTCCTAAGAAGCCGGCGGCATAACCGGGGGGAATGACATGCCGGAAGCAATGAAAGCCGCCTATGTCTTCCCCGGGCAGGGCTCGCAGTCGGTAGGCATGGGTCTTGACCTGTACCGGAATTACGGTGCGGCCAGGGCCGTCTTTGAGCAGGCCGACCAGTCTCTGGGTTTCCCTCTGTCTAAACTGTGCTTCGAGGGCCCGGAGGACGAGCTTATCAAGACGGCCAACGCCCAGCCGGCGATAGTAACCGTCAGCTTCGCCTGCCTTGAGGCTGCGCGCAGCCTTAATGGGGCATTACCCCCGGCCGGCTTTGTCGCCGGTCACAGCCTGGGTGAGTACACGGCGCTGGCGGCGGCGGGGGTGCTCGATTTCGCTACCACCGTCTACCTTTCCCGGGAGCGGGGACGGCTGATGCACCAGGCGGGCCAGCTTAACCCCGGCGGCATGGCGGCCATAATCGGCCTTGACGAGGAACCCCTGGCCGAGGTTTGCCAGCAGACCGGCACCCGTATCGCCAATATCAACTGCCCCGGCCAGATAGTAATCAGCGGCGCTAAAGACAAGCTGGCTCAGGCTATGGAGCTGGTTAAAGAAAGGGGGGCCCACCGCGTAATCCCCCTGCAGGTAAGCGGCGCCTTTCATACCCCGCTGATGCAGCCGGCGGTTGACGGCATGGCCGAGGTTATGGACACCCTTAGCTTTAGTAATCCAACCGTGCCTATCATTGGTAACACCACCGCCCGGCCCCTGGCTACCGCCGGGGCGGTTAAAGAGGAGCTGCTGGCTCAGCTGTGCAACTGCGTACAGTGGCAGCGCTCGGTGGAGTATATGGTAAACGACGGCGTATCTAATTTTATTGAAATCGGGCCGGGCAGGGTGCTGGCCGGCCTTATCAAGCGTATAGACAGGGGTGTTAAAATCTTAAATATCGGTGATGCCGAGGCGGTCAAGAATATAGCGCAGGGGGGTGAGGTAGAATAATGAATCTCTCTAATAAAGTAGCCATAGTAACCGGCGGCGGCCGGGGCATCGGTCGCGCCATCGCCCTCAAATTAGCCGAGGTGGGGGCAACGGTGGTGGTGGCCGATATCCTGGAGAAAGAGGCGGAGGCCGTAGCTGGAGAAATCAAAGCGGCGGGCGGGCAGAGCCTGGCCGTCATGGCTGATGTCAGCCTGGCAGCGGATGTCGCCCGGCTGGTGGAAGAAACTATAAAGGCCTGCGGCCGGATTGATATTTTAGTCAATAACGCCGGCATCGCCCGGGACCAGCTCCTGCTGCGGATGTCGGAAGAGGACTGGGATAAGGTTATAGATGTGGACCTGAAGAGCGTCTTCCTCTGTACTAAAGCCGTGTTGCGGCCGATGGTCAAGCAGCGCCAGGGCCGGATTATCAGCCTTTCCAGCATCGTCGGCATCATGGGCAACAAGGGGCAGGCCAACTACGCTTCGGCCAAGGCCGGCATTATAGGCTTTACCCGGACGGTGGCCAGGGAGGTTGGCTCCCACGGCGTCACCGTCAACGCCATCGCCCCCGGCTTTATTGAGACTGATATGACCGGGCAGATGAAAGAGGACTGGCGGCAGGAAATCAAAAGGCATATCCCCCTGGACCGCTTCGGAACCCCCCGGGATGTGGCCGGGGCGGTTGCCTTTCTCGCCTCCGATGAGGCGGGCTATATCACCGGTCAGGTTCTGGGTGTGGACGGGGGCATGTAAGGCGTTAGTATTGCATGACCGGGACAAAATGCTATAATAACAGGTTAAATTTGGCGGGTAAGCGATGGGAGTACGGCGCAGAGCCAGGGCGATAGCCCTTCAGGTATTATACGAGTTCGATTCGTCTGGCCACGATGTGGAAGTGGCCTTAGCCTATATTCTGGATGAAGCCGGGCTGTCCGGTGAGGACGCCGTCTTTACCCGGGGGCTGGTCGACGGCGTTATCCGGAACCGGGAGCAGATAGATAAGCATATCAGGAAGTTCGCCCCGGCCTGGCCGCTGGAGCAGATACCCGTCGTCGACCGCAATATCTTAAGACTTGCAATATTTGAGGTTTTACTTGATAATAATGTCCCAGTGAAGGTCGCCATCAATGAGGCGGTCGAATTAGCCAAGAAGTTTGGCAGCGATAGTTCGTCAAGGTTTGTTAACGGGGTTTTGGGCTCGGTTAGCGCTCTTGCCGTTAGAAAGTAGGGAGGTAAAAGATGCCCACAGTCTTTGACAGGATAAGGAAGATAGTTGTTGATCAACTAGGTGTCGAGGAAAAGGAGGTCGTGCCCACTGCCAGTTTCGTTGACGATTTGGGCGCCGATTCTCTGGATCTGGTTGAGCTGATAATGTCCCTGGAAGAGGAGTTCGGCAAACCCGACCAGAAGGTAGAGATACCGGACGAGGATGCCGAAAAGATAGTAACCGTCCAGGATGCCATTGATTATTTGAAGGACCACGGCGTTAAGGACTGATAACTAAATAAGTTAAAGACCTGCCCCCGGTAGTGTAAATCTTTAGCCTTTATGGGGTGACCCCACCCCGTTTTATATCTATTCCCGCCCGCCGCCTAGCTTTCCTCTATAACTATCCGCTTTATTACGTCGCCGTTCTTTATTTGCAGCAGCACGTCCATCCCCTCTATCAGCTGGCCGAATACCGAGTGGAGCCCGTCCAGGTGGTGCTGCGGGGTATAGGTGATGAAGAACTGGCTGCCGTTGGTGTTGGCGCCGGAGTTGGCCATGGAGAGGGCGCCGGCGACATGGGTGTGGCTGGTGAACTCATCTTTAAAGGAGTAGCCGGGGCCGCCGGCTCCGGTTCCGGTGGGGTCGCCTCCCTGGGCCATAAAGTCGGCGATAACGCGGTGGAAGGTGGTGCCGTCATAGTAGCCCTCGCGGGCCAGGAAGACGAAGTTGTTGACGGTTACCGGCACGTCGCTGGCAAACAGCTCCAGCACCAGGTTGCCTTTTTCGGTCTCGATGGTGGCGGTGTAGCTTTTATCGGGGTCGATTGTCATCGCCGGCGGTGACGAGTAGCTTTTGGGCTTGGGTGTTTCGCCGGGGGTTTCCCCGCCGGGGCAGGCTGCCAGCGGGAATATCGCTGAGATTAAGATTATGCTGGCTATCCGGGTTAGGCTTTTAAGTTTCATTATTCCGTTTTCTCCTTGGTGTAATTCTTTTCTCTATATAGGGTAACGATTTTGAGGCTGTTTTTCAACCCCGCCCCTTTTAGATCTATTCCCACCCACCGCCCTTTAAGGAAAAGAGGGGGCAAAGCCCCCTCTTAAACACCCCATTAGAATAGCCACCCCTTTCCCCCCCCAAAAAAAGAAATTGATAGAAGTATTACTTCTG
>JAUVYB010000046.1 GCA_030603275.1 Deltaproteobacteria bacterium | reverse complement strand
CAACCCCGCCCCTTTTATATCTATTCCCACCCACCGCCCTTTAAGGAAAAGAGGGGGCAAAGCCCCCTCTTAAACACCCCCTTAGATTAGCCACCCCTTTCCCCCCCCAAAAAAAGAAATTGATAGAAGTATTACTTCTGTAGGGTGGGAGGGTGGGGAGTAAAACCCACTCTAAAAATCAGAACAACTTCCCCCTTTAGTAAAGGGGGATTAAGGGGGATTTCCCATAAAAAAAGGGGCTTCGCCCCTCTTAAACTCCCCTTGATCTTGCTCTTGCTAATTTTTTATTCCATTTTCCTTCTCGAATTTGTCCACTTTATCTAGCAATCTCTCATGAGTGGAGGGCTCTATGCCTCCTACTTCAGCAAGTATTTCTCCAGCCAAACAAACATAGAACAGTGCTTGTTCTCTGCTGATTTGCTCTACAGGTAGGAGCATTCTCTGCTCACCTTGATTGATGTCTGTGTATAGGCAACTTTGACGAAATTTCTCCAAATTTCCCTTCTCACAGTCTGAAATAAAGGAGGCGACCCTATCTATTCCAAGAATTCTATCCATCCTAGAATTTACCAGAGCCCCCGAGCAGGCTGCCAAAAACTGTTTCATGGTGTGAGAGGTAAGCAGGCATCTTCGTGATTTTGGCTGAGGCGGTGTGTTATGTATATAAGGTTTTCGACTGTTCACAAAGCAGCAATAAGCCTGAAACCTGGCAAAATCGACCTTCGTGCATTCCTCAATACAAACAACCGACAAAAAGCAAGTAGTTGCATACCTTCCTTCCTTGAACAGCAGTGCTGCATCGTTCCAAAGACCTTCAGCATGTTTAACTATTTGGAATACCTGTCGTACCATTTCCTCATAAGTGGGCCCCGGGACTACTTTAACTCCGCTGGACAGGAAATTGGACAGCTTTTGTGAATACCGCTTGCCCCGTTCCACTTGTCGTTTCCGCACAAGTTTTCCTTCTATTTTTCGCGCAATTCCATTTTCTTCGTCCACGAGTAACCTCCTCCCCTCAGTAGGACTATTGCTGTATTATACCACCACTTTATTTAACACCCCCTCCAGCACTCCTTGCCGTCCTTATCTCCCCTTTACATAAAGTCAACAACAAATCCCCGTAGCTAACCAGCTTCGGATTGTTTCCAGTGAAAAAAAGTAGTGTACGTTCAAATTTTATTAAGTGTTGGTCTATCACCCAATCTTCCCCAACACCCCCTCCAGCTTTCCCTTCCACCCCTTATCCTTCTTATAGCTCAGACTGATCTGCCTCACCCCCATCCTCACCCCGTCGGGGAGGGCAATTTCCCGCTGCTGGGGCGTGAAGCGCATTCCCTCCAGTAGGCGCAGGACGATGAGCCCGTCCTCGGTGGTGATGGACTCGATTCCGGCTTTTCCCGCCAGGAGCTTTATCCTGACCGCGTAGAGGAGGTTTTTGACCTCCTTGGGTATAGCGCCGAACCTGTCCCCGAACTCACCGGCCAGCGCCTCTATCTGCTCCGGTTTATCCAGCCGGGAGAGGCTCTGGTAGAGGCTCAGGCGCGTCTCAACGTCGGCGATATATTCATCGGGGATATAGGCTCTCAGCGGCAAATCTATGGAGGGCATTGGCAGGGGAGAGGGTCTCGTCTTTTCGGGGACTCCGGCCTGCCGGGCTTTGCGAGATTCCACCGCGTCGGCTAACAATCTGCAGTAGAGGCTGAAGCCTACGGCGCTGATATGACCGCTCTGCCTGGCCCCGAGCAGCGTTCCCGCCCCCCTTATCTCCAGGTCTTTAAGGGCGATGCTGAATCCCGCCCCCAACTCGGTGGCCTCAAAGATGGTCTTGAGTCTTTTCTCGGCGGTTGGGGTGAGCATCCTCCCCTTCTCAAAGAGGAAGTAGGCGTAGGCGAGGTTGGCGCCCCGCCCCACTCTACCCCGTAGCTGATACAGCTGGGTCAGCCCGAACCTGTCCGCCCGGTTGACAATCAGTGTATTGACGTTGGGTATATCCAGCCCGGATTCGATGATGGTGGTGCAGACCAGGATGTCACTCCTGCCCCGGCTGAAGTCGCTCATCACCCTTTCCAGCTCTCCCTCCGGCATCTGCCCGTGGGCGATGGAAATCATGGCTTCGGGTATCAGCGACTGTAGCTTCTCGGCGATGTAGGCTATGCTCTCCACCCGGTTATGGACGAAGAAGGCCTGCCCGTTGCGCTCAAGCTCTCTGAGGACGGCCTCCCGGACGAGCCGCTCGTCGTAGCGGGCGACATAGGTCTTGATGGGCAGACGCTGGTCGGGCGGGGTCTCCATGGTGCTCATGTCCCGTACCCCCACCAGCGACATGTGCAGGGTGCGGGGGATGGGGGTGGCGCTCAAGGTCAGGACGTCCACCTCCTGCCGCATCTTTTTGAGGTGCTCCTTGTGGCGGACGCCGAAGCGCTGCTCCTCGTCTATGATTAAAAGCCCCAGATTCTTGAAGTTTATGTCCTTCTGGAGCAGGCGGTGGGTGCCGATGCAGATATCGACGCTGCCGCTGGCCAGTCCCTCGATGACGGTCTTCTGCTCTCCGGGTGTCTTAAAGCGGCTCAATACCTCGATCCTCACCGGGAAGGCCTCCATCCTTTCTTTAAAGGTGACGAAGTGCTGCTGTGCGAGGACGGTGGTCGGAACTAAAACCGCCACCTGCTTGCCGTCCATCACCGCCTTGAAGGCGGCCCTCACCGCGACCTCGGTCTTGCCGTAGCCCACGTCCCCGCAGACCAGCCGGTCCATCGGTTTATTTTTCTCCATGTCGGCTTTGACCTCCCCCTGCACCTCTATCTGGTCGGGCGTCTCCACGTAGGGGAAGGAGGCCTCCAGTTCCTGCTGCCAGACGGTATCCCGCGAGAAGCTGAAGCCGGCCACGACCTCTCTGGCGGCGTACAGGATCAGCAGCTCTTTAGCGACCTCCTCCACCGATTCCCTCACCTTCTGCTTGGTTCGTGTCCATTCCTGGGTGCCCAGCCGGGAGAGGGTGGGGGCATGGTCGCCGCCACCGATGTAGCGGTTGACCCGGTCTATCTGGTCGGTGGGGACGTAGAGCTTATCGTTGGCGGCGTATTTCAGCAGCAGGTATTCCTTTTCGCCGTTGTCGGTGCCCATCCTGACCACGCCGGCGAACTTGCCGATGCCGTGCTCCACATGCACCACGTAGTCGCCGGGGGTAAGCTCGATGAGGAACTGGTGGTGGGGCACCGGCCTTCTTTTTACCAGCCGTCTCTGCTTGATAAAGCCGAATACCTCGGCGTCGGTGAGCAGGTGGGTTTCGTTACCCATCACCCACCCCTCCCCCAGCAGCCCCTGCACCAGCGTCAGCGAGCCTTGCGGGGGTATCTCCTTTATCTCACTCACCGGCGAGGCCAGAATGTCCTCCTGCTCCAGAAGCTCGGCGAGGCGGCTGGCCTGGTGGCTTACTATAATCAGCCGCTGTTTCTGTTTTAATAGCTGCTTTGTTTTTCTAACCAGCGCCGGCAGCTGTCCGGCGTAGCCGGGGGCGGTGGTAAAGCTTAACTTGTGGGCAGGCTCGTCTTTATCAACGCCCCAGGCGGTCAGCCTCAGGTGGGGCTTCTCTCTTATTTTCGGCTCTAATTCCCCCCGGTTGAAGTAGGGCCGGGGGAAATCGATGGGCAATTCTTTGCGCTCCAGCTTTTCGGCGCGTAGTTGACCGGCCTGCGCCTCCAGGTCGGAAACGGCCTGCTCAATATTGGCCGGCTCATCCAGCACGATAAGACAGTCCGGGGGCAGAAAGTCCAGCAGGCTGTCGGTGCTGGGCATGGATAGCTCCGCCGCCGGGCAGACGGCTGTTGACTCTATAGAATTTAGCGAGCGCTGGCTGGCCGGGTCGAAGAGCCGCAGGCTGTCAATGGTGTTGCCCAGGAACTCTAATCTGGCAGGCATCTCGCTGGTGGGGGGATAAATATCCACGATGCCGCCTCTATGGCTTACTGTCCCCGGCACCTCCACCGTGTTCTCCAGCCGGTAGCCTATGTCCTGCCACTGCTTAATCAGCTCTAAAGGCTCAACCTCCATCCCCACCCCTATAGTATGGCAGCTGGCGATAAACTGTTTGTGCGGCGTTAGCCGGGCCATCAGTGACGGGGCGGAAACAACCACCAGCGGAGGGCTTTCATTCCCGTTAACCCCCGCCAGCGCCGATAGCACCTGCACCCGCTCCAGCTCGGTGGAGGCGTCTGAAGCGATGCGCTCGTAGGGCAGGGCATCAGGCTCGGGGAAGAGCTTTACCCCGCTAGAGGGGCTCCAGGTCGCTATCTGCTCGTGGAGCCTCTGGCACTTCTCCTGCTGGGCGGTGACCACCAGCATGGGGCGGCGCAAAGAGCTATATAAAGCGGCGATAAAGTAGGGCTTGGCCGCTTCCAGCACCACCGCACCGGTATCGCCGTTTAGCTCTTCTACCAGCTTTTGGTATTCCCCCATCCCTTCGATGAGGTGGAGCAGTCTGGTCAGATTCAACTTAATTCTCCCCAAATGCCTCTAGGGCTAGCCGGTACGGCCTAGCCCTCCTAAAAATTCTAGCACAGGAGAGGATATGGGGCAATCAATTGGTTTTTATTTTTATCAACCTCACCCCCTGTATCCCCCTCTCCACTCTTGGAGAGGGGGAATTATTTCTTTAGAAGAGGGGGCTTCGCCCCCTCTTAAACACCCCTGATTAGTTGCCGCCCCTTAT
>JAUVYB010000033.1 GCA_030603275.1 Deltaproteobacteria bacterium | reverse complement strand
CCCTCTCCACTCTTGGAGAGGGGGAATTATTTTTTTTAGAAGAGGGGACTTCGTCCCCTCTTAAACACCCCCCAAAAGCCCCGCCATTGACAAACAAGGCTATAATACCGCATAATACCCTGTGGAGAAAAAGGAATAAATTGGTAAAAATCAGATTACGCCGCATCGGGGCCAAAAAGAACCCCAGTTACCGAATCGTTGTAGCCGATTCTCGCGCCCCCCGTGACGGAGCCTTCATCGCCAACATCGGTCATTACGACCCCCTCACCGACCCGGAAACGATAGTCATTGACCAGGAAAAGGCATTGAGCTGGCTCAAGCATGGTGCCCAACCGACCGATACCGCCGCCCGCCTTCTGGCCAAGGCCGGCATTATCGAAGAGCCCGCATCAAGGAAAGAGAAAATGCAGGCGGGCGCGCCCAAAGGCAAGGTAAGCAAGAAGAAGCGAGCCAAGGCCGCCGCCGCTGAAGAAGCCAAGGCCAGCGCCGGGGCACCGAAAGCCGCCGCACCGGAAGAACCCAAGGCCGAAGCTGCCGAAGAACCCAAGGCTGAAGCCGCCGAAAAATCCGTAGCAAGCGAAAAGGAACCGGAAGCCGCCGTAACCGAAGAACCGGAAGCCGGCGTCACCGAAGAACCTAAAGCAAGCAAGGAGGGAGCAGAAACAGGAACCACTGAAGAACCCGCAACCAGCGAGGAACCAGCCGAACCAACCACCGAAACAAGCAAGGAGCAATCATGAACGAACAAGAAAACCCAGAAGAACAAGAAAACCTGGAAGAACAGGAAGCCCCGGAGACACAGGAAAGCCTGGAAGAACAGGGAACCCCGGAAGAACAAAAAGCCCCGGTGACACAAGAAGGCCCGATAGAAGTAAAAGGTATGAAGGAGCTGGTCGAATTCATCGCCAAATCAATCGTAAACGCGCCCGATGATGTAGTCGTCACCGAGGACACCGACGATCAGGGCATCGTACTCAAACTTCAGGTCGCCGATGAGGATAAGGGGAGAATTATTGGCCGGCAGGGTCGCGTCGCTCAGGCCATGCGCACTCTGATAAGGGTAAAAGCGGCCAAAGCCGGCACCAGGGCTACCCTGGAGATTCTCTAACCTTTTAGCTCGCACAACGGTAATCAATCACTGCCGGTCAAATACCGGCCCGTGGAAATCAAGGCAAACCAGACTGATTTTCCCCTACCAGTGTGCACCCATTCCCCCATTTACTTTAACCCGCTTGAGGTGGGGACTTGCTCCGCCTTTTTCGCCGAGACGCCACCTGCAGACGTACCAGGGAACGGCGCAGGGCCGCCTCCGCCCTGAACATATCCGCCTCGGCAGCCGGAGCCTTAAGCCGCTCTTCGGCACGGCGCTTGGCCTCCTCGGCCCTGGCCACGTCAATCTCCTCAACCCTCTCGGCAGCGTCAGCCAGGATGATAATCCGGTCGGGACGCACCTCAACAAAGCCGCCGGTAATGGCCAGGGAGAACTCCTCCCCACCCTTCCGCACCAGCAGCTCGCCGGGCATCAGCGTGGTCATCAGGGGGGCGTGGTGGGGCAGGACTCCCAGCTGACCCTCGATACCGGGAGCAATAACCGCATCCACGTCCTCGGAAAAGACCACCCGTTCTGCGGTAACAATCTCCAGCCTGGTAGTTGCCATTTAAGCTAAACCTCTGCCTGCAAGCTCTTGGCCACCTCCACCGCCTCCTCGATTGCGCCTACCATATAGAAGGCCTGCTCCGGCAGCTCATCGTGCTTGCCTTCCAGAATCTCCTTAAAGCCGCGCACCGTCTCCGCCACCGGCACGTACTTGCCCTTACGGCCGGTAAAGACCTCGGTGACGAACATCGGCTGGGATAAAAATCTCTGTATCCGCCGCGCCCTGCCCACGGTCAGCTTATCCTCATCGCTCAGCTCCTCTATGCCCAGGATGGCGATGATATCCTGCAGGTCCTTGTAGCGCTGCAGCACACTCTGCACCGCCCGCGCCACGCCGTAGTGCTCCTCGCCGACGACGGCCGGGTCGAGGATGCGGGAGTTCGAGGTCAGCGGGTCGACCGCCGGGTATAAGCCCTGCTCGGCGATAGACCTCTCCAGGGCGATAACAGCGTCCAGGTGGCCGAAGGTGGTGGCCACGCCGGGGTCGGTATAGTCGTCGGCGGGGACATAGATAGCCTGGAAGGATGTAATCGAACCCTTCCTGGTAGAGGTAATCCTCTCCTCCAGCTCGCCTACTTCAGTCGCCAGCGTCGGCTGGTAGCCCACCGCCGAGGGCATCCGCCCCAGAAGCGCCGATACCTCCATACCGGCCAGGGTATAGCGGTAGATATTATCGATAAAGAGCAGCACGTCCTGCCCCTCTTCGTCGCGGAAATACTCAGCCATGGTCAGCCCGGTAAGCCCCACCCGCAGCCGCACCCCGGGCGGCTCGTTCATCTGGCCGAAGACCATCACCGTCTTGTCGATGACGCCGGAGGCTTTCATCTCATTCCAGAGGTCGTTGCCCTCGCGTGACCTCTCCCCGATTCCGGTGAAGACGGAAAAGCCCCCGTGCTCGGTGGCGATATTGCGGATAAGCTCCTGGATAATAACCGTCTTGCCCACGCCGGCGCCGCCGTAGGCGCCAACTTTACCACCCTTGATAAAGGGGGCAATCAGGTCGATGACCTTCAATCCCGTCTCCAGCACCTCGGTGGTGGTCTCCTGCTCCTCCAACGAGGGGGGCAGGCGGTGCACCGGCCAGCGCTCCTTGGTCTTCACCTCACCCAGCTCGTCCAGCGGCTCCCCCAGGATGTTAAACAGGCGCCCCAGGGTAGCCTTACCCACCGGCACCGCCAGCGCCTTGCCGGTATCTACAGCCTCCATACCCCGCTGCAGCCCGTCGGTGGGCGATAGTGCCAGGCATCTCACCCAGTTATTGCCCACATGCTCCTGCGCCTCCAGCACAATCTTACCGCCGTCAGCGGCAATCTCGATTGCGTTAAACAGGGCGGGAAGGGCGTCAGGGGGAAACGCTATATCAACTACCGTGCCGATTACCTGGGCTATTTTTCCCTTGGCCATAATTACCTCCCTATATCGGTCCTGCCGGGGGACTGTAACCGGAAAACTGGCGGTAACGGTAATAGGTTACCCCGCCTACTTTCTTCGATGTCACCTTTCGGCCGTACTCCATCAACATCAGCATCTTGGCCAGCTCTTCTCTGGTTAATTTCCTCCTCTTCGACGCCATCATCTTGACCAGCTCGTCGGTGCTGTAAGCGTCGAGGGGATGGGCGCGGAGGAAATCCATGAGCATAAGGTTGGACTTACTGTCGCTCTTGTCAAAATCTTTACTACTGATAGGCATTTCAAAACCTCCTTTATTTAAGCCAGAGCCGCCGCCCCGCCGGTAATATCCAGCAGCTCTTTAGTTATCATCTCCTGCCGGGCTTTATTATACATCAGGGTCAGCTCTTCGATAAGCTCGCCGGCGCTTTCGGTGGCGTTGCGCATGGCCACCATCCGGGCCGACTGCTCGCTGGCTATTGATTCCAGTATGGCGTGATATACCTGCATCTCTATAAATCTCGGCAGAAGCTGGCCCAGCACCTCGGCCGGGCCGGGCTCGTATATATAATCGACATTCTGCGCGGCCGGTATCTCCGCCGGCTCTATGGGCAGCAGCTGGTGGACAACCGGTTTCTGTACCATGGTGGAGATAAACTGGGGATAAACTATATAGACACGGTCTATCTCCCCGCTGGTGTAGTCATCGATGATGATGCGGGATACAGGCAGGGTATCCAGCCAATCAGGGCGGTCGCCGAGTTTGATGAACTCGGCGCGGATTTCCCGCCCGTAGCGCCGCATAAAGTCCCGCCCCTTGCGCCCCACCGTTACCAGGCTCACCGGCGCCTCCTGCTCCAGTATAAAGCCGGTGGTCTTGCGGTTTAAACTGGTATTAAGCCCGCCGCACAGGCCGCGGTCGGGGGTAATTTGCAGTACGCCAATCTTTTTTACCGGCCGGCTCTGCAGCAGGGGATGCATTTCCTCCCCCTCCCGGCGCAGGGCCGCCAGGTCGGCCATCACCTGCTGTATCTTCTCGGCGTAGGGGCGTCCGGCCAGCCCCCGCTCCTGCGCCTTCCTCATCTTGGAGGTAGCTATCATCTCCATGGCGCGGGTGATTTTGGCGGTGGACTGGATGCCTTTTATTCGGCGTTTTATTAAGCGTATATTAGCCAATTTTTAGAACCCTGTTCCCCTTATTTTTTTATTGTAACCCCATCCCCTGTATCCCCTTCCCCTTAACAAGGGGAAGGGGAAGATTCTTTCTTTAAAAGGGGCTTCGCCCCTCTCAAACTCCCTATTAGATTAATCCCCTCCTTTTCCCCCCACCCCACTATTTTCAAATTATCTCTCTCCACCCCACCCCATTATATATCTATTCCCACCCACCGCCCTTAAGGAAGCGGGTTAAAGCCCTTTTTATCCCCACCCCCCTTTGGGGTGGTGTCCCCTCTTTCACCCTCCTATTTTTTCTCTCCACCCTGTTCAAGGGAGTTTAAGAGGTCTAACCTCTATAAGGCGGGAGGGTGGGTAGATAAACACCCTCTAAAAGCGGGACGATACCCCACCTTTTCCCCCCACCCCACTTTATTCAATTCTCCGGTTTCCCCCTTTCATAAAGGGGGAATAAGGGGGATTTCCCCCTATAACGCCATGTCCTTCTTGAACTCGGCTATGGCTGTCTTTAATTTCCCCTCGATATCGGGGCCAAGCTCCTTGTCTTTAGCAATCTGCTCGCCTATCTTGGGGTGATTGGCCTCCATAAAGCGGTAGAAGTTAGTCTCAAAAACGGTGATTTTATCCAGCGGCACGTCATCCAGGTAGCCGTTGATGGCGGCGTAGAGAATCATGACCTGCTTTTCCAGGGGCACCGGGACGTACTGGGGCTGCTTCAGGACCTCGGTGATTCTCTGCCCCCGCTCCAGCTGGGATCTGGTGGCTTTATCCAGCTCGGCGGTGCCGAACTGGGCGAAAGCGGCCACCTCGCGGTACTGCCCCATATCCAGCTTCAGACGGCTGGCCACCTGTTTCATGGCCTTGGTCTGGGCGGCGCTGCCCACGCGTGATACCGACAGGCCCACATTCAGCGCCGGCCGGATGCCGGCGTTAAACAGGTCGGTCTCTAAATAGAGCTGGCCATCGGTGATTGAAATAACGTTGGTCGGGATATAGGCAGAAACATCCCCGGCCTGGGTCTCGATAATGGGTAACGCTGTAATGGAACCGCCCCCGTACTCCGCCGAGCACTTGGCCGCCCTCTCCAGTAAGCGGCTGTGCAGGTAGAAAACGTCACCGGGGTAGGCCTCCCGCCCCGGGGGACGGCGCAAAAGCAATGAAAGCTGGCGGTAGGACCAGGCGTGCTTGGAGAGGTCGTCGTAGATAATCAGCACGTCCTTGCCCTCCTCCATAAACTCCTCACCGATAGCGCAGCCGGCGTAGGGGGCCAGGTACTGCATGGCAACCGAGTCGGCGGCGTTGGCCGCCACCACGATGGTATGCTCCATGGCCCCGTGATTTTCCAGCGTGTTTATTACCCGCGCCACCCGGGAGGTCTTCTGCCCGATGGCGACATAGATACAGATTAAATCGCCGCCCTTCTGGTTGACGATGGCGTCAAGGGCGATGGCCGTCTTGCCGGTGGAGCGGTCGCCGATGATAAGCTCCCTCTGGCCGCGCCCGATGGGGAACATACTGTCCACGGCCTTGATGCCGGTCTGCACCGGGGTGTCCACCGACTGGCGCTTGGTCACATTGGGCGCCACCCTCTCCAGCGGGCGGGCTTTACTGGTCTTGACCGCGCCCTTGCCGTCCAGCGGGCGTCCCAGCGCATCGACCACCCGGCCGATAAGGGCATCACCCACCGGTATCTCGGCGATGCGCCCGGTGCACTTTACCTCGTCCCCCTCTTTGATGCCGGTATAGTCGCCCAGGACGACGGCGGCCACGCTGTCTTCCTCCAGGTTAAGGGCGATGCCCATAACCTCGTTGGGGAACTCAAGCAGCTCGTTGTACTTGGCCGCCGCCAGCCCGTAAATACGGGCGATGCCGTCGCCAATCTCAATCACGGTGCCCACATCAACCATGGTCAACTCGGCGCCGAACTGCTCAATCTGCTGTTTTATAACGGAAACGATGTCCTGACCTCTGGATGTCAATTAAGCCACCTCCTTAACTGCCTTTTCATCTTACCTCCCCCGCAACCAGCGCCTTTCTCATTACCGCCAGCTTGCTGAGGGTGCTGCCGTCGAGCAGCTTGCCCCCCACCCGGGCCACAATCCCCCCAATCAGGCTTGAGTCGATTTTAGCCTGCACTATAACCTTTTTGCCCACTATTGCCCCCAGCTGCTCCTCCAGCTTCGCTACGTCCTTATCATCGAGGGCAATAGCGGTGGTAACCTCGGCCCGCTCTATGCCGTGATAGCCGTCCAGCAGGCGCCGGTACTCGCCGGCGATGTCGCCTATCATGGCCAGCCTGCCTTTAGCCACCAGCAGATAGACCAAATTCAGGGCTAAAGGGTTGATGTCCCCCAGCTGCCCGGATAATAATTTGGCCTTATCCTCAAAGCGTACTTTAGGATTTTCAAATAGCGCCATAACGGTGGCGTCGCTGCTCAAATCCGCAACCCTATCCAGGTCGGACTGCCACCGGTCCAGCTCTTTTTTCTCCCGGGCGATGTCAAACACCGCCTGGGCGTAGCGTCGGGCATAAAACCTTCTGGCCACACTATCTCCCTAAAAACTATTTAGCCCTTCTTCAGGGTTGTGCTTTCTTTAAGCACCTTGTCGATAATATCGCGGTGGGCTTTCTTGTCCAGGGTGCGGTCGATGACCTTGCCCGCCGCCTCTATGGTTATGTCAGCAAACTCCCCGCGCAGCTGGTCGATAGCCTCGTCCCGCTCCCGCTGAATCTCGGAACGGGCCCGGGTAATAAGGGCTTCGCCCTCACTTTTGGCCTTCTGCTGCGCCTCCTGCCTGACCTCATCGCCGGTACGCATCGCCCGGGCGATTGCCTCCTGCCCCTCTTTAGCCGCCTCCTCAATCCGCTTGGCCGCCTCTCCCTCGGCGCGCTCCGCCTGCTGCTTGATATGCTCGGTATTGTCCATGCTCTCCTTAATTTTACGCGAGCGCTCATCCAGCATGCGCATAATCGGCCTATAAGCCACCAGGTAGAGCAGCCCGAAAAGGATGGCCACATTGACAACCTGCGCCAGCAATGTTGACACGTTTATACCCAGACTTCCAAGACCTTCCATCTTTAACCCCTTTTCCGTCTATATGGCGAGGACCGCCGCCACCACCATACCGGCCAGGATTAACGTCCCCAGCACGGCGGCACCGATGATAATACCTATAGATAGAGGTAAACCGTCCTGTCCCATAGTTGCCTCCTAAAATTATTAATCACTACACTATAATTAATCACTACACTATAAAAATAGCAAAAGAATGGCCACAATCAGGACATAGATACCGATAGCCTCGGCCAGGCCGGCCACCAGAATCATGTTGGTCATAATCGGTCCCCTCGCCTCGGGGTTACGGGCGATGCCCTGCAGGGCGGAAAAGCCGATAAGCCCCAGGGCCAGGGCCGGCCCCAGCATGCCCAGGCCAACTCCTATCCCTATCGCCAGCATCTTCATTACTTCAGGATCCATACTAACCTCCTTTATTAGTTTAATTATTAGTTTAGTTATTAGTTTAGTATATTAAGCCCTGTTTCAGTGCGCCTCTTCCCCGTGAGACTGCACCGCCACGGTCAGGAAGATAAGGGTCAAACCGCCGAATATAATGGCCTGTATAAAGCCGATAAGCAGCTCAAGCCCGTAGAGCGGCAGGACAAGGACGGACAGGTAGGTAACCAGAAAAAGCATTACAAAAATCAGGATTTCACCGGCGGTCATATTGCCGAAAAGCCGGAAGGTAAGGCTGATAATGCGGATAAACACGCTTAAAAGCTCCAGCAGTCCGGTAACGATAGTCATCGCACCGGTGAAAATCCCAAGCAGGCCGTCCACAAGCTTACCCCTGAAAAGCTGGCGAAACCCGTCCTTGAGCACCTTGAAATTAAGGAAGTTTTCCATAAAACGGATACCGAGCGTCTTAAAGCCGAAGTACCAGAAAAAGCCGAACGAGGTAAACGCCAGCGCCAGCGGCATATTGATATCGGTATTGGCCGCCCTCAGCAGGTGCGCCTCACCCTCGGCGGTATGTATAGTTATCGAACCGAAGCCCGGAATCAGCAGGGCCAGCCAGGCGTTAAAGGCGACGAATAAAAAGATAGTGGCCACCACCGGGAAGAAACGGCGCCCGTTCTCCTCGCCGGCAACGCTGACGCAGAGGTCGTAGAGCCAGCCCACCAGGAACTCAAAAACAGTCTGCAACCTCCCCGGAACCAGCTTCATGCGGCGGGTAATCAGGTAGGAAACCCCCACCAGGAAGATAATGGTAATCCAGGCGGCGATAACGCTGTTAGCAATGGGAAAGCCAAACAGGTGAAAAACCGTGTCCGCCGGAAGCTTAAGCTCGGGTTGGGGAACACTGAGCCAGCCGGGCAGGCCCAGATCGCCAAAAATACT
The DNA here is from genome assembly GCA_030603275.1 of Deltaproteobacteria bacterium. Classification (GTDB taxonomy): domain Bacteria; phylum Chloroflexota; class Dehalococcoidia; order Dehalococcoidales; family BS750m-G39; genus JABMRW01. The sequence continues at coordinate 1,751 of JAUVYB010000033.1, read as the reverse complement.
CTTGCCCACCGGGCCGACGGCAATACCAATGCCCAGCACGACCAGCAAAACAACCGCCAGACCGATTACCAGGGGGAAAGAGCAACCCAGGCAGCCCTTCTTCTCAGACACTAGCTGTTCTCCTTGTCCCGCTTGTTACGCATAAGGGGTAACAGCATTCGATAAACACCATAAAAAGCAACGACCAAACCTAAAATTAAGCCCACTATTAACATAATAGGCGCGGTACCGAGTTTAGCATCAAGCCAGAGGCCACCTAGCACACCCAGCAATATTGATATAGCAATGAACCACCCCACCCCTATGAACCGTAAAGCCGCTTCCCACCTGCCCATACCGTGACCAGCATACCAAATCTGCCCCTGCTGGTCAACCTTTTACACCCACCAAAAAGCCCCGGACCTTGCGGCTCCGGGGCTTACTATTATCAAGCTAAAATGCTTTTAAGACTTACGCTTGTCAAAATCGTCCAGGTCAAGTGTGTCGATGAAATCGCGGAAGGCAGACATCCGGCCCAGCTCTTCCTCGCTGACCATCTTAGCGGCGCCACCCACACCCTCTCCCGATGTGCCTATAGGTTTACCCGTCTCCTTATCCAGCAAGATGCCGGCCTTGTCCAGGACTGTTTCCTCGGCATAGATGGGCGCCCCCGCCCTCACCGCCAGTGCCAGGGCATCGCTGGGGCGGGAATCGACCTCCATCTGCCCCCCGTCCACATTAAGAACAATCTTGGCATAAAAGGTGTCGTTCTTGAGCTCGCTTACGATGATAGAGTTAATGCTGGCCCCCAGGGAATCGATGACCGAGCGCAGCAGGTCATGCGTTAGTGGCCGGGGCACGGTAACATCCTGGAGCTTCACGGCTATGGCGTCGGCTTCGGAAGGGCCAATCCAGATAGGCAGATAACGGTCGGCATCTTTTTCCTTCAAAATGACCACCCGCTGATAGTTCATCAGGCTAACCCGGATACTATCAATCGTCATCTCTATCATGGGTATACCTCCTCTACTTCACACCAGCAACCTAAATTTTACCCCACTACACCCCCACTGTCAATAAATAATGGGTAACACCACCCACCCCTATTTCTCATTTATCAACCTCACCCCCTTTATCCCCCTCTCCACTCTTGGAGAGGGGGAATTGAGTACAGAAAAGGGGGACTTCGTCCCCCTTAAACCCCCTATTAGACTAATCCCCCCCCCTTTTTCACCAGCCCCCAATTCCTCACTTCAGCGGGGTGCTTAAGAGGGGCGCATACGGGGCCCCCGAAAAAACAAAGTTTTTTTTGGGGTAAAAGCTTATGAGGGCGGGTGGGTGGGAAGCAATACACACTCTAAAAACCAGGCGATTTTCCCCCCTTTTCCCCCTCCACCCCCATAAGAGAAATTGATAGAAGTATCACTTCTGTAGGACGGGCGGGTGGGACGCAGAACCAACGCTAAAAACAGGGCAATCCCCATCCCCTGTAAGAATAAAAAGACCTGCCCCCCAGACTTTAGACAAATCACCCCGTTATGGTATAATGGTGTCAGCAATTGCCAAAGGAGAAACCCCTGTTACCCCAGGCCAAAACACATAATCAAAAGCTCCAATCAATGACCTGACCCTGGTTAAAAGACAACTGCAAGGAGGAATAGCATGCGCCCAGGCCAGAAGGCCATTGTCTGGTTCAACGAGGTTACCAAAGAAGACGTACCCACCGTCGGCGGCAAAGGAGCCAATCTCGGCGAGATGACCAGGGCCGGAAT
>JAUVYB010000008.1 GCA_030603275.1 Deltaproteobacteria bacterium | reverse complement strand
AGGGTGGCGGGCGGGAAAAGATATAAAACGGGGTGGGGAAAAGAGATTTTTAAGGGGGGCTGTTAAATATATTGACAACAGCTAATATCAATAGTAAAATATTTTTACAATGCCTAGTCTGCGGATGCAACAAACACAGTCCCAGCAGATGCGAACGGAGCTAAAGCAGGTCCTCCGGATGGAGCAGGCCAGCCTGCTGGAGATGCCCGAGGATGAGTTCCAGAGACTCATTGCCGAGATTGAGAGGAACCCCCTTTTCCAGAGGCTCTACCAGAAGGAACGGCTAATCCGCCACCAGAGATTCCCCGGAACCGATATTTCCCCCGGTTTCTACGAGCTCAAGGAGGAGCTGGTAGCCGGTAAAGGCTCCGCCGATGTTGAGTCCCTTCTGCTGAACAAGGAGCAACTCGTCGGTCAAATACGGCGGCTGGGACTGGATAAGTTCAAACGGTATTTCCTCTTCCCTGAATCCGGGATGACGGCGGAAGGAATAGCCGCAGAATGTGGGCTGGCCGTTTCCGAGGTTCAAAAGATCAACAGCCTTATCGATGAGCTTTCTATCCTGAGCGAGTTCTATAACCCTTCCGCCCTCAGCTCAGAGGCGATTCACTATTATAAAGTTGCCACGGTGGATAAGGACGAACGGGGCTTTGTTATCGGCTACTCTTCAGCCTCGTTAGCCAGGGGGCGGTACTCCATTAATTACCAGAGGTTCGAGGAGTTGAAAGCAAGTGGGGCTTTCACCAAGGCCGAAAGCAAGCAAGCCAGGCAGCTATTTAATAAGCTGGAGCTAGTCAACAGCCGCAAGGACACAATCACTCAGATATTGCAGAACATCATTGATAAGCAGGCGCTTTACCTGGACTCCGGCAACCTGAAGGCCCTCCTGCCCTTCAGCCAGCAGGAGCTGGCCAAAAAGATTGGGCTGGCCACAAGCTCGGTAAGCCGTGCCACAAGGGGCAAGAGCATTGGTACACCCTGGGGTGAAGAAGTTCCCCTGAAACACTTTTTCCCCAGGCCGAGGATGTTCAAGAAGGAACTCCTAAAGCAGCTGCTTGAGGCCGAGGAGGGGCTTCTCTCCGATGAGGCAATCAGGGCAAAGCTGCTGGAGAAATTCGGCGTGGCTATCTCCCGGCGCTCGGTGGCCGATTTGAGGAAGGAATTGAAGATACCGGCGGTGCGTAAGCGAAAACAAGCCTTAACTCAGGGGAGGGAATCATGAACAACGATAACACCCCAAAGAGCACCTGGCAGCGCTGGGAGGAAAACAGCGCCGGAAGGCTGGTGGCATGGCTATCCGATGAGCGGAGGCCAAGAGGCGTGCGCAGTCCCCATTGCTGGATAATAGTGGCGCTGATGGCCTTTCTTACTCTCGTTTACTATATTGACCAGACTCCGCTGGTTAGCCTGGCGCCGTTTAGCCACAGCTTTTTCACCGGCGTCCACGATTTACACCGGACCTTGTTCTTCATTCCCATAGTCTACGCGGCTATGGTATTCGGGGTGTGGGGAAGCCTGATAACCTCCTTCACTTTTCTCTGCGTGGTACTGCCGCGTGCCTTGCTTTTCTCCCCTTACACCGACCCGCTCGTCCGGGCGGCCCTCTTTGTCATCCTTGCCGCTTTTATTGGCACGCTGGTGGCAATGCAGCTCAGCCGGATTGAGGGTGAAAGAAGGGCACGTGCCGCACTGGATAAAGCCTATAAGGAACTCAGCCAATATGATAAACGCCTCAGGGAAAACCAGGAACAGCTAATCCAGGCGGAGAAGCTGACTTCTCTGGGTCAGATGGCGGCTTCTATTGCCCACGAGGTAAATAATCCCCTGGCCGGAGTCCTGGTCTATACCCAGTTGCTGGCTAAAAAGCTGAATAGCGGCACATTCACCAAAGAGGGTGCCCTTGAATCCCTGGCTAAAATGGAGACTGAACTTATCCGAAGCTCCAGATTAATCCGCAACCTTCTGGATTTTGCTCGCCAGTCGCCACCAGCTCTAAGAGAGGTGAATGCCAACGAAGTCCTGGGACGGGCCCTTGAACTTGCTGCTCATTCGGCTCAACTACAGAATATCCAGGTGAGCAAAGAGCTTGCCTCTTCCCTGCCTAATATTATGGCTGATTTCGACCAGCTTCAACAGGTTAGCCTCAACCTCATTATGAACGCCCTTCAGGCCATGCCCAAAGGGGGCAGGCTGACCCTGCGCACCTCGGCCGACGACAATCAGCTTAAAATAGAGGTCCAGGACACGGGTCAGGGTATCTCTAAAGAGAATATGCACAAACTGTTCACCCCCTTCTTTACCACCAAGGAGAAGGGGAAGGGGGTGGGCCTCGGTCTGGCGGTGGCCTACGGCATTATCCAGCGCCATAAAGGCCGAATAGAAGTCCAGAGTAAAGAAGGAGAGGGTACCACCTTTACTATCTACCTGCCACGGCACCATGAAGAAGAAAACTAAAGTACTGGTCGCTGATGATGAAGCCATCGTCCGCGAATCGCTGCGTGATTGGCTGGACGACGTTGGCCACCAGGTGCTTACCGCCGAGAACGGCCCCCAGGCCCTGGAGATTATCCGGAAAGAGAAGCCGGCAGTCCTTATTACCGACCTGGTGATGCCGGGAATGGACGGGATTGAGGTGATGAAAAAGGCCAGGGAACTACTCCCCGGCATAGAGGTGATTATCATTACCGCCTATGGCAGCATCCCCACCGCCATTAATGCCATCAGGGAGGGCGCTTATGACTACATCGAGAAGCCTTTCTGCCCGGAACGGGCCGAGATATTGATTGAGAAGCTGATGGAGCACCGGCGGCTGCGGGAGGAGAACATCGCCCTGCACCAGAAACTGGAGGAGCGCTACCGGTTTGAGAATATCGTCGCCAAAAGCTCCAGGATGCAGCAGGTGATTGAGGTAATCAAGATGGTAGCCAAGAGCAACGCCACCGTATTGATTACCGGCGATACCGGCACCGGTAAGGAGCTGGTGGCGCGGGCCGTCCATTCCCAGAGCTACCGCCGTGACAGGCCCTTTGTCGCCGTCAGCTGCGCCGCCCTGCCCGAGAGCCTGCTGGAAAGTGAGCTATTCGGCCATGAGAAAGGCTCCTTTACCGGGGCCTACGCCCAGAAGAAGGGGAAGTTTGAGGCGGCTGACGGTGGCACGCTGTTCCTGGACGAGATTGGCGAGATGAGCGCCAATATCCAGGTCCACTTGCTCAGAGTCCTGGAGGAGAAGGAGTTTAACCGGGTGGGCGGCAATGAGCCGGTTAAGGTTGATGTGCGGGTTATCTCGGCTACCAACGTGGATATGAAAGAAGCGATAGCCCAGGGGAAATTCAGGGAAGACCTTTACTACCGGCTGAACGTGGTTAACATTGAACTGCCCCCCTTGAGAGAAAGGACGGAGGATATTCCCCTGCTGGCTGAGCATTTCTTAAAGGGGTTTGCCCTGGAGAACCAGAAGGAGATAGCCGGATTTTCCCCTGAGGCCACCGATTTTCTGCTGAAACATGATTGGCCGGGTAATGTCCGGGAGCTGGAAAACGCTATTGAAAGAGCCGTCATCCTGGCCCAAAATTCCGTTATTGAGGCTGCCGACCTGTCCCAGCAGGAGCTGATGCCGGCCGGCTCAACCTCACCGGCGAAGAACCTTAAACAGGTGGAGGAAAAGCATATCCAGGATGTGCTGGCCAAAGCCAGAGGAAATTATACCGAGGCGGCTAGAATACTGGGTATTTCCCGGATGACCCTCTATAATAAGATCAAGGCCTATAGATTAAATGTAAAGAAAATAGACAATAAGCGATAATTTTTAAGCGTTTAAATGTGACGCTTGAAATATGAGAGAGGCTATCCTGAATGTTAAGGGTGGCCTTTTCTTTTGGCAGGAAAATTGCACTCATATAGGGTGGGAGATAGAAAAGAGAAAAGGAGGCAAAAAGATGAAGCCGATATTGATAGTAGAGGACGAGGCCATCACCAGGGAGGCACTCAGGGACTGGCTGACCGACGGTGGTTATAAGGTGGAGACGGCTGAGGCTGGAGAGGAAGCACTGGAAGCTATTGCCGAGCGGGACTTTGGCATTGTTATCCTTGACCTGAAGCTGCCGGGGAAGGACGGGATTGAGGTGTTAAGAGAGGCTAAGGAGAAGAGCCCACAGCTTAAGGGGGTCATTATTACCGCTTACCCATCGGTGGAGACGGCGGTGGAGGCAACCAAGGAGGGGGCTCTTGATTATTTGCCCAAGCCCTTTGACCTTAATCAGCTGGAGAAAATAATCCGGGATACCCTGGGCCCAGTGCAGGTGGAGATAAAGCCCAAGGCCGCCCCTGAAAAAGCTAAAGTTGAGCCGCCAGCGGTTGAGGAAGTGGAGGTTGAGAAGGTTACAACGGTCGCTCCGGAAGAAATACCGGTCCACCTCAAGCAGGGCAAGGCCCACTTTGAGGCCGGCCGCTACGGCGAGGCACTGAGGGAATTTGAGGCTATCCTCGGCATCGCCCCGGGCAATATCGAGGCCCGTGTCTGGATACGGAAGACAAGGGAAGCACTGGAAACACCGAGGGTTGAGGCAGTGGCCGGGGAGGAGGCTATCGCCGAAGAGGTAAAGCCCAAGGAGTGCCTGTGGATGAAGATGGGGCTGGTATCTTACCGCCTGTGCACCCGGGATTACGACTGCCTGACCTGCGAGTTTGACCAGATGATGCAGGAGAAAATAGCCAGCGGGGCAACCCCTGAGCTTGACCAGGCGCTGGAGCGGTTCAAGGAACTGCCGGGGAGCCAGAGACTCTGCCGCTATGCCCTTAAAGGGGACGTCTCCCACCGCCTGTGCACCCGGACCTTCAAGTGCGCCACCTGTGAGTTCGGCCAGATGATGGAAGACGCCACGCAGCAAAAGCTGGTCAAGCTACAGGCGCGGCGGGAAGCGCTGCTGAAGAAGGAGCAGAAGACCAAGGCTTAGCCAAGAAATTCCGGCTATTGACATAGATTTATAGTAGAGGGTATGCTTCAAATCAGAGCGTGCCCTTTATTTTAAGGAAGGAGGAAAACGATGGCAACGAAGAAAAGAAAGGTGCTCATCGTGGAGGATGAGGCAGTAGTGAGGGACAGCGTGCGGGAGTGGCTGGTTGAGGACGGCTATGATGTTGAAGTTGCCGAGAGTGGGGAGGAGGCACTAAAGAAAATTAAGAAGGAAGAGTTTGGGGTCATCGTTCTGGATTTGAAGCTGCCGGATATCGATGGCCTGCAGGTGTTCGAACATGCCAAAGAGCTTAAGCCTGAAACCAAGGGAGTAATAATTACCGCCTACCCTTCCAAGGAAACCCAGGACAGAGCTAAAAAGCTGGGGCTGATGGACTATCTGGCCAAGCCTTTCAAGGTCGAGGACCTGGAAAAGTTGATTTCCCAGGCGCTGGGGGAGGCAGAAGCAAAAAAAGCCGCTAAGAAACACCTGTGGCTGGAACTCGGCGCCGTCTCTTACCGTCTTTGCGACCGTGAATATGAATGCGGGCACTGTGCTTTTGCCCAGGATATACAGGATAGATTCGGCACGATAGCGGTTATCGGTGACGATGAAGTGGCCAGGTTTAAGAAATTGCCCGGCAGTCAAAGGCTATGCCGGTATGCCTCGGCGCATTTTGTGGAAAAGGCAAAGCCAGGCTTAGATTAGTATCGGCTTGCTGTTTAACCACCTTCGTTGCCGTCAGGCGCAGGACGGCGATATTGTAGCGGTGCGCTTCAGCCGCGGGGGATAGAGCGGAGAGCTGGTGGTGGAGCCGGGGGGATTCGAACCCCCTACCTTTTGACTGCCAGTCAAACGTTCTCCCAAGTGAACTACGGCCCCATAAAGACAGTATCTAATTTAGCCGAAAACAGCCGGAAGTGCAACCCCACCGCTAACGCCTGGCGCCGAAGTTGACCTTGAGGAAGCTCCCAATCTGCTGGCTGACCTTGGGGTATTTCCAGTGATAATCATGACCGGCGAGCTTGATGCAGTGGCTGAAGTTAACTGGCTTGCCCTTGAGCCGACACTTGACCCACCGCAAGAAAGCCATGGGCAGGGTCATGACCATGGTGATTAAGTCCCCCTCGAAAACGGCATCGGGCATCAGCCCGTTATGGTCTATTATCAGCGTCCTTTCGGTAATTACCCGCCGCGGCCGGAGGAAGAAAAAGACGCCCAGCTCTATGCTGTAAACGCGCTTGAGCTCGCTTAAACGCTGCATCACCGCATTGCTGAAGCCGGCGCCCTGGCTGATGCCGATGAGTATCACCTTGAGGTTTTTCAGGTGTTTGGTTAAAAATTCCACCTCGGCGGCTAAAACCCGGCGCTTGACGGTAAAGAAACGAAGGTAATCCCTGATATCCCGCAGGTGTGCCCGCCAGCCGACGCTGGCGCGGAAGTGCTGGCTTAAGAACCAGCTGTAGCCCAGCTTTTCCAGGGTGGCGCTGATTCCGGCGATCACGCTTCTCTCCCAGTGCATGCAGTTTTCCAGCGGCGAGTTGCCCCAGCCGCCGGGGTTATGGATAAGCAGAAAGTCCTTGCCCTGGGCGTCCTGGTAGATTGCCATGAGCCGGTCGGCAAAGCCGACGCCTTTCTCCACATCATCGCCGAAAAGCTGGCGGCCGATATGGCGGGCTTCTTCCCACAAGGCCAGGGCGACATCGGCCATATCTACCGCACTATCTTTATTATTAAAGTCGGTTCCGGCTAATTCAACCATAATATTCTGCCGCCCTCTTGCCGTTTGATTTACCTCTCTGCCTGAGGTAGGTGGTGTTGTCCTTCTGCCAGACCCAGAGGTGGTGGTCGGGTACCATCCAGCCGCCGAAGGACTGCCGCGAGGGATAGACGATATAGACCGCCTCGGCTACCCGGTTAAGCTCGGCCAAGGCCTGGCTGGCGGCATCCACCGTGGGCAGGTGCTCCAGCAGGTGGCTGGCAAAAACGGCCCCGAAGCATTTATCGGCAAAGGGAATATGGGTAACACTGGCCATTATCGCCCTGGGGTGGCCGTCAAAGGCGCGCGGGTTAATATCCAAGCAGACGTCACCGCTGCCGTGAGCCGGTTTGTTCAACCGGTGGCGGGTCCGGGTAGCGCCCCAGGGGCCGCCGGCCACCAGCAGTGGCTTGCCTTTCTCCCGGGCGCAGGCACAGGCGGCCTTGTATTGCCGGCTTTTGGCCCGGCTTTCGACTATCCAGACCGCCAGCTGCCAGCCGCCCACCCCGACCACTACCACGGCCAAGGCTATGAACCAGAGATACTCCATAACTTCTTATTATACCCCTAAGAAGTTGAATAGTGAAGTCAGGCCGAAATAGCCGCAAAAAGCGATGAATAAGCTCTTGACCAGATTGCCGAGCAGGGAGAAAACAAAGAATTTCAGGGGCGGATAACGGAGGGCGGCGATGGCAATGGTCATCGGTAAATGGATGGGATTGAACATCGCCGACATGGCAAAGACCGCCCAGGAGCCGTGCCGCTGCGCCCAGCCGATGGCCCGGTTATAGTATCTATTATCAATTTTAACAGTGAATTTGTGATAGAGACGGCTGCTGCTATAGCCCACCAGGAAGGTAAGCAGCTGGCCCAAACTGGCGCCAATGGCGGAAATTATCCCCACCCACATCGGGGCGAAGATTCCCCAAGAGGGGGCCAGCAGTGAGGGCAGGGTGAATACCAGCAGCCAGTAGGGGAAGGGGGTAGCCACGAAGTTGACCACGCTGCCGGCGATGAAGGCGAAGATAAAGACACCCAGAAGACCGTACTTTTCGATGTGAACTATGTCCATCAGGGCGTCTCTATAGAATATTACCGCCAAACAGAGAGCCACGGTAACCACCACGGTGAGGATACCGAGGGAAATCCCCTTTTTAGGCAGGCTCCGCCGCTCAACTTCCTGGCTCATGGTTTAGAGTCCCTTTCACTCACCCTATTGGGCTATACTTTATCACAACTTATTAAGATAATGCTATCTGGCCGCTCCGGCTTTCTTGGCCGTTTTAGGCGTTTTAGCCGTCTTCCTGGTCTTGCCGTTAAAGGTTAAGCCGTCCTTGCCCGCATCAACCCTGATGGTATCGCCCTCTTTGAGTTCGCCGCTCAGGATTTTGGCCGAGAGCGGGTTTTCCACGTAGCGCTCTATAGCCCGCCTTAAGGGCCGGGCGCCGAATACCGGGTCGTAGCCTTCCCTGGCCAGCCAGGACTTGGCCTCTTCGCTGAGCTCAATATTGAGCTTGCGGTCAGCCAGGCGCTCCTGAAGGTCTTTGACCAGCAGGTCGACAATCTGGCGGAGCTGCTCCGCAGTCAGCTGGTGGAAGACGATGATTTCATCGATGCGGTTGATGAACTCGGGGCGGAAGGTCTTTTTCATCTCCCCCAGCACCCGCTCCTTCATGGCTTCGTAGTCCAGCTTTTCCGCCTTGGTTTCCTTGGCAGCGGCAAAGCCCAGACTCATCTGGCGGCGGATTAGCTCGGCGCCGACGTTGCTGGTCATGATGACCACCGTGTTCTTGAAGTCTACCGTCCGCCCGTGCCCGTCGGTCAGGCGGCCGTCGTCAAGTATCTGTAAGAGGCTATTAAAAACCTCGGGGTGCGCCTTTTCTATTTCGTCCAGGAGAATCACTCTATAGGGGCGGCGCCTGACCGCTTCGGTAAGCTGGCCGCCTTCGTCGTAGCCGACATAGCCCGGCGGGGCGCCGATAAGCCGGGACACAGTATGCCTTTCCTGGTATTCCGACATATCCAGCCGCACCATGGCGTTCTCGTCATCAAAGAGGAAGCGGGCCAGAGTGCGCACCAGCTCGGTCTTGCCCACGCCGGTGGGGCCGAGGAAGATAAAGCTGCCGATAGGGCGGCGGGGGTCCTTGAGCCCGGCCCGGCTGCGCCGGATGGCCTCGGAGATGGCTGTGACCGCCTCCTCCTGGTTTATCAGGCGCTCGTGGATACGCTCCTCCATGTGGAGCAGTTTTTCGGCCTCGCCCTCCAGCATCTGGGAGACGGGGATGCCGGTCCATTTAGATATGAGATGGGCGATGTCTTCTTCACCGACCACCTCGTCAATCTTTTCCTCTTTGAGCCACTTACTCTTGGCCTGGTTATATTCGTCCTCTAAACGCAGGCGCTCACTCTTAATCTGGGCCACCCTCTCATAGTCCTGCCGCTGCGAGGCGGCTTCTTCCTCGTTGGCCAGCTGCTTGACCTCCTGCTCCAGGGATTTGACCTCGGGCGGGGCGCTCTCGGTATCGATGCGCAGCTTCGAGGCGGCTTCGTCAATAAGGTCAATGGCCTTATCCGGCAGCTGCCTATCCGAGATATAGCGCTGGCTGAGCTTGGCCGCTGCCTCCAGCGCCTCATCAGTAATCTTGACCTTGTGGTGCGCCTCGTAGCGGGGGCGGAGGCCTTTAAGCATCTCAATAGTGTCCTCAACCGTAGGCTCACCGAGAAAGACCGGCTGGAGACGGCGCTCCAGCGCCTTGTCCTTTTCAATGAACTTGCGGTATTCGTCCAGAGTGGTGGCGCCGATACACTGCAGCTCGCCGTGAGCCAAAGCCGGCTTGAGCATGTTGCTGGCATCAATAGCGCCTTCGGCGGCGCCGGCGCCGACCACAGTATGGATTTCGTCAATAAATAGTATCACCTCTCCCTGCGCCTGGCGCACCTCGTCCATGACCGCCTTGAGCCGTTCTTCAAACTCGCCGCGGAACTTGCTGCCGGCGACCAGGGCTCCCATGTCCAGGGCCACTACTTTTCTGCCTTTGAGGGAATCGGGGACGTCATCGGCGGCAATCTTCTGCGCCAGCCCCTCGGCGATGGCGGTTTTACCCACGCCGGCCTCACCGACAATGACCGGATTGTTCTTGGTGCGCCGGGTGAGCACCTGCATCACCCGCTTGATCTCGTCGTCGCGGCCTATCACCGGGTCCAGCTTGCCGCGGCGGGCCATCTCGGTCAGGTCGCGGCCGTATTTTTCCAGTGAGCGGTACTTGCTCTCCGCCCTGGCGTCGGTGACGCGGTGGCCGCCCCTGAGCTTCTGCAGGGCGGAATAGACCTTCTCCTGGTCAACGCCCACCCGTTTTAAAATACCGGCCACTTCGCCCTTCTGTTCACCGGCGATGGCGATGAGCAGGTGCTCGGTGCCGATGAACTCGTCCTTGAGCCTATCGGCCTCCTCGCCGGCCGCCTTTATCAAGTCGGCGATGCGGGGGGTGGCGTAAAGCTGTCCCGTTTCATAGGTAACTCTGGGCGTCTTCTCCAGAGCGGTCTCGATTTCACGCTTGACCGCCTCGACGTCAACGCCAAGCTCCCGCAGGATATCGCCGACCAGACCGCGCTCCTGCTGGAGCAGCGCCAGCAGGATATGCTCCACGTCCCACTGGCTGTGGTGGTACTGACGAACCAGCTCCTGGGAGGCGGCTAAGGCCTCCTGAGCCTGTTCGGTAAATCTTTCCTGTTTCATAATCTAACTCATCCCTCCAGGATTTAACATTTTATCGCCTTGCCGGCAGGTTATTAAGTCCCATCTTCCCTTATTCTATCCATCTCATCCTCCAGCTCCTGCACCTGTCCCTGAAGCTCCAGCATGCGCTGCATCATCCGCATGATAACCTCCACCCCGGCCAGATTGACCCCCAGGTCGTCCATCAGCGTCTTCACCCGCCTCAGCTGGGCGATGTCGCTTTCCGAATAGAGCCGGATATTGCCCCGCGAGCGGGAGGGCCCGACGATGCCGACCCTTTCGTAGTAGCGCAGGGTGTGAGTCCGCACCCCCACCATCCGGGCGGCGATACTTATCACATACCGTGGTTCTCTTTCGTCAAAATCATCCATACTTATAACCTCCCCTTAAGCGGGCCGCAGCTCGCCGAGCTGTTTAAATAATTCCTTTTCCTCAGCCGAGAGCCTGGTGGGCAGCACCACCCTGACCCTGGCCATCAGGTCGCCGCGGGACGAGTTGCCTAAATGGGGCATGCCCTGCCCGGCCAGGCGGAAGATGCGGCCGTTCTGGGTTTCGGGGGGAACCTTGAGGGCCACTTTACCTTTAAGGGTGGTCACCTGTACCTCACCGCCGAGCATGGCCACCACCAGCGGCACCGAAACCCCGACATAGAGGTCGTCGCCGCGGCGTTCGAAGGTGGGGTGGGGCTTGACCGTAACTTTTAAATAAAGGTCGCCGCCCCGGGCGCCCTTGCCGGCCAGCCTGACCCTGGAGCCGGTCCTGACCCCAGCGGGGACCCTGACCTCAAGGCGCTTGCCGTCGGCGAAGCTGAGGGTGCGCGTCGTCCCCCGGTAGGCTTCCTCCAGGGTAACTTCAACCGGGTGCTCCTGGCTACGGGCCCGACTCGGCTTGGCCTGCCCGCGGCCAAAGCGAAAGCCGCCCAGCAGGTCTTCAAAGAGGCTGCCGAAATCGCCCTCGCTAGAGTAAACCCGGCGGCCGCCCTGGCTGAAATCCCGGCCCTGCGCCTGCTGGCGCCGGGCCTTTTCAAACTGTTCGGCGTACTGCCACTGGTCACCGTACTTATCGTACTTCTGGCGGTTCTCTTTATCGGAGAGGACCTCGTAAGCCTCGTTTATCTGCTTAAACGTTTCCTCGGCCAATTTATCGCCGGGGTTGACATCGGGGTGATACTGGCGCGCCAGCCTGCGGTAAGCCTGCTTGAGCTCACGCTCGCTGGCGTTACGGCTAACCCCTAATATTTTATAATAATCCTTGCCCGCCATATTACTACACCTACAGGGGTATTATAGACTATATTAAGAGATTTGTCAATAATTTACGAGGAAAGTTAACAAATCAGTATAAAGATGCTGAGGGTGGCGGCTTAGCTTTTCACCGCCTGGACAAAGATATCCAGGAACTGGTGCAGTATGCGGGCGGTGGCCCCCCAGATCACGTCCTCCCGGTAGTGATAGAAGTATGAGGTGACCTTTCTGCCGGCGACGACCTCGGTCTTGTGATGCCAGGATTCTTCATCCAGCAGCGCCGGAATGGGGGCTTCGATTATCTCGTCGGTCTCCACACCGTCCACCTTGAAGTCATAGGGCCAGGGAACGACGCCGACGAAGGGGGTGACAACGTAGTTCGTGTCCACCGTAACCTCATCATCCATCTCCCCCAGTATCTTTACCTTATCCGGGGCTAAACCTATTTCCTCGGTGCTCTCACGGAGGGCGGTCTGGAGCAGGCTTTCGCCACCCTGGTGGGCGCCGCCGGGGAAGGATATCTGCCGCTTGTGCACCCTGACATTCTCCGTCCGCCGGGTGAACAGGATATGTATCTCCCCTTCCTTATAGTAGATGGGCAGCAGCACCGCCGCGGGCATAAGCTTATCATCGGTGATGCGCTTTTTGGGGCGGCGGGAGAGGATTTCTTTCAGCTTTTCGTCCACAGCTATAATATAACATTGCAAATCGGCTTAAGACAACTATTGACAAGTGGTATCTCCATCATTATAATATTAAGAAACCCCCACTTATTGTCTTGATTACTGTCTTGATTACTTCAATTGAATTCCTAGGTTTGGTTTCCCCATGTCAAAATATATCTTTGTAACCGGTGGCGTAGTTAGTTCCGTTGGCAAGGGTATCACCGTCGCTTCTATTGGCACCATCCTGAAGAGTCGGCAGATATCGGTAACGGCGCAGAAGCTTGACCCCTATCTTAACGTCGACCCGGGAACGATGTCCCCCTACCAGCACGGTGAGGTCTTCGTTACCCAGGACGGCGCCGAGACCGACCTGGACCTGGGCAACTACGAGCGCTTTATCGACGTCAACCTGACCACCGAGTCCAGCGTTACCTCGGGGCAAATCTACAGCGAGGTTATCGCCAAGGAGCGGCGGGGGGATTTCCTGGGGGGGACTATCCAGGTGGTGCCCCACGTTACCACCGAGATAAAGGACCGCTTCAAGCGGCTGGCCGAGAAATCTAAAGCCGACGTGGTTATCATCGAGGTGGGGGGTACCGTGGGCGATATCGAGGGGCTGCCCTTCCTGGAGGCCGCCCGGCAGATGCGCAACGAGGTGGGGCGGGATAATATTCTCTATGTCCACGTCACCCTGCTCCCCTACCTTAATTCCACCAAGGAGCTGAAGACCAAGCCCACCCAGCACAGCGTCAACGAGCTGAGGCGCATCGGTATCCAGCCCGATATTATAGCCTGCCGCAGTGACCACCCCATCTCGGAGGAGATAAGAAATAAGATATCCCTGTTCTGCGACGTGGAAAGAAAAGCGGTCATCCCCCTGACCACGGTATCTACTATTTATGAGGTGCCGCTGGTGCTGGAGGAGGAGGGGCTGGGACAATTAATTACCGATAAGCTGAAGCTAAAGCCCCAAAAACCCGACCTGAGCCAGTGGAAGGAGCTGGTTAATCTTATCAAGACGCCGCGTGAGCCGGTGAAAATCGCGCTGGTGGGTAAATACGTGGAGTTGCAGGACGCCTACTTTTCGGTGCGGGAGGCACTGCAACACGCCATACTGCACCACGGGCGGGACCTGGAGCTTATCTGGGTGCCTTCGGAGACACTGGAAAACAGCGGGGATGATTCGGTGCTGCGCCCGGTGCAGGGTATTATCGTGCCCGGCGGCTTCGGCATCAGGGGCATAGAGGGCATGGTGAGAGCGGCAACTTACGCCCGTGAGAATAAGATACCCTACCTGGGGCTGTGCCTGGGGATGCACGTCATGGTCATCGAGTTTGCCCGCTATGCCCTGGGCTCGGAGGAGGCCAATTCCACCGAGTTCGACGCTAAAACCAGCCATCCCGTCATCGACTTCCTCCCCGACCAGAAGGGCCAGAAAATCAAGGGGGGCACCATGCGCCTGGGCAACTACCCCTGTAAACTGGCCAGCGGCAGCCGGGCCGATAGGGCCTACGGGCAGAGCCTGATATACGAGCGCCACCGGCACCGCTATGAATTTAACAATGAATACCGCCAGCGGCTGGAGAAGGCGGGGCTGGTCTACAGCGGGCTTTCCCCCGACGGGCGGCTGGTTGAGGTCTGCGAGGTCGCCGACCACCCCTGGATGCTGGCCTGCCAGTTCCACCCCGAATTCGGCTCCCGCCCCGGCCACCCACACCCCCTGTTCCGTGATTTTATCGGCGCCGCCAAGAATGTCTTAAGGGAAGGGGCGCAACCACCCCTGCCCCTTTCCTCTAATTTATAAGAACCGCACTCCCTAAAGGAGGCACAAACGATGAACACCACCAAAAAAATATTAATTTCCTGTCTGCTAATTGTTGTCCTTATCACTATACCCTTGACCGGATGTCCCAAGCCCGGTATCGATAAGTGGGGGGCTATCGATATACTGGTGGGTGAGATAATACCCCCGGCCGCCGACGACACCCGAATTTCGGCCTTTATGCCCTCCGAGCCGCTGAAGAAGGGCGACGTGGTCACCTCGGAGAGCGGCACCGATTACCCGATAAACGCCAGCACCTGGTTTATTTTTATCGATGATGACCCGCAGGCATTCTACGCCCACGCTACCCGCTATGTTTTTATCGACACCCGAAACGGCACTTATAACATCGTCAATGAAAGCTGGCCGCCCCTGATCAATAATTTCTCGATGTGGGATACCGATAATGTGGGGCGGGGACACCTCATCGAGGTCTGGTCGGTACTGGGCTTCCCCGGGCCGATTGCCGGCAGCGCCAATACCAACCCCATTGGCGACTACGGGGACGCCCCCGACGGGCAGGACGCCTACTACGGGGTCATGGGGCGCTACCCAACCCTATTTAATACCACCAACAGTCATTTCGGCCGACCGGGAGGGCATACCCTCAACACCGGCGAAGAAACCCTCGGCTTTAACGTCAGCGCCGAGGTCGACGCCAGCGACCCCAGTGACCCCGACGGCGTGCCTAACCTGGTTGATGCCGACAGCGACGAGAGAATATATATCATTACCGAACAGAGCCAGGCCAGGCTGGCCTTTACCGTGGCCGTCAGCGCCGGCGCCCCCGATATTACCCGCTACGCCAACGCCCTGATTGACTTTGACCAGAGCGGGAACTGGAGTAGCGGTGCCGCCGGGGCGGAGTGGGTTACCGTCAACCTGGAGGTAAAAGTCAAGCCCGGCACCTCGGATACGATAATGACCCCCCTCTTTGCCTGGGGGAAAGCGACCCCGCCGGTCTGGCCGGTATGGATGAGACTGGCCCTGACCCGGGCTAAAATCGAGGAAAGCCAGTTCGCCAATGTGGGCGGCTGGGACGGCAGCGGCCAGTTTGACTACGGCGAAATCGAGGACTACTGCGGTTTCCTGACCGATAACCCGCCGCCACCGCCGCCGCCTCCTCCACCACCTCCACCGCCACCACCACCCAACGGCAACGGTAACGGGGGACCGCCCCCGCCGGGTCCGGCCAAGGGCCCCTGCGGCTACGATATAAATTATTACGTGATTACCATCAGCGGCGGCGATATGGCCAAACATACAGCCCAGGGGACACCTATCGTGCAGCGTTCCGTTGACACGATAAACAAGGTTGCCGCCGAACAGGGCTATTCCTCAATGGGTAATCTCGGCCCCGGCAATAACTCCCTGGCCAGCATCGCCCAGGCCTTTGACGACCTGGCCGATAGCGTTAAGTGCGGGGACTATGTCCTGATATATATCTGCGGACACGGCCAGAAGACGGGGGGCGGGGGTATCGCCCTGAAGAACAGCAGTGGTAAAACGCAGGAGGAAATGAAACCGGGTGACCTATCCGCCCTTCTGGCTAAAATCGCCCCCTGCCCCGATGAAGACTGCGAAACGCCGAGCAAGTGCTGCCACGTTAGTGTGATAATAGAGTCCTGTTACGCGGGCAACTTTAATAAGCCCGGGGTGACCGGGCAGGGAAGGGCGGTGGTGGGCACGTCAACCGACACCCCGTCACGGGCCACCCCCAGCGGGGGCGTCTATACCAACGGCTTTGCCGAGGCTGCCGGCGACCCCAAAGCGGATACCACCGACCCGCCCGACGGCGTTGACCCCGCCGAAGCCGGTGCTTCAGGCGAGGCGGCGGTAAACGAGCACCGAGATGCCAACGGTACGGGGCAGCAGCCCTGGAGCGATAACCAGTGGTGCGACTGCACGTGCCCCTGCTCACCGGGCATAGATGTGGAGAAATGGGTCTGGGACGAGATGGGTGAGGAGTGGGTGGATGAGATTGAAGTCTGGCCCGACCAGATGGTTACCTTTAGAGTGGATATCGAGAGCAGCGGCAAGTGCCGCGACATCGTCGAGATGGAGATAGTGGACTTCCTGCCCGACTGCCTGGAGTACGGCGGTGGGGCGGTGATTTACATCGACGGCGAATCTTACGGCAGAGAACCCGGTAGCATCAGCCCGGGCGAGGGGGGAGTAACGCTGAACTGGAACCTGATGGAGATAGAGGCCCTGGCGCCGGGAGAAAGTATAGCTATTGAATATGAAGCCATCGCCAAGGACACGGGGGAGAACATAAATACAGTTTACGCCAGCGCCCACTGCGGCTATGACTACAACGTGGTCGTTAACGACCAGGACTCTGCCAGCGTCTGGGTGACTATGCCGCTATCCCAGGATGTGCTGCAAATTTACCTTGAAGGCTATTCCAACTGCTCCTATGTGGACGAGGAATGCCAGGGTTGCCTGGTTACCATCAGATTCCACGCCCGTGACCTCACCGGCGGCCTGCTGCCGGTCACCAGTATAGCTCTGAATGTGAACGGAGAGCCGCTGGTCAATCTCCAAGATATATCTACGGAGTTCTTTGAGGATATGATGGAGATAGATGCCTACTGCGGGCAGGATCTTCATATAGAGCTGATGGCCACCAACTCGCTCGGCCTGGAGGCCTACTTACCCAAGGTCTTCAACACCACCGAGGGTGAAATTGAATAGAGGTTAAAAAAATGGAAATCTTTCTGGATACAGCTAACGTTAAAGAGATAAGGCAGGGGGCCAGGCTGGGGGTGGTCAGCGGGGTTACCACCAACCCCAGCCTGATGGCCAAAGAAGGCACCGCTGATTACGAGGCGGTGGTCAAGGAAATCTGCACCATTATCCCCGGGCCGGTTTCGGCGGAGGTGGTGGTGGAGGGGGCGCCGGCGATGATTGAGGAGGCCAGAAAAATCGCCGCCTGGGCGCCTAATGTGGTGATTAAAATCCCGGCTACTGCCGAGGGGCTGGAGGTAACTTCGGCGCTGGCCAGGGAGAAGATAAAGGTCAACTTTACCCTGTGCTTTTCACTGAACCAGGCTCTGCTGGGCGCTCTGGCCGGGGCTGCCTTCGTCAGCCCCTTCGTCGGCCGGCTGGATGACGCCGGCCACGACGGCATGGAGCTTGTAGAGGACATCGTCGATACCTTTGACTATTACCAGTTCTCAACCAAGGTGATTGCCGCCAGCATCCGCCACCCCGAGCACTGCCTGGCGGCGGCTAAGGCGGGGGCTCACATCGCCACCGTGCCCTATAAAGTGCTGATGCAGATGACTAAACACCCGCTTACCGATGTCGGTGTCGCCCGCTTCGCAAGCGACTGGCGGGGCATATCACGGGGAAAGGGGGAATAGCCATGGAGGGTGGAGGTAGCAATAACATGAATATTACCGAACTGGAAACTAAAAGCCGGGAGGAGCTGCTGGAGCTGGCCAAGGGTGTAGGTATATCCAGCTACACCGGCCTCAAGAAGCAGGAGCTGGTCATGCGCCTGCTTCAGGCCAACGCCGAGAGCCAGGGCTTTATCTTCTGCGGCGGCACCCTGGAGATTACCGCCGAGGGCTACGGCTTCCTGAGACAGGGCAGCCTGCTGCCCAGCTCGGCGGACGTCTACGTTTCTCAATCCCAAATCCGCCGCTTCGGCCTGCGCACCGGCGATGTCGTCGCCGGCCAGGGCCGGCCGCCGAAAAACGGCGAGAAATACTACGGGCTGGTCCGGGTGGAGGCAATTAACGATATTAACCCCGAGATGGCCAAGAAACGGCCCCATTTCGGGGCGCTGACGCCTACCTACCCCGATAAACTGATCAACCTGGAGACCGCCTCCGAAGACCTGTCCACCCGACTTATAAATCTCATCGCCCCCATCGGCCGGGGACAGAGGGGCCTGATTGTATCGCCGCCTAAAGCCGGTAAGACGATTCTGCTTAAATCTATCGCCAACGCCATCAGCACCAACTACAGCGATATTGATATCATGGTCTGCCTCATCGGAGAGCGGCCGGAGGAGGTTACCGACATGAGGCGGTCGGTGAAGGGGGAGGTGATAGCGGCTACCTTCGACGAGCCGGTGGAGAACCACACCCGCGTCGCCGAGCTGGCGCTGGAGAAAGCCAAGCGGATGGTGGAGACGGGCCGGGATGTGGTGATTTTGCTCGACGGCATTACCCGCCTCACCCGCTCCTATAACCTGGCCATGCCTCCCAGCGGGCGTACTCTATCCGGCGGTATCGACCCGGCGGCCCTTCACCCCTCCAAGCGTTTCTTCGGGGCCGCCCGCAACATGGATGAGGGCGGCAGCCTGACCATCATCGCCACCTGCCTCATAGATACCGGCAGCCGCATGGACGAGCTTATCTATGAGGAGTTTAAGGGAACGGGGAATATGGAGCTTCACCTGGACCGCCGGCTGGCGGAGCGCCACGTCTTCCCGGCAATGGATATTCAGCGCAGTAGCACCCGGCGCGAGGAGCTGCTGCTGGACGAGGAGACACTGAAGCAGGTACGGCTGCTGAGGCGTATGGCTTCCATAATTGCTTCTGACTCCGTCAACTTTGCCGAGACCACCGAGCGGGTGCTTGACCGCATGCGCCGGACCAAGTCCAACGCCGAGTTCCTGGCTAACCTGACCAAAGAGACATAGGGATTTTGCCTTAAACCCGCAAGGAGAGAGGGAGAGTTAAGAGGGGCACTTTAAGGCCCCTCTTTTTTATCTCAGCTTGGGGGTTTTCTTCTCCCAGTTTGGGGCGGGGGGAGAAGGTGGGGCGACTAATCAGGGGTGTTTAAGAGGGGCGTTAGCCCCTCTTTTCTTTTATTCCCCCTCTCCACTCTTGGAGAGGGGGATACAGCGGGTTCCCTGAAAAATCAAAGATTTTTTAGGGTGCATACAGGGGGTGAGGTTGATAAATAAAAGTAAAAGGACTTGACAAATGGCTAACTTCTGTTATAAAAGTTGTAAGTGTTGACAGTTATGGTATAATCAACCAGTTAATTTATGGCGAAAAACGCTTAAATCTAAAGGAGGCGAAATGAAGAAAGCAGTTAAGATAGTTGGTTTCTTAATAATTATCGCTTTATTTGTGGTGCCCTTAACAGCTTGCCCTACAGGGCAGGGAGCAACCGGACCAGCCGGACCAGCCGGAGCCCCGGGGGCAACAGGGCCACGGGGACCATCCGGACCGCCAGGCACACAGGGGCCAGCGGGACCAGCCGGTCAGCCGCAAATCGGAACCGGCGCCATAACCGCGGCCAAGATAGCCGGCGGCGCGGTGACCTCGGGTAAGATAGCCGACGGCACAATAGTTGATGCCGATATCAGCGATACGGCTGACATCGACCCGGCCAAGATTCTTCTATCCGGTTTAATCCACCTGAGCGACTGGCGCCACGCCGGTGACCTGGAGAAGATTGACGGCGCCGATATTTTTGACGGGAGCGTTGGCACAGCGCAGCTTGCCGACGATGCGGTGACCACGGCCAAAATACTTGACGGCGAGGTTGACACCGCTGACCTGGCCACTGAGGCGGTGACCGAGGAAAAGATAGACAACAATGCGGTGACCTGGGGCAAGATGGCCGACAACGCCATAGGCAATGCTGAGATGGCTGATAATTCGGTTGGCTCCGCTGAGATAATCAACGAGTCGATCTTGTCCGAGGATATAGACGACAGAACAATCCAGAGAGAGGACATAGATTTCAATGCCGTGGGCTCACTGGAGATAGGGAATTCCGCAATAGTTAATGAGGATATCAGCGGGACGGCGGCTATAGACGGCTCCAAGATTAGTCCCGACGTCACCAACGCACTCATGGGTGAGAGCGCCGGCCGCACGGTAGCCTGGGGCGGCACTACCTTCACCGGCTCCGTTACCGACATTGATACCGGGCTTTCATCAGTCACAGAGTGCGTGCTGACAATAAGGGCTAACTCGGCAAGCGCCGACTGGGCCCTCGCCACCTGGTATGACGGCACAAGCGGCGGCCTGATTGACATCTATGTGTGGGAGATAGACCTCACGGGTCCTCCTGCTATCGTCGCGTGCACCACTGCTACCGAGGTCAGCTGGATAGCAATAGGAATTGATTAGTTTCTACCAGCCGGCGAGAGGAAAAACGGTTAACTTGCCAGCCCCGGAGGAGGGGCGGGGCGAGATATGATTTGGGGCTTGACAAACGGCGAACTTGTGATATAGTAGTTAGCGAGCGTTTACAGCCACGCTATGGGTGTAGTGTGGGTAAAATTGTAATTTCTAAAGGTAAAGGGGGTGACTATATAAGGAAAAGACTAAACGGGAGAATTTCTGAGGATATCCTGAATCTTAAGGAGGCGAAATGAAGAAAGCAGGCAAGATAATTGCCTTTTTGATAATTATAGCTTTAATTGTGGTGCCACTGACCGCTTGCCCCGGACCGCAGGGCTCATCCGGGCCAGCCGGAGCAACCGGCGCCCAGGGCGAGAAGGGTGAGCGCGGACCTATGGGACCGCCAGGCACAGATGGAGCCAGGGGATTACCAGGGCCAGCGGGACCAGCGGGACCAGCGGGACCAGCCGGATCACAAGGTGAAATTGGCCCGGCAGCCGAGATAGTGATTGGGGAGACAAACACGTTGATGTACGGCTACGACGTGTATTATGGCTACGACGATGACCCTTCGTATGGCCACCCCTACGTGGACGACTTCTATGGTTCTTTTGAAGATAAGTTTATAGTTACATGGTATGGCTACTCGGGAAAGCCTGTGGTAATCCTGGGCTCCGGCTTCCCGGAGAATGAGCTCGTCTTCATAACCTACTGCGACGATAATACGCTTTGGGAAGAAGTTACGACCAACAGTTGCGGCGCCTTCTATGAACCAACAACCGTACCTAGCTTTTCTGGCGCCATCTCGGTGAGAGCCTGGGTTGACGACGGCGACGAGAGCTTCGACGAGGATGAGGACGAGCTGATGGACACCTGCCCGCTGTATGCACCTCCTAGCTAGTCAGACATCAATGAGCAGGTTGACAACTGAAAAGTTTTGATATATTGATATAACTTTAAAAGGAGGTGATGCGATGGTGAGAGCCCAAGGGCAGTTAAGCCCGAGGGAAAGGAGTCTAACTTCGAGAAAAACTATAACCTTGTCTCCATATTGAGGGGTAATTGCCCTTCATGTGGGGAACAACATAAGGAGGATAATTTAAGGTCGATGAAAACAAAACTTTATAAAATAGTGGGAGTGGCCCTGACAGTGGTGCTGCTGGCCAGCCTAACAGTTGGCCTGGCAGGAGTCCCGGCCGGAGCGGCTTCCAGCAACCTGAAGTTTACCAAGCTGGAACTGCCCAAGGTTGAGGACTACGGCGCCACTTATACGAGCTACGGCACCACCATTCTCGCCGGCGAGTTTGCTGACTCCGAGGGCGATTTCTGGGCGACACCGGCGGCTGACCTAGGGCCGATAGCCCAGACGCCCGACGGCGGCATCCTGTTCGCGGCGGTGGCTGACGGCTTCTACCTCGGCTCCAGCTGGTTCCACCTGCTGAAGTCCACCGACGGCGGCTACTCCTGGATAGTCACCGGCTTCTACGATGATGCTGTGACTGGCGACCCCATAGTGGACATCGTGACCTCGCCGGAGTACGACGACGACACCACCCTGGCCGTAGCCACCGAGGACTTCGTCTACATTTCGGAGGACGGCGGCAAGAACTTTACTGCGCTTAATGACCCCTGGGGCGGCACTATTAACGATCTGGATATAGCCATCGCCGAGGACGGCGACCTGTCATTAATAGTGGCCACCACCGAGCCCGAAGTATACGTGACATCGGGGCTGCTGGCCTGGACGCCACAGCTTATTGCCGCTGACCCACCCCTTGACGCCACCGACAATGTGCTGGCCTGCGCCTTCCTGCCCACCTTCGCAGCTGACGGCGACATAGGCATCTGCGCCATAGTCACCGACTACGATAGCCCTTGGACAACCACGATGACGTTCTCCTTCGCCAACGTCGCTGACGGCGGTGAATGGGGAGACGACATCTCCAACGGACCCTTCACCAATGCCTGGGGCACTCCTTTCGATTCGGACTGGGCCAAGATTGCCTTCCCCGACGACTTTGACGCATTCGGCATCGGCAACAACGTCTGCTTCGCGGGCATAGTTGAAAACGGTTTCCTCGGAAACCTGGGCGTTAACTTTAATGAAAATGGCGGCAGCGACGCCTACAAGGTAGTGCTCAAGGAGGCGGGACCCTCCTCGACGATAGACCTTGACGTGAGGGGGGTAATCACCACCCTGCTGCCGACGTCAACGCCGGTTACCAGCATTGACGTGTGCGGCGATGCCGAGGCAGCCACCATACTGGTGGGCACCGACCTCATAGACCTGACCGATACGCCGGCGTGCTGGTCCACCTACCACAGTGAGGACAGCGGCGATAGCTGGATGTTCTCCTTCAAGTGCCCCACCGGCGGAGCCGAGAATGCGCCTAACCTACAATACCAGCGTGTCAACACCGGGGTGCTGATGGCGCCCGGCTACTGTGACAGCGGTCTGGCCTACGCATCAACCTGGGGCTACATGACCGACGCCTTCCAGCGCACCACCAACGGCAACGCGAGCTGGAACCAGATAAGCATAATAGACTACGGCTTTGATGACACCTTAGACGAGCCTTGCTACGCCATCACAGCTCCGACGGGCTTCAGCGCCAACGGCTACAACGCCAACGGCACGCTGTGGGCGATTACCCAGGTTGACGCCAACGACGGCGCGCTGTGGGGCAGAATTGACGGCAAGAACTGGGAGAGGATACTCTCCTACGCCACCCCCGGCGTGACCGACGGGCTAAACCGGCTTGACATCCTGGGGGACGGCAGCGCCATGTTCGCTACCGACCTGGGTGCCGAATTGATCTGGCGGTCAACCGACATGGGCACCACCTTCCCGAAGAAGATATCCGCCAAGACACCTCTGACAACGGTTGCCCCCGTATCGGCGACGACGCTCTACACCGGTAGCGCAGGCGAGATATGGTGGACGACCAGGTCCGGCACGGGCTGGAACAAACCCGACGACAGTGAGATTCCGGCTGCGGCTGGGATAATCAATATAGGCATTATGGGAGATGTCGTCCTTATCGGCGCTGTGGGTGGAGTGTTCATCTCCAGCGACGGCGGCGAGACGGTGGAGAATGTGGGGACTGACAACCCCTTCACCGGCCTGCCGACAATAGCCACCTCTGACCTCGGCTTTGCCGGCAACGGCATCCTCTACGCCACCACCCCCGTTGGTATCGATCAGGGTGTAATGCGCTGCGTGGTTGACCTTGACAACCCCGGCGATGCCGAGTGGGAGCGGATAGATAACAACCAGGATTCCACGGGTGCCGTGGTTTACGACGAGAGCAACTTTACAGCCGGCGGACCGGCGATAGCCCTGCCGCCCAGCGGCGTCCTCTACGCAATCGACGCCACGACTGTGGGCACTGACGAGGGCGGCCTGTGGCGCAGCACCAATGCCACCGCCGATACCGACAGCGTTGTTCCACCCTACTTTGAGAGGGAGAACAAGGGACTTGATACCGGCGACGCACTCGGGCTGCTGAGCCTGGACCTAGCGCCACCGGCACTGGCACCGACATTCTTCTGCTTCAACGGCGCTGCTCTCCCTGCCAACTACTGGGATCAGGTAGTAATGTTCACCGACATTTTGAACGTCGGTGTGCCGCTGGCAATGCCGGCTGCGGATGAAACCGGAGTCGGGCTGCTGCCTGAGGGCTATGTGTATCCCGAAGTCAACCTAGCCTGGCAGGAGATGGCCGGCGCTACCAGCTACCAGTACCAGGTAGCCATTGACGCCGCCTTCAAGACCGTGGTGACTCCACCTAATAGCTACACCAGATCACTGGCAACACCGCCTCTGACACTCAATCCCAACATGACCTACTACTGGAGGGTGAGGGTTGCTAATCAGGGTAGCCTTATCGGCGCACCGCTGATTTCTCCCTGGTCTGAGACCTGGAAGTTCAAGACGGCTATCGGTGCCTCTATGGCACGACCTGACCTGCAGGCGCCATGGCCCGGCGAGCCTGATGTTCCTCTAAGCCCGACCTTTGAGTGGTCTGGCATTGAGTGGGCAGAGGTTTACGAGTACGAGCTCGCCATTGACCCAACGACCACTGCCGGCGGTTACTTCGCTGCGCCTCTGGTGGCACTGGTCGGTACCGACTCTCTGGTCAGCACTGCCTGGAAGTGCGATACCACCCTTGATTACGAAACTCGCTACTACTGGCATGTGAAGGCTATTGGTGTTGATACCGATACTCCATGGAGTGATGTTGGTACATTCACTACCATGGGTACGCCACCCGTGGTTACTGATGCACCACCACCGATAGTAGTGGAGCAACCTGACGTGATAACTCCTGCCTGGATCTGGGCGATAGTTATCATCGGCGCCATATTGGTAATTGCGGTGATAGTCCTGATAGTCACCACCAGGAGAGTACCCTGACGGTACTAACCTGTTAGGTAGCTAAAAGGGTAACACCTTAAGCCAATACCGGAAGCCCCCCGCAGTGCGGGGGGCTTCCCCTTTTCCCCTGCATAACGGGGTGGGGTAGAACAATGTTCTATGACTTGCGTCCAACAGGTGACTAGAATTTGCCATATGGCGAAAGCAACGGCGATAACTCTAGGGCTTCTCCTGTTAATATTGAGCAGCTTCACCACCCCGGCTGCGGCCGCCCCCGATTTGTTAAAATGGTCGCGGGTTAATGTCCCCGCCGATGGCGAAAAGGGGGACTGGGGGCTGGCCTGGGGTTCCGATATACAGCACCTTACCATGGCCAACGACGGCACCCTGTACGCCTGCGGCCAAGGGCTGGACTACACCCTTTATAGCTCGGTGGACGACGGCTATAGCTGGCAGGCCAGGGGCGAAGTGGCCGACGATATCGTCGCTATAGCTACCGCCCCCGATGACGCCAGCCTGGTCTACTACGCCACCGCCTCCCGGGTCTACGAGTCCGACGACGGCGCCGAGAGCTTCCTGCCCCTGCCGAAGGGCCCGGGCGGGGCGGGGGATAACAACATTGAAATTACCTCTCTGGATATAGCCAGGGATTTTGCCGAACCGGACAGCAACATCATCGCCGTGGGCACCAGAGATAAAGACGGGGGTGAGTTTGGCGGCGTCTACCTGCTTAAACCCGACAGCCCCTTCGCCTGGACCGACGCCGGGGTGGGCAACTACGATGTTTATGACATCGCCTTTTCGCCTAACCACACCGACGACGGCCAGCTGGTGGCGGTGGTTACCGACGAGGTTGATACCTTTGTTACCGGCAAAATCGCTGACCAGGCGTGGGGCGCCGCTATCGGCGACGCCCGGCTGAACCAGGATAACTCGATGACTGCTGTTTCGGTAGCCGTGGATACCTCGGCCATCATCGTTTTCCCTGATGACTACAACTGCGATGTGCCCAATAGTGCCTGCGTCCTGTTTATCGGCATTGACGCCGGCAGTGAGAACGGCGATGTTTACCGGATTATGGGGAAAGCGGCACCGGCAAAGTCGCTGGCTATTGACCTCGACATAGGCCAAGCTGAATACGTTGACAATGTTGACGTCATCGGCCTGGCGGTCAGCGGCAAGGCTGACAGTGCTTATCTTATCGCCGGCGCCGCCGGCAGTACCGATATCTACCTCAGCCAGGACGGCGGCCAGAACTGGGAGAAGAGCGCCAAACCGCCCACCGGAGATGGCCAGACCTACCTGCTTATGGCTAACGGGCTGGTTTACGCCGCCACCAGCGGCACCGAGAGCGCCTTCTCCATAAGCCGGGACGGCGGCCTCATCTGGAACCAGCTAAGCTTTATCGATACCGTCATCGAAGATATAGTTGACCTGGCGCCGTCGCCTCACTACAACCGGGATAACAGCCTCTTTATGCTCACCTACTATACCGCCGGCGCCCACAGCCTCTGGCGCAGCCTTAACGGGGGAGCCGATTGGGAGAGGACCTACACCAGCGCCCTGGCCGATGTGGACGAGATTGACCGGGTGGCGCTTTCCCCGCAGTACGACGAAGACAGCCAGGTGGTCTTCTTGACCGGCTCTAGCAACGGCAAAGCGGCGGTATGGAAGTCAACCGATAACGGGCAGAGCTTTAAGCGTAAGATTGCCCGCTTCCCCATTGATTGCTGGGCGGTGGCTGGTGACGACAGCCTGTTTATCGGCAGCTACGACGGCACTAACGGGCGGGTCTACCTAACCACCAACAGCGGCCTGAGCTACTCCGACGGGGAAGTTGCCGGCAGCCAACCGCTGAACTCCATAGTCTTATCCCCAAGCTACGAACAGGACGAGACCGTCTTAATCGGCAATAAGGACGGCCGGGTGTACTGGTCCAGGGATAACGGTGCCTCGTTCGAGTCGCTGCCGCCAGAGGCCGCCTCAAGCCCGCTGAACGGCACGGTAACAGTCGCCCTTGACCCCGGTTACAGCGATAATAGCACCGTCTATGCCGCCGGCGACACCGAGGGGGAGAGTATCTACCGCTTTATCATCGGCAAGAGCGAACGCTGGGAGGCTATCGACAGCCCCGCCGAGGGTATGCTCGGTCAGCTAATAGTCTCCGGCGAGGGCACCCTGTACGCCAGTAATTTTAAGGCGGACGGGGGCATGGAGCGCTGCCTTAACCCGACCTACTCCCTGGGGCCGACCTTTGAGACCGTGACCAAGGGGCTGGACGAGGGGGCTAAGCTGGCCGGGCTGTGGCTGGCCGGGCACCGGCTGTGGTCGGTTGACAGCGCTAATACGAGGCTGGTGAGCTACTACGACAGCCTGACCCAGCCGGTCAGCCTCACCTCACCGGGAGATAAAGCGCCGGGCGTGGGCACCCTGGTTAACGACACCGCCCGAAATGTAAGCCTCGACTGGGAGACGCTGGAGGGCGCCGACCAGTACCGATGGCAGCTTGACTACGACACCGATTTTTCCGCCGTCCCCTTAGGCTTTGAGGGCGATACCAAGGCCAGCACCGCCCAGCTGCCCGCCCTGGAACCGGGCACCACCTGCTACTGGCGGGTGAGGGTCACCGAGCCGGTGTTAAGCCCCTGGTCGGATAAGTGGTCTTTTACCACCAGCATCGGCAGTGAGGTCCTGGCCCCGCTGCTGGAAAGCCCCGAGGCCGGCGCCAGCGCCGTTTCGGTAAAGCCCATCTTCCAGTGGAGCGCCATCGCCGGCGCCGATAGCTACGAGCTGGTGGTTTCCACCCGGGCCGAGTTTGACAACCCCACCATCCTCAAGACCGATAGCTACACCCTGGCCAGCACCG
Source organism: Deltaproteobacteria bacterium (assembly GCA_030603275.1). Taxonomy (GTDB): domain Bacteria; phylum Chloroflexota; class Dehalococcoidia; order Dehalococcoidales; family BS750m-G39; genus JABMRW01. Next base: position 37,062 of record JAUVYB010000008.1, on the reverse strand, counting down.
CCTGGCAGTGCAACGTAAGCCTGGACTACGATACCACCTACTACTGGAAGGTGAGGGCGGTAAACGGCGATACTCACAGCGCCTGGAGCGCCGTCGGCGCCTTCTCTACCGGTCCAGCGCCTTTAGAGGCGGAACCGCCACTGGAGCCGCCTCCACCGCCACAGACCAGCGCTTTTGACTGGACGGAGTTGATTATGCCGATGGGGGGCATAATGTTCCTGGTCTTTATGCTGGTGATGATGGCCATGCTGATTACCATGATAGTGCTGGTAATCAAGGTGGCGAAGCTGTAGGGTGGGGCTTAGTGGGGGTAATCTAAGAGGAAGACCTGGGTGGTATCGGGCAGGTTTGATTTGGAAACAGTGAGCTTGGGCTGGGGGACAACGTCCCTGGCCCCTATCTCCTTGAGGAACCTTTCTACCGACTCCAGCTCTTTTTTTAGCGCCGGCGTCTGGTAGTGCATCGGGATTACCACCTTGGGCTCAAGCTGGCGCACGACCTCGGCCGCCACCGGCGCGTTTATGGTGGAGACGCCGCCTACCGGGAGCAGCAGGACATCAACATCGTCTAGTTCTTCGACCTGCTCCACGCTGAGGACGTGCCCCAGGTCACCCAGGTGGCAGACCGATATCTCGTCTATCTCCATATGATAGGCGGTGTTCTTGCCCCTCTTTTCACCCTTTTCGCCGTCATGGAAGGTGGCTATCCCCGTAATCAGCACGCCGCTGATTTCGTATTCACCGGGGCCATTGAGCACCCTGGGCTCACCGCCGACGCCCTCAACGTAGGAGTGACCGGGGTGCTGGTGGCTGACGGTGACCACGCGGGCGGTGGGCTTGCCCAGCTTGTAACCCAGCTCCGGGGAATAGGGGTCGGTGATAACGGTGGCCTGGCTGCCCTTGAGCTTGAAACAGGAATGACCCAGCCAACTAATTTCCATCGTCTAAATATAGCATAGCCGAGGCTGGCAATCAAATATTTTGCCTTTATTTCTTACCAACCCTCCCCCTTTATCCCCCTCCCTTACAAGGGAGGGGGAAGGTTTTTTTTAAGAAGAGGGGTTAGTCCTTTTTCAAAGGAATAGGGGTGGAAAGAAAGTTTTGGAGGCAAAGCCTTTGAGGGCGGGTGGGTGGGAAGTAAGAGAACCGTTAAAAAGGGTGGGAGGAGTTAAAGAAATGAAAAAAGGAAAAACTTAAAAATGGGGGCGGGTTGGGGAAAATGACAACTGTCAAAAATGGGGATAAAAAAAGGCTTTTTACCCCGTAAAATCTTTGACTGGCATCCCTTATCCACCCCACTCGTATTTTTTACGTTCCAAGCCCCTGAGAGCCATTTATAGGGGGGTTAAATAAATTTTCCGAGGTGTTACATGGTCAAGGCTATTGAAAAAGGTTTTTGGGGGGTAGAAGTTTTTAAAAACTGGGTTTTTTGGGGTGGAGTTTTTGGGGGGCGAAAAATTGATGGGTTTTAAAAAAGGGGGGTTGGGGCACAGCCCCTCCCCCTGTCAGCGGGTGTTCTTCTTCCCACCCTGACCCACCCTAAAGAGGTCAGACCTTTTAAAACTCCTTAAAATGCGGGGTGGGGCAAAAAGGGCTTTAGCCCTCTTCCACTAAGGGCGGCGGGCGGGATAAGATATAAAACAGGGGCGGGGTAAAGAAATGAAAAGAGGCGGAGCCTTTTTGGGCGGGTGGGTATGGGAAAAATAAGGACCGGTAAAAATGGGGTGGGGAGGAAAAATAACCCCCTAATGTCTTGACAATCAGTGTCTAAAGTGATAAGTTAAAACTATAATTAGCACTCTAAGACTTAGACTGCTAATTAAAGCTACGGGGGCAAAAATGCTATCCGATAGAAGCGAGGCAATACTAAAATCCATAGTGGGACAGTATATCGTAAAGGCGGCACCGGTGCCGTCCCAGAGCATCGTCAACGACTTCGAGCTGGCGGTAAGCTCGGCTACCATCCGCAACGAGATGGCGCACCTGGAGCAAGAGGGCTATATCACCCGCCCCCACTCCTCGGCCGGAAGCATCCCGCTGGACAAGGGCTACCGCTACTACGTGGAGACCTTAAGCGACATCGAGCTGCCCCTGACGGAGAGGCTGCTGGTGAGCCACCTCTTCCACCAGGTGGAGAGAGAATTAGAGGACTGGCTGAGCCTGGCGGCGACCCTTACCGCCCAGCTGGTGCAGAATGTGGCCGTGGTTACCCTGCCCAAGCCGGCCCACTGCCAGTTCCAGCACCTGGAACTGGTCGCCCTTAAAGATTCGCTGGCGCTGGTGGTGCTGGTGCTCCACGGGGCCTTGCTCCGGCAGCAGTTGATAACCTTCGACCAGGCCATATCTCAGGAAGAGCTGACCGCAATCGCCAATAAATTAAACGACTCCTACGCCGACAAGACCAGAGCCAAGATTTCGGCCAAGAAAATAAAGCTGGCCGCCGCCGAACAGCAGGTGGCCGACTGCCTGCTCAAGATAATGCAGGACGAAGACGAGCAGGAGTATGAGCATACCAGCTTGGACGGGCTGCACTTCACCCTTAACCAGCCCGAATTCCGCCGCGGGGAGGGGGGGCAGGTCTTGATAGAACTGGCCGACGGGCGTAACCTGATGCGAACCATCACCCCTGAAAAGATGGGCGGCAGCAAGGTGCAGGTAATCATCGGTAAAGAAAACAGGGCGGAAACCATCCAGAAATGCAGCGTGGTCATCAACAAATACGGGCTGCCCGAAGAAGCCGTGGGCGTTATAAGCGTGGTGGGGCCGACCCGCATGCCCTACGCCCGCACTATTTCGGCGGTGTACTATATATCATCGGTCTTAAGCCAGATGATGGCCGAGCTGTACGGCCGAAAACCCGAAGGCAATTAATTTAAGAGGGGGTAGGGCAGATAACAATGATGCCAAAAGAACCCGAGGAAGAACCAAACAACCAGATAAACGAAACCCCCACCGGGGAGGTTGAGGCAGAGGCCGGCGAGATAACCGACATCGAGACTTTGAAGGAAACGCTGGCCGAAGCCGAAGCCAAAGCCGAAGCCAACCTGGCGGGGTGGCAACGCGCCCAGGCCGATTTCGTCAACTACAAAAAGCGCAGCGAGCAGGAAAAGCAGGATTTGGGCAAATTCGCCAACTCGGTGCTGATACTCAACCTGCTGCCCGTCCTGGATGATTTTGAGCGGGCCTTCAGTTCCCTTCCGCCCAAGATGGAAAAACTGAGCTGGCTGGACGGCGCCAGGCTTATCGAGCGCAAGCTGTGGGCCGTCCTGCAGGCACAGGGGGTGTCCCCGATTAAGGCGCTGGGCGAGCCCTTCGACCCCCAGTTCCACGAGGCGGTCAGGCAGGACAAGGGCAAGGAAGGGGTAGTTATCGAGGAGGTACAGAAGGGCTACCTGTTAGAAGATAGAGTAATTCGACCCACCATGGTCGTAGTGGGCAACGGAGAGGAGGACTAAACCAATGGGAAAAGTAATCGGTATTGACCTGGGCACCACCTTTTCGGCGGTGGCGGTGATGGAGGCGGGAGAGCCTAAAATTATCACCAACGCCGAGGGGGGGCGCACCACGCCTTCGGTAGTAGCCATGAGCAAGACCGGGGAGCGGCTGGTGGGGCAGGTGGCCAAGCGCCAGGCTATCACCAACCCCGATAATACTATATCCAGCATCAAGCGGCTGATGGGGCGCAAGTACGACGAGCCCACCGTGGAGTATGACCGCAAACTGCTGCCCTATAAGATAGTCAAGGCGGAAAACGGCGACGCCTGGGTGAAGATGGGCGATAAAGAGTACAGCCCACCGGAAATATCGGCCATGATTCTGCAAAAGCTGAAGACGGACGCCGAGGCCTACCTGGGGGAGAAGGTTACCGAGGCGGTCATCACCGTGCCCGCCTACTTCAACGACTCCCAGCGGCAGGCGACTAAAGATGCCGGCAAGATAGCCGGTCTGGAAGTACTCCGGATAATCAACGAGCCCACGGCCGCATCGCTGGCCTACGGAATAGGTAAAGATAAGGAAGAGGAAGTTATTGCTGTCTATGATCTTGGCGGTGGTACATTTGATATATCGATATTGGAAATAGGCAAAGTGGACGTCGAAGGCCTAAGCTCTGTGCAACACGAGGTTGTCTCCACCAACGGCGATACCCACCTGGGCGGCGACGACTTCGACCAGAGGGTGATGGACTGGCTCTGCGACGAGTTCAAGAAAGACCAGGGCATAGACCTGCGGCAGGACAAGATGGCCCTGCAGCGGCTTAAGGAAGCCGCCGAAAAGGCTAAAAGCGAGCTATCCACCGTCCAGCAGACCGAGGTCAACCTGCCCTTCGTTACCGCCGACGCCAGCGGCCCCAAGCACCTCAACATCAACCTGACCCGGGCCAAGCTGGAACAGCTGGTGGGCGAACTGGTGGAAAAGAGCATCGAGCCCTGCAAACAGGCAATGGCCGATGCCAAGAAGACAACCGCCCAGATAGACGAGGTGGTCATGGTCGGCGGACAGACCAGGATGCCCCTGGTCCAGGAGAAGGTAAAACAGTTCTTCGGCAAGGAGCTCCATAAAGGGGTCAACCCCGACGAGGTGGTCGCCGTAGGGGCGGCTATCCAGGCCGGGGTGCTAGGGGGAGAGGTCAAGGATGTTCTCCTGCTCGATGTTACCCCGCTGACGCTGGGTATCGAGACCCTCGGTAGCGTAGCGACACCGCTTATTCCGCGCAACACCACCATCCCTACCGGCAAGAGCCAGGTTTTCAGCACCGCCGCCGACAACCAGCCCAGTGTTGAGATTCACGTCCTCCAGGGGGAGCGGCCGATGGCCGCCGACAATAGAACCCTGGGGAGGTTCATGCTCGACGGCATCCTGCCGGCACCGAGAGGGTTGCCCCAGATTGAGGTTACCTTTGACATCGACGCCAACGGCATCATCAACGTCAAAGCCCACGACAAGGGCACCGGCAAGGAGCAGAAAATCACCATCACCGCCTCGTCCGGACTGGCCAAAGAAGAGGTCGAGAAGATGCAGCAGGAAGCCGAGCAGCATGCCTCCGAGGACAGCAAGCGCAAGGAGGAGGTGGAGACCCGAAATATGGCCGACAACCTGGCCTATACCGCCGAAAAGACACTGCGGGAAAATAAAGATAAGATTTCCGACGACCTGAATAAAGAGGTGGAGGAAAAGGTTAAAGCGGTAAAGGATGCCCTGCAGGGCACCGACATCGAGGCTATCCGCAAAGCCACCCAGGAGCTCAACGAGACGATGCAGAAGGTCGGTTCCGCCGTATATCAACAGCAACAACAGCCCCCACCCCCGCCGGGAGGCGAGACACCTCCGGGCGGTGAGGGAGAAGCGGGGGGAGAAGGCGGCCAGGGAGGCGAAGGCGGCGATGAAGGCACCGTTGAGGGCGAGTTTAGAGAGGTCTAAACACTAAATAGGGGGTTTTAGGGGGACGGAGTCCCCCTTATATAGAATCAATTTCCCCTTCCCCTTAGTAAGGGGAAGGGGATAAAGGGGATAGGGTTACCTTAAAAACTTAAAAGGGGGTGGGGTAGAATGCCTATCTACCAGGAAAGGATAAACGAAAATTACCCCTTTGCCGGCGGCCTGGTGTTATGGGCGCTGGCCGTGGGCCTGGTGCCGGGTATTCTCCTCGGCGGAGTATGGTGGTTCGCCGCCTTCTACATCGCCCTGACCGTCGCCATCGTAGCCTGCTTCTTCCAGATGAAGGTGGCGCTGTTCGAGGATAAGCTGGTAATAAGGTTCGGCTTTATCTACCGCAAGACTATCGAGGTAGGCCAGATAGAGGACTGCTCCCCCTACAAGGTGGCTCACCCGTTAAAGAACTACGGGGGGTGGGGTATCAGAAAAGGCCGGGACGGCACCTTTGCCATCACCCAGGCTTTTGTTAATGATGCCATAAAGCTGGAAACGGCCGAGCAGACCTATGTAATCTCATCACGGACGCCGGAAAGATTCTGCGAGGCGATTAAATCGGTAAAGAAATAGGGGGTGAAACCCCAAACTATAACAGGGGGTTTTAGGGGGACGAAGTCCCCCTTGCAAAAAACTAATTTCCCCTTCCCCTTGCTAAGGGGAAGGGGATAAAGGGGATAGGGTTCCAATAATATGCCAACAAAGCGCGATTATTATGAAGTACTCGGTGTGGAGAGAAACGCCACCGACGAGGAGCTAAGAAGAGCCTTCCGCAAGCTGGCCTTTAAATATCACCCCGACCACAATCACGAAGATAAGACCGGGGAAAAATTTAAGGAAATCAACGAAGCCTACGAGGTGCTCTCCGACCCCGATAAGCGGGCCGCTTTCGACCGCTTCGGGCACGGCGGCGCCGAGGGGCCCTTCGGGCGCGGGTTTGAGGGCTTTGACTTCGGCGGCTTTGGCGATATCTTCGACGCCTTCTTCGGCGGGGCGGCCGCCAGCCGCCAGGCACCGCAGCGCGGCGCCCACCTGCGCTACCGGATGACCATCACCTTTGAGGAAGCCGCCCTCGGCTGTGAAAAGGAGATAACCATCACCCGCACCGAGCACTGCTCGATGTGCCAGGGCACCGGCAGCAAGCCGGGTAGCCAGCCAGCGCGATGCCCCAACTGCGACGGCAGCGGGCAGGTGCGCCGCGTCCACCAGAGCTTGTTCGGGCGCTTCGCCCACACTGTTCCCTGCCCCCAGTGCCAGGGTGAAGGCCGAATTATCACCGAGCCCTGCCCCCAGTGCCGGGGCAGAGGCCAGGAGAAGCGCAAGCGTAATATCGTGGTTCACATCCCCGCAGGAGTCGATAACGGCGCCCAGATACGCCTCGGCGGCGAGGGGGAGGCGGGGAGAAGGGGCGGACCGGCGGGCGATATCTATATAAGCTTATCGGTCAAGGAGCACGAGCTCTTCACCCGCCATAACTATGACCTGCTCTATGAGCTGCCCATCAATTTTGTCCAGGCGGCGCTGGGCACCGAGGTAGAGGTGCCCACCCTCAACGGCAACGCCAAGCTCAAGATACCGGCCGGCTCTCAGACCGGGCAGGTATTTAAGCTCAAAGGACAGGGGGTCCCCCACCTGCGGGGAGGGGGGCGGGGCGACCAGCTGGTCGCCCTGTTCGTGGCTACCCCCGATTCGCTGACCAAAAAGCAGCGCCAGCTGCTCGAGGAGCTGGGGAAACACTTAGGGGAAAAGAATATGCCCAAGCCCAAAAAGTGGCAGGGATTTTCCCAGAGCGGTTTCTAGAGATGCTTTACCCAGCGGTAATAGTTACTTGCGGCGCTTGAAAAAGGAGAACAGCCGCCAGCGCCGACCCGACAGCTCGTGCTTGACGTTAGCTTCCATCAACTCTAAAGCGGCCTCCTTGGGACCAAGTCCTTCGTAGAGCACCCGGTAAATCTTTTCGGTAATGGGCATCTCCAGCCCGAGCTGCTGGGCCAGATTATAGGCCGCCAGGGTGGTGGTCACCCCCTCGGCGACACCGCTCATCGAGCCGGTTATTTCCTCCAGTGAGCGCCCCTTGGTCAATTCCTCTCCCACGTGGTGATTGCGGCTTAAATTGCTGGAGCAGGTAGCCACCAGGTCGCCCAGGCCGGTAAGCCCGGAAAAAGTTAGGGGGTTGGCCCCCAAAGCCATCCCCAGCGCCGTTATCTCGGTAAGACCACGGGTAATGAAAGCCGATTTAGCGTTATCGCCGTAGCCCAGCCCATCAACGATGCCGGCACCCAGGGCGATAATGTTCTTTAGGGCTCCCCCCAGCTCTACGCCGATGACATCGGTATTGGTGTAGATACAGAGGTTGGGGGTGTTTAGGAACTTCTGCGCCTTCCTGGCCACCGCCTCGCTGTGGGCGGCTACCACCGCCGCCGCCGGCAGGTCACGCAGAATCTCCTGGGCTAAATTGGGGCCGGAAAGGACACAGATGCCGGGGTGAAAATCGGGGGGGATTTCTTCGGCGATTACCTGCGACATCCGCAGGTTTGTCTCTAATTCCAGGCCCTTGGCGGCGTTGACGACCAGCATGGAGCTATCCAGGTGGAGGGCCACCGCCTTTATGTTGGACCGCATGCTCTGGGAGGGCACCGCCATGATTACCACCCTGACATCGGCCAGGGCTTCTTCCAGCGAGCTGGTAATGACCAGCTTGCGGGGGAGGCTAATTCCGGCAAACGACTCCGAGGGGAACTCGGCGTTTAGTAACCTGGCGGCTTCCTCCTCCGTCCGCGCCCACAGCCTGACCTCCGCCCGCTTAACCGCCAGAGCCACTCCCAAGGTAAGCCCCCATGTGGTGGTACCAATAATGGCAACCTTGGGCATGCCTTATCCCGCACCATCGGTGGGGCTGGAAGCAGGTGAGTCCCGCTTCTCCCCTTTCTCGCCGAGCCGGCGCTCTTTGCCTTTTAACAGGCGACTGATGTTGTCCCGGTGCATAACGATGATTATTACCGACCCCACCAGAGTGTAGAACAGGTACTCCAGGGGGAAGCCGTTCATAATGGTCAGCGGCACCAGTATGGCGTAAGCGCCTACCACCCCGGCAATGGAGGCCAGAGACGCGTACTGGGTAAGACCGGCGCCAATGATGAGAATCTCGCCGCCGACTATGGCCGCTATCGGACAGAGGGCAATCAGCCCGCCGAAGAAGGTGGCCACACCCCGGCCCCCTTTAAACCCGAGGAATACCGACCAGTTATGGCCGACGACGGCGGCCAGAGCCGCCAGAACCTGGGCTACCAGCGTGCCGAAGCCAAAATCGCCCACTACCAGGTAGCCTTTGCCCATTATCAGGCCAGCCAGGACTACCGCCAGCACCCCCTTTAGCAGGTCCATGGTAGCCACCAGGGCGGCCGACTTGCGGCCAGCGGTGCGAAGCACGTTGGTCGCCCCCACCTTGCCGCTGCCATAGGCCGTAACATCTACCTTGGCCTGACGCCTGGTCAGCAGGTAACCGATGGGAATAGCACCCAGCAGGTAACCCATTATCACCACGGCGGCAAACTTGGCCATCATCATGGCTGCTTACTCCTGTTTTTAAAGATGAAACGGAGCGGCGTGCCGTTGAAGCCCTGCGCCTTACGCAGTTTGTTTTCCAGATAGTTGCGGTAGGAAGCCGATATTAGCTTGGCATCGTTGACGAAGAAGACGAAGGTGGGAGGATTGACCTCGGCCTGGGTGGTGTAGAGAATCTTGAGCTGCCGGCCGCTCACGCGGGGGGGATGGTGGGCGGCTATCGCCTCCTGCACCACGCTGTTGACGACCGTAGTCGGCAGGCGCTTGTGCCTTTCCTGGTATACCCCAAACGCCTCGGGCACTACCCGGTCTACCTCCTGTCCCAGCATGGCAGAAGTATATACTATCGGCGCATGGGAGACAAACCTTAGCTGGCTCCGGATATGTCGGTTATATTCAGCTATATCCTTACTCTCCAATAAATCCCACTTATTGACCACCAGTACCACCCCTTTAATCGCCTCCTGCACGTAACCGGCGATGTGTTTGTCCTGAGCGGTGACCATCTCGGTGGCATCCAGCACCAGTAAAACTACGTCCGCCCGGTCAATTGCCCGCAGGGCCCGGATTATGCCGTAACGTTCTACTCCGACCCCCCACCGACCCCGCCGCCTGATACCGGCGGTATCAATAAGTAACACATTTTGGCCATTAAAGTCAAGTAGGGTGTCGACCGCATCATGGGTGGTGCCGGGGACGTCGTCAACGATTGAGCGTTCTTCGCCGAGGAGGGCGTTGAGCAGGGTGGACTTGCCCACGTTGGGCCGGCCGACAATGGCCAGCTTCATCATCTCCGCCTCCGGCTCAGCCGGCGTTGGGGCGGGGAGGAGGGAGATAATCTTATCCAGTAGCTCGGCGGTGCCCCGCCCGTGATAGGCGCTGGTAATAAATAAATCTTCCAGCCCCAGCTGATAGAATTCGGCGGCCCCGATCTCCAGCTTTGGGCTATCCGCCTTATTCGCCACCAGCACCACGGGCCTGGGTGAGCTGCGCAGCATCTCGGCTATCTCCAGGTCAGCGGGGACCACGCCGTCCCTGACATTGACCATAAAAATAATAACATCGGCTTCGGCGATAGCCGTTTCTACCTGCCCCTTTATGCCGCGGGCGATAGCAGTGCGGGGGTTAACCTCCAGGCCGCCGGTATCAACCAGGGTGAAGCCGACCCCACCCCAGGTGACATCGGCGAAGATGCGGTCCCGGGTGGTGCCGGGCATATCCTCAACAATGGCCACCCGCCGGCCGGCCAGACGGTTTAAGAGGGTGGACTTGCCCACGTTCTGACGGCCGATAATAGCTACAATCGGTTTGCTCACACCCATCTCCAGCTAACCGGTGATAAAGCCGCCTTCGTGTCTCGGCGGGGGCGGCTTCCTCTCCTCCCGCTTCGGTTCCACCGGAAGGGGCCTACACCGCAGCTCCTTGGCGAAGTTGACGCTGGGGGGCTCAATCTCGGTGCGGGCAAACTCCCTCAGTTCGGCAATGCTGTTCCGGAAGTCCTGGATAAAGGCGTTATATTCCACGGCAAACCGATTATAAAGCTCCATCGTCTCCGGCGGCAGATCAGTCTTCTCCGCCACCTCGGTGAACTGCTCGATGAACTCGTAGTAGTGGGTGTTGAGCAACCAGAGCTCGTTCAGGCTGGTGCGCAGGTAGGTTTTAAAGCGCCGTCCCCTGATATCGCTCTCCAGCCGGGTGGCAAAGCTGCTGCACCAGGTGTTGAAAATCCGCTGGGCTACCTCACACTCCCGTGCCCAGGCCCAGACCCGGGCGTTATCGGTGGTGAGCAGGGTGCGGATAACGATGAAGATAGACAGCGAGGAATCACCCATGAAGCGGCGGTGGAAATGCCCGCCCAGCTCATTCAGCCTGAGCGCCAGCTCTTCCAGCCGCTTTTCCCTGGCGGCGGTGGCCACTATCACCAGGCCGATAATCAGGATAACCACCATCAACGGTCCTAAGGCTTCTATAGGCCACTCAAAGATAGCTCCAACCACCGCCAGCGCCGTAATCAAGAAGGGGCTCCAGCCCCAGCTCACTAATTTTCTTAACATCTTAGCCACCTCCTAACGATAGCCCGCCAGCGGAATCTCCAGGCCCCCCAGCATGGCCGCCAGCAACGCTTTCTGCAGGTGCAGCCGGTTTTCCGCCTGGTCGAAGACCACTGAAGCGGGACTATCTATAATCCCCTCCGCCACCTCCTCCCCGTGATGAGCCGGTAAGGGGTGCATGAATATGACATTCTCCCTGGCCAGGGAGAGTAACTCATTATCCACCTGATATTTGGCAAATGCCTTGCGCCGTGATTTGGCTTCGGCCTCCTGCCCCATGCTGGTCCAGACATCGGTGTAGACGACATCAGCATCGGTGACCGCCTGGCGGGGGTCTTCGGTGCAGAATATCCGGGCGCCGGTGCCGACGGCGTTGCTCTGCGCCAGATTGAACGTTTTATCATCAATAGCGTAGCCGGCAGGGGTGGCAATACGGAAATTCATGCCGGCAAGCGAGGCCGCCAGCATCAGGCTGCGGGCTACGTTGTTGCCATCGCCGATGAAGGCCAGAGTGAGACCGCTTAAGTCCCCTTTCTTCTCGCAGACGGTCATAAGGTCGGCCAGCGCCTGACAGGGGTGCTCACGGTCGGAGAGGGCGTTTATCACCGGCACCCCGGCGTAACCGGCCAGAGCCTCCAGGGTCTGGTGGGAAAAGGTGCGGGCGGTGATGGCATCCACATAGCGGCTGAGCACACGGGCCACATCGGCAACAGATTCCCGCTCTCCCAGGCCGACTTCGGCCGGGGACAGATAGACCGTCTGGCCGCCCAGCTGGCGCATGGCCAGTTCGAAGCTGACGCGGGTGCGCAGCGAGGGCTTTTGGAACATGAGCGCCAGCGTCTTGCCGCTTAAGCTGGATACCCAGCCCTGCGCTTTCATGTCAATGGCGTCCGAGATGAGCAGGCGGATGTCCTCAACGCCGAGGTCAGCTATTGAGAGTAAATCTTTCTTCATTGACCTCAGTATAGCACGAAAAGAGAATTATTCAATACGGATTTCAGGCACGAAAAACAGTGGGGATGGAGCCTCTGATGGGCTAGTTTTTCCTTATTGGGTGGGGGGAAAAGGGGAGGCGACAAAAACAGCACTAAAAAAATGGGGGAAACAATTCAGGCGTGGCTAGCGACGGGGATTTGTTTTTAGCGTTATGGTAAGTAGAGGCTAAGAGGGTGTTTAAGAGGGGGCTTTTACCCCAAAAAAACTTCGTTTTTTCGGGGGCCCCGTGAAGTTTCTAAGACGTTCTGGTGGGGGTTAGAACTGAGAAGTGGGGGTGTTTAAGAGGGGGCTAACGCCCCCTCTTCTTAAAAAAATCCTCCCCCTCTCCAAGAGTGGAGAGGGGGATACAGGGGGTGAGGTTGATAAAGTCCATAAAATAGGTCTTGACACCCTTTAAGCGACCACCTAATATGCCCCTGGAGGGTAAAAACTATGAGCACCAATGAGAAATTCACCATAGACGGGGATAAAGTAGTGGAGAAGGTCAAGCAACTCATCCACGAAGGCAACATCAGAACAGTGCGGGTGATTCACGAGGGGCGGACGGTGCTGGAGATACCGCTTTCGGTAGGAGCGCCGGCGGCGGCAGCAACCATCATGATAGCCCCGCTGCTGGCGGCCCTGGGCGCCTTTGCCGCCCTGGTCACCGAGTGCACCCTCGAGGTGGAGAAGATAGAAGAGTCATAGGCAAATGACCGAAATTATCCTGACACAGGGAGTTTAAGAGGGGGCTAAAGCCCCCTCTTATTTATTCTTCCCCCTCACGAAAACGGGAGATTGGGGATAAAGGGGGAGAGTGAAAGAGAACTGTTAAAAATGGGGGGAGGAGTGGAAAGAAAAACAACCCAAAACAGCGCCACTTTCTCCTGCCATTATCCCCTCACTCTGCTATAATTAAGCTATGAAAAAGCCGCTGCTGGTGCTGTTTGACGGCAATGCCCTGATTCACCGTGCCTTCCACGCCCTGCCCCCGCTCACCGTGCGCCAGACCGGCGAGACCGTCGGCGCCGTCTACGGCTTCGCCCTGATGCTGCTCAAAGTCATCAACGAAATAAAGCCCAGCCACTGTGCCATCGCCTTCGACATGAAAGGGCCCACCTTCCGGCACGAGCTTTTCGACCAGTACAAGGCGCACCGGCCCAAGACCCCGGAGGAGCTGGTGGGGCAGCTGGGGCGGGTAAAGCAGCTGGTGGAAGCCTTTAACATCCCCATCTTTGAGCTGCAGGGCTATGAAGCCGACGACATCCTGGGGGCGTTGAGCCGGCAGGCCAGCCGGAAGGACATAGATACCATAATCGTTACCGGCGACGCCGACACCATGCAGCTGGTCTCGCCAAAGGTAAAAGTGCTCTACCCCAGACCCAAGGGGGGTTTCAGCAACACCATGCTCTACGACGCGGCGGCGGTAGGCGAGAAGTACGGCGTTAAGCCGGAGCAGATTACCGACCTGAAAGGGCTGGCGGGTGACCCATCGGATAATATCCCCGGTGTGGCCGGCATCGGCGCCAAGACGGCGGTAAAGCTTATCCAGCAGTTCGGCTCCATAGAGGAAATTTACAGGCACATAGATGAGGTGACGCCGCCCAGGCTCCAGAGCCTGCTCAAAGATAACGAGGCCATCGCCCGCCAGAGCAAGGAGCTGGCCACCATCGTTACCGGGACGCCGGTGGAGCTAAAACCCGATGACTGCCGGGTGAGCCGGTACGACCGCAGTAAGGCGACCGAGCTCTTCCGCGAGCTTGAGTTCGCCAGCCTGCTGCCCAAGCTGCCCCAGATGGAGACCGGGGGGGCCGCCAGTCTTGAAGCCAAGCCGCCGCAGGGCGCCTACAAAATCGTGAGTACAACCAAAGACCTTGATAAGCTGGTAAAGCGCCTGTCCGCGGCTAAAACCTTTGCCTTTGACACCGAGACCACCAGCCTCAACCCGATGGCCGCCCGGCTGGTGGGTTTATCTTTTTCGCCGGCGCCGGGGGAGGCCTATTACGTCCCGGTGGGGCACATGGGGCTGGACCCGATAGGGCAGCTGCCCCTGGAAGAGGTCATAGAGAAGCTCAAGCCACTTCTGGAAGATAAGAAATTAGCCAAGCTGGCCCACAACGGCAAATACGACATGACGGTGCTGGCCGAACACGGCGTAACCGTGCAAAATTTGACCTTTGACAGCATGGTGGCCGCCTATCTGCTGGGGGAGAAATCTATGGGCTTAAAAAACCTCGCCTTTGCCAGGCTGGCTATCGAGATGACGCCCATCAGTGAGCTTATCGGGGCGGGGGCCAAGCGGATTCCCATGTCCCAGGTAGAAATCACCCGCGCCGCCGACTACGCCAGCGCCGACGCCGACATGACGCTAAGGCTGGCCGAAATATTCGAGCCGGAGCTCAAAGAACAGGGGCTCTGGCAATTATTCGCCGAGGTCGAGATGCCGCTGACGCCGGTGCTTCTTGGCATGGAAAGAACCGGAATCGCCCTGGATACCGAGCTGCTAAAGCAGATGTCCAAACGCCTGGGCGAGCAGCTCTTTAAGCTGGAGAAAGATATATATGATAACGTGGGGCACCAGTTCAACATAAACTCGCCGCAGCAGCTGAGCAACGTCCTCTTTGATGAACTGGGGCTGCCCACCGCCCGCAAGACCAAGGGCGGCTACTCCACCGGCGCCGCCATACTGGAGGAGCTGCGCGGCGTCCACCCCGTAATCGGCTTTATCCTGGACTACCGCCAGCTGAGCAAGATAAAGTCCACCTACATCGACGCCCTGCCTAACTTAATCAACCCCAGGACGGGGCGGGTGCACACCAGCTTCAACCAGACACGCACCGCCACCGGAAGGCTCTCCTCCAGCGAGCCCAATCTGCAGAATATTCCGGTGCGGGGGGAGATGGGTAAAGAGGTCAGGCAGGCCTTTATCGCCCCCAGGGGTTCGTATCTGCTGTCGGCCGACTATTCGCAGATTGACCTGCGCGCCCTGGCCCACCTTTCCCAGGACAGGAGCCTGCTGGACGCCTTCCGCCACGACGAGGACATCCATAGCGCCACCGCTGCCCAGGTCTTCGGCGTCGACCCCGGAAAAGTGACCCCGGAGATGCGGCGTACGGCCAAAACGGTCAACTTCGGCGTTATCTACGGCATGAGCGACTACGGGCTGCAGCAGGCTACCGAGCTTTCACGGGAGGAGGCCGCCGCCTTCATCAGCGCCTACTTTGAGAAATACCCCGGCGTCAAGCAGTACCTGGAGTCCACCAAGGAAAAGGCCCGAAAAGATGGCTACGTCCAGACCATCCTGGGCCGAAGGCGCGCCATCCCCGAAATAAACCACCCCAACCGCCAGCTGCGGGAAGCCGCCGAGAGAATGGCCATAAATATGCCGGTGCAGGGAACCTCGGCCGATATCATCAAGGTGGCCATGATAAACCTCGACCGCGAGATGGCCAGGCGCCAGCTAAAGAGCCGAATGCTGCTCCAGGTGCACGACGAGCTTATCTTTGAGGTGCCCGAAGCCGAGGAGAAAGAGATGGGAAAGCTGGCTGCCGAGCTGATGTCCACCGCTATAGAACTCAGCGTGCCCCTGAAGGTGGATATCAAGACCGGCCCCAACTGGGGGGAGATGGAGCCTTAGGGGGGAAAGAAAGCCCAAAAGGAGCAAAAGCTCCCAATTATGAGGAGTTTAAGAGGGGCTTCGCCCCTCTTTCAAAATATTCTTCCCCTTCCCCTTGTCAAGAGGAAGGGGATAAAGGGGATGGGGTCACCCCATAAAAATAGATGCCGGAACTGCCTGAAGTAGAAACCATAAAAAACGAGCTGGCCCCCCATATTATCGGCCACACCATCACCGGCATTACCCTCTTCGACGAGAGGATAGTGCGCCAGCCCCCGGTGGAGGAATTCGGCTCCCGCCTCATCGGGGAGACGATAACCGAAATAGGGAGGCGGGGAAAGTATCTATTATTTAGTTTGACCAGCGGCCAGACGCTGGTAATTCACCTCAAGATGACCGGCTCGCTGTGGCTAATCCCGCCGGACCGGTTTACCCGGGCGGTAATCCACCTGGACGGCGACAAAAAAATCTACTTCCGAGACCCGCGCAAGTTCGGGGTGATGTGGCTGGTTGAGGATAAAAATACCGTCACCGATAAGCTCGGCCCCGAACCGCTGGAGGAGGGCTTCACCGCTAAAAGGCTGTCTAAAGCTTTGGCCAGGCGCACGGCGCCGATAAAGGCCCTGCTCTGTGACCAGAATGTTATCGCCGGTATCGGCAATATGTACGCCGACGAAGCCCTCTTCCTGGCTAAAATCCACCCGATGAGACCAGGGGGAAGCCTGAAGCCAGCAGAAATCAAGCGTCTATACAACGCTATACGGCAGGTCCTAACCGCCGCTATCAACGATAAGGGAGCCAGCGTCGATACCTACTTCCGCCCCGACGGGCAAATAGGCACCGCCCACTTCCAGTTCCGGGTGGCCCACCGCCGGGGGCAGTCCTGCCCTGTCTGCGGCACGCCCTTACAACGAATCCCGGTACGAAACCGGGGCAGCTACTTCTGCCCCAAATGCCAGCCGGAAGTTTAATCGTCCCAGAGGCGGAAAGGCGGGTAGCGGTCGGTGGTCAACAGCAAAGCATACACTTCTACTCTCAGAGACCACCGGACTACGCCGACCACAAAATCAAACAGGCCCCGGGGATAACGGCCGGTAAACAATATGGCAAACCAGGCAATCACTACGGACACCAGGACAGCGATAAAAAGGAAAAAAAGAATGATGTAGTGCGGGATGGCCAAAAACCATTTTACCAGCGGTAGCCCACGCTTAAGGGCTGCTGATGCGTCCGGGTATGGTATTTCAAGATGGACAGCCTGTTCTTCATCCGTGGAGGGATATTCATCCCCGAGAAGCGCCAGGTAAGCTGAGACGCGGGTGCTAAACTTGATTAAAGCTATATTCCAGTCAAACCACCACCTGGGATATTTCTTTCGGAAGAGCAGCATTAATACGAGGGGTAGAACAACAAGTCCAGTAACGGCATACTGGTAACTCCAGCCACCATCTCCGCCCCCTTGGCCTGAGCCACCGGTAAGTAAGCTCAAGATGATAAAAATTGGAATTACGGTGAAAATCCTAAAAAAAGTAGTCAGTCTGTTTAACGCTCTGTCGGGGTAATCAATGGATAGGCTCATCGGGTACTTATTTGAAATTTCTACCATGTCAGTCCCTCCTTACTCTTTTTTATAGCCGCCCCCTGCGCCAGCGGCTCGGTAAGCTCGCCCCTGACCGAAACCGAATAACCGCTTGGCTGTGCCATTCTTCACCTCCATTATTTTTTGGTTAGCTAGACAAAATTTACTCCACCTGATAGTAACTGTCAATAGTTTCGTTTATATTACCCCCAACAAAAGCTGGAGATTGGGGGCACAGCCCCTGAAGGTAGATGGTGGGAAGCAAGAGAACTATCAAAAAGGGGGAATCGCCCAGTTTTTAGAGAGCGTTTTGCTTCCCACCCTCCCACCCAATAGAGGTTAGACCTCTCTCACACTTTGGGGGAAAGGGGGGAACAACAAAATTTTGGAGAGAAGTGCCAGTCAGCGAATCATTTTCCCGCCGACAAAGCCGACAACAGCCGTGAGCAGTGCTAATCCGGCACCACAAAGGAAGACACCCTCAAAGTCAGAATAGATATAGACCAGCCCGAAAATCAGCGGCCCCAGAGTCTGCCCCACCCGTATCATTGTCGAGTTTATCGACATCACGGCGGCGCGGTATTCCAGGGGTGCCACTCCAGCGATGTAAGTCATTAAGCCAGGAAGCAATACCCCCATGCCCAGTCCCATAATGAAGGTGGATATCAGTATTAACCCCGCTCGTGGTAAAAAGGGGAGCAGGGCCAGGGATACCGCTTGCAGGACGAAACCGAGCTTAACCAGGTCTGGCACCGATATCAGCCTGACTATTTTCCCCAGCTGTGAAGAAACCAGCGCCGAGGTAACTGCCGCAGTGGAAAGAATAACGCCGATAAGAAGGGATGAGGCCTCAAAAGAATCCGCCAGGTAAATGCTCAAGTAGGTTTGATAAGGTCCATAAAGAATTACGAAGAGAATCACGCCCGCTGTAAAGGCGCTGGCAACTTTGATGTTCTTAAGATAGCCCCAGGCGCTGCCCAGATATTCCCGCAGGCTTTCTCTGCTCCTGGGTTCGGGGTTGTTTAACCCGAAAAGGACGATAAAGCCAATGGGTATGGCAATCAACGGCAGGAGAAAGGGGTAGTTCCAGGCGAATATTGCCAGGGCTCCACCAAGCAGGGGATAGGCGGCAACCCCTACGTTCAGCACACTGGCATTAAGCCCTATCGCCGCCGCTCTCTGCTCTCCGTGAAACAGGTCGCCGAGAATGGTAATATTAAGGGTAGCCAGAGAAATAGCGCCAATCCCCTGTACCACTCTGAGAGCGATGAGAGTGTCAAATTCGGTTACCAGAGCGCAGGCGCCACCAGCCAGTCCGAAGAGGAAAAGGGATGGCACTATTATCCGCTTTCTGCCTAACCTGTCGGCGAGGATGCCGATAAATGGGGACAGAACCACGCCGGGGATGGTGAAGGCGACTATCAGCATCCCCACCTCTGTCTCGGATATGTTTAACGCTTCAATAATTCGGGGAAAGGCGGGGGAAATGCTGGATACCCCCATCACCGCCATCAGGGTTATACCTAGTACTATTTGAAAGTTTCTATTCTTATATAACTTCTCTTGGGGCAATATCGTATCCTATCTGGAGATGGCGGCTATAGGCTATAGATGAGACAGTATCAGCCGACTTTAACCGATAAAAACCTTGCATGTCAAATTATGCGCCGCTGCTGTTAAAAACGGAGGGGATTGCCTGATTTTTAGAGAGCGTTTTGCTTCCCACCCTCCCACCCAATAGAGGTTAGACCTCTTTTCACTCCTTATCGGGGTGGGGGGAGAAGGGGCTGGAGAATGGGGGTATCTAAGAGGGGGCATAGCCCCCTCTTTACCTTAAAGGGTTGGTGGGTGGGTTAAGATATAAAATGGGGTGGGGTAAAACCTATATTACCTTCTGCTTCTTGAGCTTATTAATTTCACTATCACTCAACCCCAAAAGCTCGCCGTAGACATAGTCGTTGTCCTGGCCGGGAAGCGGGGCGGGGCAGCTATAGCCTGGGGGAGTATCCGAGAGCCTTACCGGGGCGGCGTCAGATACAGTCTTGCCCATCCGGGGGTGGTCAAGCTCGATAAAGAAGCCCCGCTGCCTTAGCTGGGGGTCTTGAGCCAAATCGCGGGCGTCCTGCACCACGCCGGCGGCTACCCCATTCTTCTGGAGTAAAGTCATCGCCTCTTCGGCGGTGCGCTGCTGCGTCCAGTCTTCTATCAAGCCGTCCAGCGCTTTCTTATTCTTGAGACGAGCGGATAGAGTGGCGAACCTTTTACCGTCAGCCCAGGGCGGGCTGCCCAGAGCCTTTTTAAAGCCCCGCCATTCTTCATCGGTGAAGACGGCCAGAGCGCACCAGCGGTCTTCGCCTTTACAGCGATAGGCGCCGCAAGGTGCCTCCTCCTCCTTTCCGGGAACAAAGGCATCGCCCAGTAAACTGGTCATCGCCTCCACCTGCGAGACATCTATATACTGCCCCTCGCCCGTCCGCCGGTGGTACTCCAGAGCGCCGAGCAGGGCCAGGCAGGCGAACAGACCGCCAATATGGTCGGCGTAGGCCGTGCCCGGCCCCAGCGGCGACCCGCCGGGGTAAGACATAAGATGGGTCAGGCCGGAAAAGGCCTGGATGGTGGGGCCAAAGCCGGTATTGCCCCGCCGGGGGCCGGTATTGCCCATCGTTGACAGGCTGAGCATGATGATATCGGGCTTTATAGCTTTAAGATTTTGGTAGTCCAGCCCCCAGTTGGCCATGACGCGGGGGGTAAAGTTCTCGACAACGGCGTCACTTAAAGCCACCAGCTTTTTGGCCAGAGCTATCCCTTCGGGGGTGGCCATGTCCAGGGTAATGCCCAGTTTATTGCGGTTCCAGGTGTTATAGTAGCCACGGGCGAAGGCGTCCTCTTCTTGAGGGAGTAGGGGCTGGACCTTAATCACCTCGGCGCCGAAATCAGCCAGCAGGCGGGTGGCATAGGGGCCAGCCAAAACCCAGGTGAAGTCCAGGATGCGGATGTTTTTTAAGACGGAGTTAGTCATTTTTTCTTATCCTTTAACCAACCTTTTGCTTTCTTAGGGGTATCATGCATTTCTACAGATATATCCTTAAAATTCTGACCACCCCATATTAAGCTCAAATATTTAGTTTTTGGATCAGCGTTGTCCCCATAAACTGTAATGCGCAATATATAATTTCCTGGCTTTAGGCGATTCCTAATAGCTCTTTGTTCGTACTTTGCCCATGGAAATTGATCACCACAAATATATAAGTGCTCGTTTCCTTGCTGTGTTACTATTACATCCAGATATTGGTAATCATTACGATTGAGGCTGATGTTCCCAAAAGGCACTTCTCCCCAACTGGTGGTAACCCAGTGAAGTTGAGTTGGGTCAAATTGGTCTATCACTTTACCTTCGTCATTGTTCCATATTTCTATTAATTTACCGAGGCACCGATGAGCTACAGACCTTCCCGAATTCCTGACACTAACTCTAACCCAATGAGCACTTCTAACATCAACATCCTTATTGGCAGGTATGAATGGGTCAAGCTTACTGCTAGAAGTCTTTCCGCAAAATGGCTCGCCCATCTTAAATTCCACAGCAAATTTAGGCTTTTCTAGCCAGGGTTTACAAAATATAAGATATAGATTAATTAGAACTATAAGAAATGTCCCGACTGAGCCAACCGCAATCCAGTCAACCATATCCATCGCCGTTACCTCCTTTCTTTATCTACTCCCACCCAACGTCTCCACAGGTGTTTAAGAGGGGCTTCGCCCCTCTTTTTAATTTATCTTCCCCCTCTCCTTTGAAGGAGAGGGGGATAAAGGGGGTGAGGTAGATAACACTTTAATCACCCTTCTCCCTCAACATTATCCACATTCTACTACCGCTACCGGGGAGCACCGCCTCCTGGAGTACCTTAAAGCCGAAGTGCCGGTATATCAGGGCATTCTCTTCGGTTGAGGCTTCCAGATAGGCGGGCAGCTTTTCCACATCCAGCCGGGCCAGCATGGGCTTGAGCAGGCGGCTGGCACAGCCCTGACCCTGGAATTCGGGGTCAACTCCCAGAACCGCCAGATACCAGTGGGGGGTAGGAGCCAGACGCCGGCGCAACTTGAAGGCGAAATCATCGTCCTGTTTCATCTTCCACAAAAACTCCCAGCCTACCTTAAACAGGAACGACAGCCCGCCGCAGCGGAGCATCACCCGGAACGTGATATGGGGAACCCCGGAGGGAAGCCAGATGGCGATACCCTCCATCTTGGGGGAGACGGCGTACACCTCACCCTTCAAAACGGCGTGGAAAAGCACTATCCGGAACATGGAGCGCAGCAGTTCCACTCTCTTACGCGGCTCGGTAACGAACCGAATAAGCTGCGGGTCGTCAATAAAGGCACGGGCCAAGACCTCGCTGGCCGGCCTGGCCTGCCCTTTCTCTAACCGTATCAGACCGCCTGAATCTAATTCCATAGTTTTTTACCTCTTATCGGGGTGTTTAAGAGGGGCTTCGCCCCTCTTTTTAATCTATCTTCCCCCTCTCCTTTGAAGGAGAGGGGGATAAAGGGGGTGAGGTAGATAACTTTTATTTGGCCTAGCCCCCGAACATATGCTATAATCAACCCCGTGTCTGCTAAACTGAACAAAAAGGAACCCAAAGTGGCTGAGAAACCCATGCTCGACCTCAAGACATTCATCGAGAATGTCAACAAGAAAGACAAGCTCAACGGCTTGAAGATACGCTTTGGCTTTACCAAGCGCAAGCGGTAATAGCCAGCGTAGAATCTCACCGCTTAACATCCTCCACCGGCGGAAACGGACAACCATCGCCGGAGAAATCAGGCCGGTAATCTGCCGGGGCACCCATTCCCTGTAGCCAGCCGTTCTCTATCCCCAGCTCCTCTACCAGCTCCACAACCTCGTTATATTCCTCCGGTGTGATTGCCCTCGACAGCATGGGGAGGCGGGGGGCCAGGTGCGCCGGAAAGTACTGGGACATCAGGCTCACCGTAACCTGAGGAGAAACCTCCCTGACCAGCCAGCTAAGCGAGTCCCGGCTGCCGGCGATGCCGTTGGGCAGTATCAGGTGGCGCACAATCAACCCCTTCTGGGCAATATTTTCCTCATCCACCACCAGGTTGCCCACCTGCCGGTACATCTCCTTGATGGCGGCCCGCGCCCGTTCCACATAATCGGGGGCTTTGGAAAACCTCTTGCCCCATTTATTGGAGGCGTACCTCAAATCTGACAGGTAAACGCTTATAATGCCGTCAAGCTCCCGCAGAGTGGCCACGGAATCATAGCCGCTGGAGTTATAGACCAGCGGCAGCCGAAGCCCCAGGGGTACCGCCTCCAGCACCGCCCGGACTATCTGCGGCACGAAGTGCGACGGGGAGACAAAATTAATGTTATGGCAGCCAAGCTCATCCTGAAGAAAGAGCATATTCTCCGCCAGAATACGAGTCTCAACCTCGTGGCGCCTTTGAGCCCTGTAGTCCTGGCTTATCTGGTAGTTCTGGCAATAGACACAGCGCATATTGCAGCTGCCGAAGAATATTGTCCCCGAACCCCGGTGGCCGGAAAGCACCGGCTCCTCGCCGTGGTGAGCGCCGACCGTAGCCACCATCGGGAGGTAAGCCGAGTGGCAAAACCCCCGTTCCCCCTCCCAACGGTTGACCCCACACTCCCGGGGGCAGATATCGCAGGCGTTCAGCCGCGCCTCAAGCGCCTCCGCCCGGCGCTCCAGCTCCCCCGAACGGTAGAGGGCGATATAGCCCGGCTCAATATCTTTCACGGCTCAAGCTCCCTATTGGGCGGGTGGGTATGGGACGAAAAACACCGGCTTAAAACGGGGGCGGGGAACTTAATTTTCTCACCCGTCTCCGGGTGCTCTATCTCAGTCCAGAAGCCCCTCTCCTTAAGCTGGGGGCTGGCTAAAAGCTCCGGTATTGAGGCTACCTCCGCCCAAGGGAAGCGCATCGCCTGCCCTTTCTCAACCAGTTCGGCGGCGGGGTGGCTTTTAGTCCAGCGCCCCAATACCTCAATGACATGGTCAATATGCTCAAGGCGGTAGTCCCTGTCCCGCCATTTTTCGCCGGTTAAGTCCTCCGCCATGTCCTCAGCGGCCAGCCACTCCACCAGCGTCTCCCACTGGTAAAGCAGAGAGAGCAGTACATAGCCGTCCCTGGCGGGAAAGACGCGGAAGGCGCCGTTCCAGTGCAAACTGCCCCGGCGTTTAGCCACTTCTCCCTGATAAAGATAGCGCACCAGGGCGTGGTCAAGGGCGGCGGCGGTACACTCCTGCAGCGAGATATCAATATGCTGGCCCCTGCCCGAAGAATGGCGACGCCACAGCGCCAGCATAACGCCGATGGCGGCAAAGAGGGAGGCGAGATAGTAGCTCTGGTTGCCGAAGGGTTTGAGCGGCGGCAGGTCGGGCTGGCCGTTGAGGTAAAGCTGGCCGCCCATAGCGCTGGCGACAATATCGCAAGACTTATAGTCACGGTAGGGGCCAGTCTGCCCGAAGGGGGTTATAGAAGCAAAAATCAGGCGGGGGTTGAGCCTGCTGAGACTGGAATAGCCGAGGCCGAGAGTCTCCAGATAGCCGGGGGGGCGGCTTTCCACCAGAATATCGGCGGTCTTAAGCAGACGCCGGAGCATATCCTGCCCCGGCTTGGATTCTATATCCAGGGTTACCAAGCGCTTGCCCAGATTCTCCCAGTGAAAGTCAGCGCTTTGGGAAGGCTTCTCCAGGCGGATAACCTCCGCTCCCATATCGGCCATACAGCGGGAGCAGAGCCGGCCTTTTGCATCGGTTAAATCGAGGACACGACAGCCGGAGAGGATGGAACCCTGACCGTTCATAACATTTTAAGAGCGACTTCAATCCGCTTCATGCAGCGCTCTTTGCCCAGCACCGCCATTGTAGCGAAGAGGGGCGGGGCGGCAACCCGGCCGGTAACGGCTACCCTTAACACCGAGAAGAGCTGGCCGGCCTTTAAGCCCAGCTCGGCGGCCAGGGGGCGGAGCACCGCCTCCAGTGAATCGGGGTCAAAGATTGACAGGGGGGTAAGCTTATCCTGCGCCGCCTTCAACGCCTTTAGCGTGGCGGCGGCGTCCATGTTCTTGCCGATAAGCAGGCCGGCATCATAGTCAAGCTGGTCAACAAAGAAGAAACGGGTCAGCTCGGCCACCTCGAGCAGGGTCTTGGCCCGCTCCTGGACCAAGGGCAGAATTGCCCTGACGTATTCTTCGTCGGAGATTAACGCCTTGCCGGCGTCCAAATCGTCCATCAGATAGGGCTGAACGGCAGCGAAGAATTCATCGGCGGTCAGCTTGCGGATATAGACGCCGTTCATCCAGTCGAGCTTCTCCCGGTTGAAGATAGCCCCCGTCTTGCCGATTCTCTCCAGAGAGAAATTATCGACAAGCTCCTGGCGGGTCATCAGCTCGGTCTTATCGTCCAGCGACCAGCCGATGAGGGAGAGGAAGTTGAACATGGTCTGGGGCAGGTAGCCCATATCCCGGTAGTC
This sequence comes from Deltaproteobacteria bacterium, assembly GCA_030603275.1. Lineage (GTDB taxonomy): Bacteria > Chloroflexota > Dehalococcoidia > Dehalococcoidales > BS750m-G39 > JABMRW01. Next base: position 12,336 of record JAUVYB010000008.1, on the reverse strand, counting down.
AAGGATGGAGACGGCGCCGTGCCGCTTGCTCAGCTTGGCGCGGTCGGGGCCTAAAATCATGGGGTGGTGGACGTAAAGCGGCGGCTCAAAGCCGAGCGCCTGATACAGCAGAAGGTGGCGGGGGGTGCTGGATATCCACTCCTCGGCGCGGATGACATGGCTTATTTCCATGGCATGGTCGTCGACGACATTGGCCAGGTGGTAGGTCGGGTAGCCGTCCGATTTGAGCAAAACAAAGTCGTCCAGGGTGCTGTTTTCAATAACAACCCTGCCCCAGATTACATCGTCATAGGGGGTCTGCCCGTCAAGCGGGGTCTTGAAGCGCACCACCGGCCTGATGCCCTCGGCCTCTCTGCGGGCGCACTCATCCCTGGTTAAATCGCGGCAGAGGCGGTCGTAGCCGGGGGGCTGTTTAAGCTTCACCTGCCCGGCGCGCATCTCCTCAAGGCGCTCCGGCGAGCAGTAGCAGTAGTAGGCATCCCCCTGCTCTACCAGCCTTTCGGCGGCCTCTTTATAAAGCTCCAGCCGCTGCGACTGATAGTAGGGGCCGTAGTCGCCGCCGATATCGGGGCCCTCGTCCCAGTCAATACCCAGCCAGCTCAGCCCCTCCATGATGGCCTTAACGGCCCCCTCCACCTTGCGGGCGACATCGGTATCCTCAATGCGCAGAATCAGCTTGCCGCCGGTGTGCCGCGCCAGCAGCCAGTTGAACATGGCCGTGCGTATATTGCCGACATGGGGGTAGCCGGTGGGGCTGGGGGCAAAACGGACTCTAACGGGTTGGGTCATTTAATAGCCTTTCTCTACTTTAAATACTCGGCTAAGAAGCTCCTAACTCCTTTAAGCATATCTTTCACAGACTCGGCATTATAATCTTCAAATTTGCCGTGGTCAGCACTATCACGTATTGCTTGCCAAATACTAATTTGCCTCATCTGAGGCTTACCGTATAGGGGTTTTTGAAAAAGTTTCTGATTTAGTGAACCAATATTATCATCACTTTTAACAGGGATATCATTGTCCCTACACATTCTGCGAAGTTCATTTTCAAGGACTGCTCCTGTCAGCGAAGCTGCGGGGTCTTTATAGCCGTTATCCAAGAGATATTCTGCCATTTCTAAAAAATCGTCAAAGATTTCAGCGGAAACAAACGTATCCACTTTCTGGAGGTAGCCACCTTCGATATCATCTTTTGCTGCTCGAAGTATTGCTACTCCTTGAGCGGCTTGGTAATACCAATTAGACTTACAGTTTTGTTCAAATTCGCGATAGTGAACACTACCAGGACCAAGGGCTGCATTCAAGAAAGCCAGTGAACTTGTGCGCCATTGTTGAAACAAACTAACGTTTACGGCATCATCCTCTCTCATAGCCAGAACCCCATCACCCATGCTAATTAGACTGTCCAGTCTATCTACAATCCTTTGAACTTCCATTTTCCTTTATCCTGTCACCCATTCTACCATCTAATCTGGAGACATTCTAGGGTGGGGGGATAAGGGGAGGTATAGCATGATTTTTAGCGCTGGTTCTGCTTCCCACCCTCCCACCCTCATAGGCTGCGCCTCTAAAAATCCCTTGAAGGGGGTGTTTAAGAGGGGGCAACGCCCCCTCTTTACCTTAAAGGGTTGGTGGGTGGGTTAAGATAAAAAACGGGGAGGGGCAAATAACTAGGCTATATCCTTAAGCGCCTGCTCTAAATCCTCCGGCAGCTCCGACTTAAACTCAATGTACTCCCCGCTGGAGGGGAGGCTAAAGCCCAGCCGGCAGGCGTGCAGGAACTGGCGGGACAGAAACGGGGCCCTGACCCCGTAAACCTTATCGCCGGCCACGGGAAAGCCGATTGCCCCCAGGTGCACCCTTATCTGGTGGGTGCGCCCCGTCTCCGGCCTGACCTCAAGCAAAGTATAGTCCCCGATATATTTAATGACCTGGTATTCGGTGCTGGCTTCCCGGCCACCGACGACTACCGCCATGCGCTGGCGGTGGCGGGGGTCGCGGCCTATAGCTGCCTCGATAATGCCGGTTTCCGGGGTCAAACGCCCCTTGACCAGCACCATATAGGCCTTGGTCACCGAGTGGGACTTGAACTGGCCGATAAGGTTGGCTTGAGCTGAGCTGTTCTTAGCCACCAGCATCAATCCCGAGGTATCCTTGTCCAGACGGTGGACGATACCGGGGCGCAGTGAATCCCCGATGTCAGCCAGGTGGGGAAAGTACGCCAGCAGGGCGTTGACTAAAGTATGGCTGGTATGCCCCGGCGCCGGATGGACGGTCAGCCCGGCCGGTTTATCGACGACCAAAAGGTCGTCGTCCTCATAGAGGATATTGAGGGGTATAGATTCCGGCATCAACTGTTCAGAAGGGGTGGGGGGTATAGCTATCTTAAGCTTATCGCCGGTATGTAACTTAAGCCCCGGCTTGGCCAGCTGGCCGTTTACCGTGATATAGCCGTCGGCAATCAGCTTCTGCGCCCGGGCACGGGAAAGCTCGGGGAGTTGCTGGCAGACGTATTTATCGAGGCGGACATCCCCCTCGTCAACGATAAGACTGTGTAACTTGTCCATCACCAAGCCGACTAATCACGCTTCTGGGCCAGGGGAAAGAGAGTATATATAAACAAAATAACACCGACCACCACCGCCGAATCGGCCAGGTTAAACGGCGGCCACCAGCCGATATGGATGAAGTCGGTGACCCCGCCCAGCTGGCCCAGCAGGTAGCGAATACGTTCAATCAGGTTGCCGATGGTACCGCCTAAAATCAAGCCCAGCGCCACCCGGCTAAGCCAGCTGTCTAAAAAGGGGTAGCGGCGGTACATAATAAAGGCGTAGACCAGAATAAAGGCGATGCCGATACCGGAAACTATGACCAGGAGCAACGTCTGGTCCGGGAAAAGGCCGAAGGCGGCACCGGTGTTGGGGGGGACACGGGCTATCTCAAATATCCCCCATCTCCACAGCGATTGCCCGATAGCCAGATTTTCCCTTATCCAGAACTTGATGAGCTGGTCGGCAACCGCCAGCAGTAAGGCGATAAGAAAAAAGGCTACATACCGCCCGGCCCGGGGGTTATTTACCTTTGGCATCCTTCGCCTGACGCGCCTTACAGTCCAGGCACAGAGTGGCCTGAGGCAGGGCTTCCAGCCGTTCCGGCGGTATGGGCTCACCGCAGCTATCACACAGGCCATAGGTGCCGTCTTCAAACTTCTGCAGGGCGTGCTCCACCGCCGCCAGCTGCTCCCTGATGTTCTTCTCCAGAGTCAGCCGCCGCTCCAGCTCGTAGCTCTCGGTAGCCTCCTCCTCCCTCTTGCCGAAGGGGCTGCCCTCACGCCGCTCGTCAGCCGGGCGCACAGTGGCTTTTAATTGCTTCATTTCTTCAGTCGACCGCTTGCGCTCGCCCTCCAGACGAGCCCGCAGCAGATTGAAGGTTGCATTCGTTTTATCCGTCTTCTTCATCTTTCCCTGACCTCCGTCTACCTATGCTAGCAGGTAAGCACTTATAGTCAATGATTTTTTAGAGAGCCGTAAGCGGGCAAAAAAGTTTAGTCCAGCATCACCCGCAACTGGCTAATGGTATCCACCGCCTGCCTACCCAACCACTATAGCTAAATCCCGAAGTACTGAAGTATACCATAACCCAAGTGTAGCTCAATTATTTTGTTTGGTCAATGCCCTACAAGGGGTATATTCAAAAAGAGAGAGCTAAAGTTAAATCACGAGGAGTTAAAAAGGGGGCAAATACGGGGCCCCCGGAAAAACAAAGTTTTTTTGGGGTGTAAAACCTGTATCGGGCTTATCCCACCTTCTTTGGTGGGGGGATAAAAGGGCTTTAGCCCTTCCTTTAAGGGCGGCGGGCGGGAAAAGATATAAAACGGGGTGGGGTTTAAAAAACTCCCCTATAAAACTATTGACAAACCCGCTAATATTTGTATTATATAAATGATAATCGTTTTCATTTAGAGATTGAAATGAGGCTTACCGAGAAAAGAATAGCCGCCGCTTTGAGACAGCACGGCTACAAGCTCACCCCCCAGCGCCGGGTAGTCATCGGCGCCATTACCGCCAGCCGCGGTCAACTTACCCCCGCCGAGCTCTACCGGAAGGTGCATCAAGAACACCCCAATATCGGGCTGACCACTATCTACCGCACCCTGGAGATACTGGGCAGTTTAGAGCTTGTCTGTGAGCTGCACGCCGGCGGTAGCGGCCGCAGCTATACCATCGGCACCCCGGAGCACCACCACCACATTATCTGCTCCGGCTGCGGCGAGGTGGTTGACTTTAGCGGCTACGACATCTCCCCCCTGGAAGAGAGGCTGACCCGGGAGACCGGGTTTGAGATTGAAGGGCACTTGCTTGAGTTCACCGGGCGGTGCCAGAGGTGCCGGCAAAATGCTTAGACGGATATTAAGCGAACTTAAAGAGCACGCCCCCTTCACCGCCATCGGGGCCGTTACCGGCATCGCCATAATGTTGATAATTATCTTTGCCCAGATACCGGCCCATATCTCCGAAGCCGCTTTCTATACCCTGCACCCGCTACACGTGGTCTTGAGCGCCCTGGTAACCACCGCCCTCTACCGGAGGTACAGCCGGGGCAGGCTCTGGGCGGCGGTTTTAATCGGCTACCTGGGCTCGGTGGGTATCGCCACCCTTAGCGACGCCGTCATCCCTTTCCTGGGAGGCGCCACCCTGAACATTGACCTCGGCTTCCACGCCCCCTTCCTGGAGACGGAGGCCTTCCCTTATTTGGGTGCGCCCACGTGGGTGGTGATAAACTCGGCGGCGGTGATTGGCATCGCCCTCGGTTGCTGGAAGCAGACCACCAAGTTCCCCCACTTTGGGCATGTGTTACTGAGCACCTGGGCCTCGCTGTTCTACTTCACCGCCTTCGGCACGGCTGCCTGGCTCCCCCTGCTCCCCCTCATTTTCGTCTTCCTCTTCCTGGCCGTCTGGCTCCCCTGCTGCCTGAGCGATATCATCTTTCCCCTGTTATTTATAAGACGGGTTGCTAGCCGGGAGGATATAGCCTATACTAATCACCACCACGGAGGAGAATGAAAATGGGGCTGCAAATCACCACCCTGAGCGAGAATACCGCCGGCCTAGGTGGTCTTATGGCGGAGTGGGGCTTAAGCATCCTGGTGGAAAGCGAGGAGATAAACATCCTCTTCGACACCGGGCAAAGCCTCTCCGCCAGCCACAATGCCGACCTGATGGGCATCGACCTGAAACGGGTTGATAAGATTGTCTTAAGCCACGGCCACTTTGACCACACCGGCGGGCTAAAGCAGCTACTGCTCCGCATGGGTAAGGAGATAGAGATAATCGCCCACCCCGATATCTGGGCGGCCAAGTACGGCCGCCTTGAGGGGGAGGAGGCCAGATATATCGGCGTACCCTTCCACCGCCAGACGCTGGAGAGCCTGGGCGCCCACTTTAGCTTAAGCCGGAAGCCGGTGAAAATAACCGATAATATAATGACCACCGGCGAGATTCCCATGACCACCGAGTACGAGACGATAGAGCCCTACCTGGTGGTCAAGGAGGGTGACCGCTTTAAGCCGGATAAGCTGCTGGATGACCAGGCGCTGATAATAACCACCGGGGCGGGGCTGGTGGTCATCCTGGGCTGTGCCCACCACGGCGTCATCAACACCCTCTACCACGCCCGGAAGCTGACCGGTGTGAAAGCAATACAGGCCGTCTTCGGCGGCTGCCACCTGATAAATGCCACCGAGGAGCGGATATGGCTGACCATCGCCGCCCTTAAAGAGCTGGGGGTGCAACAGCTGGGCTTCGGCCATTGCACCGGGCTGGCGGCATCGGCCATAATGGCCCGGGAGTTCGGTGACAGCTTTTTATTTAATATCGCCGGCACCAGTATCAGCCTGTGACGAGGAGCTAAAATGAACCTATCGGTCCAACTGGCACCGAAAAATAAAAAAGGCCTGACTTTGGCCAACCCGGTAATGACCGCATCGGGCACCTTCGGCTGGGGCACCGAGTACGAGCACCCCTTTGATATCCAGAGGCTGGGGGCTATCGTCTGCAAGGGGACTACCCTCAAACCCAGGGAGGGCAATCCCCAGCCAAGGCTGGCGGAGACACCCTGCGGCGTGCTTAATTCCATCGGGCTGCAGAATATCGGCATCGAAGCCGTGCTCAAAGAAAAGGCGCCGGTATGGGCGGGGTGGCAGGTGCCGGTTATCGTAAATATCGTGGGGGAGACAGTCGAAGAGTACGCCCGTCTGGCGGGTATGCTGGACGGGGCTACCGGCATCGGCGGTATTGAGGTTAACATCGGCTGTCCCAATATAGAAGCCGGCGGGGCTGAGTTCGGTACCAGACCGGAGCCCGCCGCCGAGGTGACGGCGGCGGTTAAGGCAGCCACCTCGCTGCCGGTAATGGTCAAGCTGACCCCCAACACCGGCGACATCGCCGGGGTGGCTGAGGCGGTGGCTAAAGCCGGAGCCGATGCTATATCCCTGATTAATACGCCCAAGGGTATGGTCATCGACATTGGTAAACGCCGGCCGCTGCTGGGCAATATTTTCGGGGGGCTTTCCGGACCGGCGATAAGGCCGCTGGCCCTGTACCTGGTTTACAAGGTGGCCGGCGCCGTGGAGGTGCCGGTGGTGGGTATAGGCGGTATCGCCAGCGCCAGCGACGCCCTGGAGTTCATCATGGCCGGAGCCAGCGCCGTCCAGATGGGCACGGCCAACTTCACCAACCCCGACTCACCTCTTGAAATCCTGGAGGGAATAGAGGAGTTCATGAAAAAAGAGGGGGTTGAGGATATAAATGAGCTTATCGGGGCGGGGCGGGGCTAGGCCTTACCGGTGCGGCGCCTCTGCCGCCACTCATCGTACCAGACAATCAGCCCGGGCATTACCGTAATCGTTATCAGCAGGCTGAGGAAAACGCTGATCACGGTGGCGATGCCGAAATCACGGATCATGACAAAGCTGGAGGCTATCAGCACCCCGAACCCCCCCAGGGTGGTCAGGGCGGTGGTGACAATGGCCCGCCCTATCTTTGAGATGGCCGTAACCATGGCCTCTTTAGGGGGCACTCCCCGCCTTTTCTCTTCCTCATAGCGCCCCATGAGCAGCACCATGAACTCGGTACAGATGCCGATGATAAGCACACCCAGAATGGCGGTAAGCGGGTTAAGGGGAATACCGATGAGATACATGTCCAGCGAGGACCAGGCAATGACGGCCCCGACCGGTATGATGGTGAAGATGATGCTGCCCAGACGACGGTAAACCACCAGAAGCACCAGGAGTATCGCTCCCAGGCAGATGAGATTCATGGTCATCCTGGCGCCGACTAAAGCATCCATCGTGCTCGCCCCGAGGGCAAGACTGCCCACCGGTGAAATGCTCACCCCGGACGGGGGGCTGGCCTCTTCCTGTAAAAGCACTAAAAGGTCATGGGTCTCTTCCATGGGTATGTACTCTATGTTGAACGAGACGCCGGCCATACTGCGGTCGCCGGAGAGGAGCGGCGCCAGATAGGATTGGGGAATGCTTTCCAGTATGGCATCGATCTGGGGCTGGGCGGGGATTACCCCTCCGGCGGCGGTGCTGACCACTGTCGCCAGGCTGCTGGCCGAAATAATCTCGGGGTGGGCCGATAGAGCGTTATCCCCATAGTCTTTCAACCAGCTGAGTACCGCCGGGGTGGTGACATCACCGGTCTCCACCATGAGGTGTACCGTCCCCCCGATGCCGACAATCTGGCGCATCTCCCTCAGCTCTACCAGCGCCGGCGTACTCTGAGGCATCAAGTCCTCATAGTCGGTATTGGTGGGCAGCCAGTGGTCGACAATGCCACCGCCAACGGCGAAAGCCACCGCCACAATGAAAATCCAGAGGGTATGGTTAATCACCAGCTTGCCCAGGCGCAGTAAAATGCGCTCGATTCGGCCGCTTGCCTTTGACGCCGCCTCTTTTAGCTTTTTAATTTCTATTTTCTTATCGCCCAGGTAGACGATGCTGTGCAATAGAAAGAGGGCGACGATATAGCTGATGACGATGCCGGTAGCCAGCATCATGCCGAACTGGCGTATCATGGGCACCTCGGATATGTACAGCGTGATAAAGCCGATTATGGTTGCCAGCAGGGCAATGCCTATAGTGGGAAACATGTTTGAGATTGAAGTAACCATGGCTTCACCGACGGTCTCGCTCCTGGCAACCTCTTCCTGATAACGGTTGTGGAACTGTATGGAAAAATCTATTCCCAGACCGAGCAGTATCGTCAGCGCCGCCATGGTAGCCATAGTGAGCGGCACCCCCAGATAGCCCATCAGACCGAAGGTCCACAGGGCGCTTAATCCTACCATACCCAGGGAGAGCAGCCGCCAGCGCACCCGGAACATGAATACCAGGATAAGCACCATAACAGCCACCGACAGCGCCAGCAGGACATTTATATTATTGCCGATGCTGTTACTGATGGCGTCCACCAGCTTGGCATCCGAGACTACGGTAACCTCTACCCCGTCCAGGGGATAGCTGGAGAAGAAAGCTTCAATATCAATGACCGCCTGTAGGGATTCCTGGTCGCTCATGTTCCCCCGGGGGGTAACGCTGATGAGGGCATGGGCGATATCGGGAACGAAAGATTGCATCACCGGGCTGACGGCGCCTTCGGCATCGTAGAGGACCGAGGCGATAAAGGCGGGGTTGTCCAGCGAGGGTTCGCCAATGAGCTGCAGCTGCTCTATCTGGGGCTGGAGCTTTTGCAGAACCTCAGCCCGCGCTTGTTCGGCGGCTATCTCCTGCTCCGCCTCGCCAAGCCCCATTGCCGCCGCCGCCGCTCTGGCCTCCGCCGCCTGTTCCTGGGCCAGGGCAAGCTGCTCTTCAAAGGCCCGCATGGCCTGTTCGGTTTCCTGCTGGGCTAACTGTAAAATAGTCAGCGGGCCGTTAATGGCACGGTAACACTCATCACCGGAGAATTCCTGTTCAAAATCGGAGAGGATGGCCAGGTTTTGGGTGGAGAATATATCGTCAAGCTGCCCGGTAAGCAGAACGGTAATCGGCTCCCCGCCGAACTGCTCCTGGTAGCGAGCGTTGTCCTGGGCTATCTTCGAATCGGGTGAAACTAAGGCGGCAAAACCGGTCTCCGTCTCCAGCATGGTAACGCCCGGTACCGCCGCCGCCGAGAGTAACAGGGCGACCGCTATTATTAACCAGGGCCAGCGCTTAATGAACCGCGCCAGTGCCGCCGAGAACCGCTTTATCAAGTTGCTTCTCCACCCGTTTTACGGGATAAATTATCAAAGAGCATCTGGGCTACATCGACAGCCTTCTCCATCTGGTCAGATGTCAGCCCCTCAAGGAGCTGTTCCATGCCGAACTCACCCGATGTCCAGAGCCGGTTTATCAAATCCTGTCCCCGCGTAGACAGTTCGCAGATGACCAGCCGCCGGTCCTGGGGGTCAGTCTCACGCACGGCCAACTCTTTCCTGACCAGATTATCAACGATGCCGGTGGCGGTAGGCAGAGCGATGCCGAGCACGGCGGCGATGGCGCTCATCCGGCTGGGGCCTTTAGCCTTGAGCACCAACAGCGCCCGCAGCTGGGCCAGGGTCAGGTCTAAACTCAGCCACTCCGCCGGAATATCGGAGGGCATAGCATTGAATATATCCCCCGAAAGCTTTTGGATTCGTTTGACCATCTCCTGCTCGCCCTGCTTCATATCACGCTCCCTCTGCAATAATATTTCGCCAAAAGGCAATATTACGGTTAGACCTAATTATTATAGGCCGGATTCAGGGGGGTTGTCAAATTCCTAATTTGATTCCAACTCTCACTATCGGGTATAATTATAGCGGGAACAATTATAACAGGGATAATTACAACCCCTTTAAAGCAACCTTAGCGGCGACGAGATATAGCGTCCGCGGTGAATCTTTATTCCAGGAGGCGATAAATAAGTGAAAAAGGATAACTTTGCCCAATTTAGCGGCTCGGAGGATTACGTTACCTCGGAACCGATTAGAAACGCGGTTAATGTTTCCATAGCCCTGGGCAGGCCGCTGTTAATCAGGGGGGAGGCGGGGACGGGAAAAACGCTGCTGGCCCACAGCATCGCCCGCGGGCTGGAGAAAAAGCTGACAATCTGGAACGTGAAATCGACCACCAAGGCCCAGGAAGGGCTTTACGTTTACGATACCGTGCAGCGCTTGAACGACAGCCGCTTCGGCGATAAGGACGTCGGCGACATCAAGCAGTACATCAAGCTGGGCAAGCTGGGGCAGGCCTTTATCGCCCCGGAGCAGGTGGTCTTACTGATTGACGAGGTGGATAAGGCCGACATCGAGTTTCCCAACGACCTGCTCAACGAGCTGGATGAGATGAGCTTTTATATCCCCGAGACCAACGAGACCATCAGTGCCATCCACCGGCCGATAACCGTCATCACCAGCAACGCCGAAAAAGAGTTGCCCGACGCCTTCCTGCGGCGCTGTATCTTTCATTACATCGAGTTCCCGACGCCGGAGCTGATGGAGGAAATCGTGCGGGTGCACTTCCCCGATATCAAGGACAATCTGATCAGTGAGGCCCTCAAGACCTTTTATTCATTAAGAAAAGTTGACGATTTCCGCAAGAAACCTTCCACCAGCGAGCTGCTTGACTGGATACGGGCGCTCATAGCCGGCGGTATCCCCCATGAGGATATCGCCAAGCAGGTACCTTTCGTCGGCACCCTGCTTAAAAAAGAGAACGACTACGACTTCTTCGTCAGGAACTTCGCCACCCGGCGCTGGTAGCCATGTTTACCGATTTTTTCTATATCCTAAGGCAAAACAAGGTCCCCGTTTCCCTCGTGGAGTGGATGACCCTCATGGAAGCCCTGGCCAAGGGGCACATCAAGAACTTAGATGAGTTCTATTTCCTGGCCCGAGCCATACTGGTCAAGAGCGAAGCCTACTACGACCAGTACGACATCGCCTTCCAGCAGTATTTCCAGGGGGTGGAAGCCCCCGAGGAGATTACCGAGCAGGTGCTGGACTGGCTCAAAGACCCCCTCAGCCGCCTCTTCTTGAGCGAGGAGGAGCAAGCCAAGTTCGAGAGCATGGACTTCGACGAGCTGATTAAGGAGCTGGAGAAGCGACTCGAAGAGCAGACCGGGCAGCACGACGGGGGCGGCCACTGGATCGGGAGGGGGGGCACCTCTCCCTTCGGGCACTCCGGCTACCATCCCGCGGGCATCAGAATCGGGGGGCAGCCGGGGGGTAGACACGCCGTACAGATTGCCCAGGAGCGGCGCTTCAAGAACTACCGCAGCGACCTGACGCTGGACGTGCGCCAGATAGGTATGGCGCTTAAAAAGCTGAGGCAGCTGCGCCGCACCGGTCTTGAGGACGAATTAGACCTTGAGGGGACAATCAAGGCTACCGCTAAAAATGCTGGCGACCTTGACTTTATCTGGCAGCGCAGCCGCAAGAACACGGTTAAACTGCTTTTGTTAATGGATGTCGGCGGCTCCATGGAGCCCTTCGCCATGCTCTGCAGCCAGCTATTCTCGGCGGCGCACTCCAGCACACATTTTAAGGACTTCCAGTACTACTACTTCCACAACTGCATCTACGACTACCTTTACAAAGATGTCGAGCGGGAAGACGCCATAAGCACCGTCCACCTGCTGCACACGCTGGAGCCCGACTACAAGCTGCTGCTGGTCGGCGACGCCCGAATGGGGCCCTGGGAGCTGACCGAGCGCTACGGAGCCATCAACTACTACGAGCGCAACGAGATACCGGGCATACTATGGCTGAAAAGAATCAGGGACCACTTCAGCCACTGCGTCTGGCTCAACCCCGACGACCCGCGCTTCTGGATTCACGCCACGGTCCAGATGATTGGGAAGCTCTTTCCCATGTACTCGCTAACGCTGGGAGGGCTGGAGGAAGCGGTGGGAAAACTGGTGGTGGCGAAGTAGCCGTTCGACGCTAGTCGAAGCCGTACCACTTAGCGACACTATCCAATGTCTCCCTCTCCGTGCGGAATTGATTTATGGGGTCTTCTTCATCGGGATAGCCGATGGCGATGCCGAGCACGATGAGCTTAGAGTCCGCTATCCCCAGCGCCTTTCTCAAGACATCGGGATATTGAACCGCCTGCGCCTGAGCCACGGGGCCCAGTCCGTAGTCGGTAGCCAGGAGCATGATGTTCTCGGCGACCAGACCGCAATCGAAGAGCAGCCAGGCGTTGATTTCCTCCTGAAAATAGAAGGCGCGGTCGATGCAGATATAGATGACACAGGGAGCGCCGTAGTTTTTTAAGCCCTGCATTCGCCACCAGCCCCTCCCCTCCCG
>JAUVYB010000041.1 GCA_030603275.1 Deltaproteobacteria bacterium | reverse complement strand
AAGGAGGTGGTTCTATAGGCGTAGTGTATAAAATATAGAGACTTGATTGCTGGAGGCAACTGGAGGTCGACCGGTTTACTACAGCAACCAACAAAGAGTGGCTTGATAAATCAAGCAACTACAAAAATCAAAAAGGAGGTTAATACATTGAAAAAGATTATTTTCCTGATTATCGCCAGCCTTCTGGTGATAGGGTTGGTCCTGCCCGGCTGTGAGGGTGAGGGTGAGGGTGAATTGCCCCGCGAAAGACCCTTAGTAGCAGGCGAGATTACGATCGGTGTAACCGGGCCAATGGATGATATACAGGGCGAACATCACTTGGCAGGTGCCGAAATGGCAGTCGCTGATATCGGCGGTATAATGGTCGGCACCACGAACTATACCCTCAAGTTGAAAGCGATAAACACCAATGAAGTCCACGGCCCGCCTGGTGATGGCTATTCAGCCCTTTTGGCAGACATAGGCAATGTGGACTTTGTCGTCGGCGGTTTCCGGACAGAAGCCGTTTATTCCTACCGAGAGGTAGCTATGGATGAGGAGGTGCTTTTCTTCAACTGCGGTTCCGCCACAGAGTTCCTACAAAATTCAGTAGTCACGGATTACGCCCGCTACAAGTACTGGTTCAAGGCCACCCCATACAATGAGACCTTTTTGGTCACGAGCCTTTTGAAGATGACGGGAGCGGCCGCTAAGGGCTTGAGGGACGTGATGGTGGGTTATGATGGCGCTGTGAACACAGACTATAAGATTGGAACGGGACCGGATTACACGCTGAGAGTCGCCATACTCGTTGAGAACCTGGCATGGGCCCACGGAATAGTGGCAACTGCTGCGATGATGCTACCCGATTTGCTATTGGATTCTCAGAACATAACTATGGATGTTGTCGGTATATGGCGACCTAGTTCCACCGCGACCGACCTTACCACTGAGTTTACAGCCATAGCAGCCAAGAAGCCTCACATTGTCTTCACAGCATTTTCCGGGCCAGTTGGCGTTGCTTATTCTAAGGATCGTCCCAGCCTTTTACCGCATGTTATGACTATAGGCATCAACGTCGAAGGCCAGTCGAAAAACCAGTGGACGGCGACCTCGGGTGGATGTGCGTATGACATGTTCCTGGATACCTGGGCGGAAGGTGTGAACAATACCGCCATGACGTCTGATTTCTTTACTGACTTTGTGGCCACGTACGAGGATTACCCAACCTATACCGCGGGTACCTACGATGCCATCCACGCCCTGCAGGCAGCCCTCGAAGCTACGGACTCATTCGCCCCTGCTGACCTGATTGCATGGCTGGAAGACCCGGCCAACGCCCTTACGGGCGTAGGCGCCAAGAGTACCACCTATTATCCTGCGGGGACGGGAGCACTAGTAGAAGGTAAGACTTCACTCAGCGAGGCTCAGGCAATCGCGATCTATCCTCATTTGCAGGTGTTGAAGGACTTGGGTTCGTGGACGTATGACGAGACGGAATGGCTAGTTGGACCACATACCCGTCATGACACTGTCTACGGCTCTGAGTATCAGACCGGCCTCGGCGCCATCTGGGAACCAGGTGGCACGAAGGTGGGCTGGTGGCCAGCGTATGCAGCTGGCACTCCTCCCGGCGGCTTGGCCGGACTCCTCGCTTATCTCGGCAGCCTCAGTGCCCCAGTTGCGAAAGGTACAGCGGATGCGCTCTGGGCCGCTGGAGTGCTTGACAACTACGGCTACTGGAGCTGGAAGTACCCTGGCGCGGTGGACATCGGGCCGTATTTAATAGGGATCGTCACTAGTTATTTCGTTTTTTAGTGAGGATTAGAGCAACCGGAGCAAGGGTTCTGGCTTATTGGTAACCAATTGATAGGCCTGGCAGTGACCCCGGGTTAACCCGGGGTCACTGCTCTTTTTTCACCAGTCGCCTCTTGTCATTGCGAGGCTCTTACCCCCTCCTGTCTTTGCGAGGCACCCCAGTGCCGAAGCAATCTCGACGGGGCTGTCGAGTGCTTGAGATTGCCGCGCTTCGCTCACAATGACAGCGAAAGTAAATTGGTCGCAAAAATCAAAATGACAAAGCAAACTGCAAAAAATGTAGTGCGAGGCTTTAGCCTCGTGCCAGGGTGGGATTGCACGACCTTAAAAGGTCGCACTACAACTGCGTTTGGAGTTTGGCGTATGAGATTGCCGCGTTTCGCTCTTGCTGCGCTTCGCTGGCAATGACAGGAGGCGAGGGGCTTGCGATAACAAAAAAGAGTCCGGTGACCGCTTGACAGTGTGGGTGTGATATACTATACGGCTAGAGATTTTGGAAAAACTAAGCTGTTATAGAGTGTAAATAATACGTCAGGAGGTGGTCTATGAACAGGTCAAGGTCTTTGATAGCATTGGGCGTTATCCTTTGCCTGGTGCTGTCGTCCTTGACCGCCCTCATCCTGGCGAACACCGCCCAGGCTCAGCCTGCCGATAGCCCCTGGCCAATGTTCGGCCAGAACCCGCAGCGCAGCGGCAGAAGCCCTTACACCGGTCCTGAGAGACCGAAACTGAAGTGGAGTTTTACTACCGGCACGTATGTCAGCTCCTCTCCCGCCATAGGGGTTGATGGCACCATCTATGTCGGCTCTGGTGATAATAATCTCTATGCCGTAAACCCTGACGGCAGCCAGAAGTGGAGCTTCCCCACCGGGGCGTACGTCATCTCCTCTCCTGCCATAGGGGCTGATGGCACCATCTATGTCGGCTCTGGTGATAATAATCTCTACGCCGTAAACCCCGACGGCAGCCAGAAGTGGAGCTTCAACACCAGCTCATATGTCTCCTCCTCTCCCGCCATAGGGGCTGATGGCACCATCTATGTCGGCTCTGCTGATAACAATCTCTACGCCGTAAACCCCGACGGCAGCCAGAA
Organism: Deltaproteobacteria bacterium; assembly: GCA_030603275.1. Lineage (GTDB taxonomy): Bacteria > Chloroflexota > Dehalococcoidia > Dehalococcoidales > BS750m-G39 > JABMRW01. The sequence continues at coordinate 3,201 of JAUVYB010000041.1, read as the reverse complement.
GTGGAGCTTTCCCACCGGGGGCGCTGTCGCCTCCCCCCCCACCATAGGGGCTGATGGCACCATCTATGTCGGCTCTGTTGATTATAATCTCTATGCCGTAAACCCCGACGGCAGCCAGAATTGGAGCTTTCCCACCGGGTATTGGGTCTACTCCTCTCCCGCCATAGGGGCTGATGGCACTATCTATGTCGGCTCCTTTGATTATAATCTCTATGCCGTAAACCCCGACGGCAGCCAGAAGTGGAGCTTCACCACAGAGGGCGCTGTCAGCTCCTCCCCCGCTATTGGGGCTGATGGCACCATCTATGTCGGCTCTTATGATAGTAAACTCTATGCCGTAAACCCCGACGGCAGTCAGAACTGGAGCTTCACCACCGGGGATTGGGTCTACTCCTCCCCCGCCATAGGGGCTGATGGCACCATCTATGTGGGCTCTGCTGATAATAAGCTCTATGCCATAAACCCCGACGGCAGCCAGAACTGGAGCCTCACCACCGGCAGCGCGGTCCACTCCTCCCCCGCCATAGGGGCTGATGGCACCATCTATGTCGGCTCCTTGGATAACAAGCTCTATGCCATTTCTGGGGAAACTCCAACCAACTGGCTCCTAATTGGCGGGTTTATAGGAGCAGTGGTGGTAGCGGGGCTGGTGATTTTCTTCGTGCGTAGAAGGAGACCTGCCCGGAGCAAAAGACGCTGAATTGGTCCTTTCCCCCTTTACTTCCGCCATTGTGAGGAGCCCTTCCTTCTGTCGTTGCGAGGCTGCCGTCAGGCAGCCGAAGCAATCTCGGCGAGGCAGTAAAGGAAATTTCGAAAAAACTGGAAAATTGGGGGGGGAAACCCTTGACAAGGCGGGTGGTGTGATATATATTATCTGCCAATTGAAAGGAAGGCCAAGGGTTTCTAAAGTGCCCGAATTGAAACGGACGGTCAGAATCGGACAGTGTAGTGGCGGGGGTTATCCCCGCCTTTCTTTTACCGGGGACAAGGCCTGGGCGGGGACAAGTCCCGCCCCTACGAATGAATGTAGTGGCGAGGTTTATCCTCGCCTTGTGGGATTAAAAGTGCCATGATTGAGGGAATCATAATTACGACGCTGGTGAGAGGAGGTGTGTATGCCCTCCTGGCGTCGGGCTTTTCTCTTATCTTCGGCATGGCTCATATTATTAACTTGGCTCATACGGCATTTTTCATGCTGGCAGGCTACGGCATGTTCTATTTTATGGGTGAACTCGGCCTGGACATCGTCCCAGCAATCGCCATAACTGTGCCTGCTGTTACTCTCTCAGGTATCCTGGTCTACCGATTCCTTATTAACCCTATACGCGAGCACCTTGCATCCGTACTGCTGATGACGATAGCTCTAGCCCTGGCTTTCCAGGAGCTTCTGCTGCAGGCTTTTGGCGCTCACTATCGCACAGCTCCTGTTCTTATCCCTGGAGTCACAGAGATATTGGGGATTAGAGTCATCAACCAGCATCTACTGACACTGGGCGTAGTTGCGGTGGTCATGGTCAGCCTGTGGCTGTTTTTATCAAAGACAAAACTGGGCATCGCCATCAGGGCCACGGCACAGGATGCCGAGATTGCCAACCTGATGGGGATAAGTGTTCCCAGGACACTGCTGATAGCCATGGGGATAGCCACAGCCCTGGCAGCAGTGGCCGGCGTCCTGGTGTCACCATTATGGATAATCTATCCTCAAATGTGGACGGCTCCACTGATGATGGTTATGGTAATTGTGGTATTGGGAGGGCTGGGAAGTATCAAGGGGAGTTTCATCGGGGCTTTCATTATAGCCTTGGTCGAGACACTGGTCGTCTTTCTGGTACCGGGCGGCTCTTACCTGAAGGTGGCGTTTGCCCTGCTGGCTATGGTCATAGTGCTCGTGGTCAGACCGGGGGGACTGTTCGGCATAGTATTCGAAGAGGAGAGATTGTAAATTGTTGAAACGGCTGCTCAAGGATTTCCGATGGGGTGTGCTACCGGTTCCGGGGCGGGTTATCGCCGTTATTTTCTTTGTCGCCCTGTTTATTTTCCCGCTGATTACAAATGTCCGCTATCATCAGTCCATTATTATCTTCGCCAACATATTCGTTATTTTTGCCGTTAGCTGGGACCTGTTATCTGGCTATAGCGGCCAGGTAAATTTTGGCCATGCCCTGTTCTTCGGCGTCGGCGCCTACGGTTCGGCGCTGCTGTACAAGTATCTCGGTTGGCAGCCGTGGGCGACGATACCACTGGGTGTCCTGGCTGCCGTATTGGCGGGAGTGATCACAGCTTTTCCGGCTTTAAGGCTGAGAGGACCTTACCTGTCATTGCTGACAATGGCATTTCCTCTCATGCTGCTAGGATTAGTCTTCGCTTTCACCAATGTTAGCGGCGGTGAATATGGTATAGGCGGGCTTCCTCGTCTTGCCGCCACGCCGATAGGTGAATATTATATAGTTTTGATAGTGATGAGCGTATCGGTGCTCATAATGTGGAAGTTCACCGATGCCGGGAGCAAGTATATCAAGACCGGTCTTATCTTCCATGCCATCCGAGAAGACGAGATTGCCGCCCGTGCCACGGGAATAAATACCATAAATTACAAGCTGCTGGCTTTTATCATCGGCGGCTTTTTCTGCGGTCTTGCCGGCGCCTTATACGCCCATTACACAAGGGTTGCCGGTCCCTCCACCTTGCTCATGACGATGTCCTTCCAGGCCATAATATGGGTAATATTTGGCGGTATCGCCAGCATTTACGGGGCAGTGGTCGGGGTCTATACCCTCTATCCACTCGTGGAGGTGTTGCGGGGGATTATTCCCGGCTTCCGGTTTTTCATTATGGCTGTTCTAGTGATATTGATACTGCTTTTCATGCCGGAAGGAGTTGCCGTGTGGTTACGGGATAAGATTGAGCGAGAGTGTCCTCGCTGTAAGCTAACTAATGCCGCCTGGCGCCGGGATTGCCGGGCCTGTGGCGCCAATCTTCGCTAAAAGAGTCAACTCCATTTTTTTCTCCACCCTGCTGTCATTTTGTAGTTGCCTGATTTATCAGGTCAGCCTCATCCCTCTGCCCAGAAGGCGGGGATAAACCCCACCACTACATAATTATCTATTTGTTTGTTTAACGTTGTAGGGGCGGGTCTTGTACCCGCCCAGCACTCTTGATAATATACAAGGTATCTAAATGCACACAAAGCGCCGTCAAAAA
>JAUVYB010000025.1 GCA_030603275.1 Deltaproteobacteria bacterium | reverse complement strand
CGCCGAAAAAGAGCTGCCCGACGCCTTCCTGCGGCGCTGTATCTTCCACTACATCGAGTTCCCCACCCCGGAACTGATGGAGGAAATCGTGCGCGTGCACTTCCCCGACATCAAGGACAGCCTGCTCAGTGAAGCCCTTAAGGCTTTCTACGCGCTGAGAAAGATTGACGATTTCCGCAAGAAACCGTCGACCAGCGAGCTGATTGACTGGATTCGGGCGCTTATCGCCGGCGGCATCCCCCACGAGAATGTCTCCAAGCAGATACCCTTTGTCGGCACCCTGCTCAAAAAAGAGAGCGACTACGACTACTTCGTCAATAACTTCGTCATTCGGCGGCGCTAGCTATGTTCACCGACTTTTTCTATATCCTCAGGCAAAACAAGGTCCCCGTTTCACTGGTGGAGTGGATGACCCTGATGGAAGCCCTGGCCAAGGGTCACATCAAGAACCTGGACGAGTTCTACTTCCTGGCCAGAGCCATCCTGGTCAAGAGCGAAGCCTACTACGACCAGTATGACGTCGCCTTCCAGCAGTATTTCCAGGGGGTGGAAGCCCCGGAAGAGATTGCCGATCAGGTGCTGGACTGGCTCAAAGACCCCTTAAACCGCCTTTTCTTGAGCGAGGAGGAGCAGGCCAAGTTCGAGAGCATGGACTTCGACGAGCTGATTAAAGAGCTGGAGAAGCGGTTAAGAGAGCAGACCGAGCAGCACGACGGGGGCGGCCACTGGATAGGGCGGGGCGGCACTTCTCCCTTCGGGCACTCCGGCTACCACCCGGCGGGAATCAGAATCGGGGGACAGCCGGGGGGCAGGCACGCCATCCAGATAGCCCAGGAGCGGCGCTTCAAGAACTACCGCAGTGATTTGACGCTGGACGTGCGCCAGATTGGGGTGGCCCTGACCAAGCTGAGACAGCTGCGCCGCACCGGCCCCGAGGATGAATTAGACCTGGAAGGGACCATCAAGGCCACCGCCAAGAACGCCGGCGACCTTGATTTTATCTGGCAGCGGAGCCGCAAGAACACGGTTAAGCTGCTACTGCTAATGGATGTGGGCGGCTCCATGGAGCCCTACGCCAAGCTCTGCAGCCAGCTGTTTTCGGCGGCCCACTCAAGCTCCCACTTCCGGGACTTCCAGTACTACTACTTCCACAACTGCATCTATGACTACCTCTACCGGGACATCGAGCGGGAAGACGCCGTCAGCACCGTCCACCTGCTGAACACGCTGGAGCCCGACCACAAGCTGCTGATAGTCGGCGACGCCCGGATGGGGCCCTGGGAGCTGACCGAGCGCTACGGAGCCATTAACTACTACGAGCGCAACGAGATACCGGGGATACTCTGGCTTAAAAGAATCGCCGACCACTTCAGCCACTGCGTCTGGCTCAACCCCGACGACCCGCGCTTCTGGATTCACGCCACCGTGCAGATGATTGGCCGCCTCTTTCCCATGTACCCGCTAACGCTGGCGGGGCTGGAAGAATCCGTGGGCAAGCTGGTGGTTAAGAGGTAGCCGCTCTTTAGGCTGCAACCAGCTTCTGGCCAGCAGTAAAGGCATCTTTAAGGGCGGTGGGGTGTTTTTTAATCGCCCCCTTCTCGTCAACGCCGGGGAAGAGCAAATCACCGGCATAGTCAACGTCAAGGACTTTGAAGAGAGCTTTGACTATCGCCAGCGACGGCTCGAAGAGATGAGCCAGCTTCATGCCACCGACAGCGATAAACAAGCCCTTCCTGGGCCGCCTGTCGCCCAATGGGGGCTGCTTTAGAATATACTTCCTCGCCCAGAGCGACTGGCAGCGGTCAATCATGGCCTTGGCCTGGGCGCTCACTCCCATAAATTGCACCGGCGAAGCCAGCACGATTCTGTCCGCCTTCTCCAGCTCTTCATAGACCATCTGCATATCGTCCTTGATGCGGCAGACGCCGGCCTCGAAACAGGCGTCACAGTGCTGGCAGGGAGTAATATCCAGGTCATTGAGCACAATGGTCTTGACCTCAGCCCCTTTGCTTTTGGCGCCCTTAATCACCTCGGCCAGCAGCAGGTCGGTGTTGCCGCCGCGGCGCGGGCTGCCGGCAATACCCAGAACTCTCACTTTAAGCCTCCTTCAATGTAGCCCAGGAGCTCGGCTTCCCTGGCTTTCATCCGGCGTTCTAAATCGGGTTTATCGTGGTCATAGCCCAGCAGGTGGAGCAGGCCGTGAATGATAAGAATGGCCAGCTCCTTCTTTACCGGGTGGCGGTGCTCCGCCGCCTGAATCACCGCCTGGGGGTAGGCGATAATCACCTCGCCCAGATGGAGAAGGCCATCGGGGGGGTGGATAAAGGGGGTTTGGTCAGCCCCTTCCTCCCTGGCGGAGAAGGCCAGGACATCTGTCGGCGCATCCTCGCCCAGATAGTCCCGGTTTAATTCTTTGACCCGCTCCCCGGTGGCGATAAGCAGGCCAACCTCCGCCTCAGCCCCCGCCCCCTCCGCCTCCAGCACCTGCCGTGCGATACCCTCCAGCCAGCGGGGGGTGGGGCAACCGGCAAAGCCTTCGTCAATTAAAACGTTTATTTCCATCCGTACTTCAATGATAGCATAAATGAGAGGGGAAGGAGAGTAATATTAAAGGGGGTGGGGATAAGGGGAAGTCTAGCCCATTTTTAGAGTGCGTTTTACTTCCCACCCTCCCACCCTACAGAAGTAATGCTTCTATCAATTTCTTTCTAGGGGGGAGATAAGGGGCGGGAAAAATGGGGTGGGGAGAGACTTCCCCAAAGGGGGTATTATATAGTACAATCATACAGCCTAATAATTCCTCAAACTTGGGGAGGGGTCGCATAGTGGCCTAGTGCGGGCGCCTGCTAAGCGCTTACCCTGGGAAACTGGGGTCGAGGGTTCGAATCCCTCCCCCTCCGCCAGCAATCAATATGAGCAAAACCATTGACGATTATATTAACCAGCAAAAATCGCCGCAAAAAGAAATCTGCCAACACTTAAGAGAACTCATTCTTAAAACCTTCCCCGACGCCAGAGAAGAAATAAAGTGGGGCGTTCCCGCCTTTGCCGACGGCAAGTTTTATATTGTTGCTTTGAAAGACCACGTCAACCTGGGTTTTTCCATCCAATGGCTGTCCGAAGAAGAAATAGCCCTTTTTGAGGGCAGCGGGAAAACGATGAGACATATTGAAGTGGACAAAATGGAAAATATAGATGAAAAGAGAATAATTGAACTGCTAAAACTGGTAGCTAAGAAACATGACTAAATACCATATCTGGACCATAGGCTGCCAGATGAACAAGGCCGAATCAGAAAGGCTGGCTAGCTACTTCGAGGAACTGGGCTACGAGATTACCGATAGCGCCGCCGAGGCCGACCTCATCGTGCTTAACAGCTGCGTGGTGCGCCAGAGCGCCGAAAACCGCGTGGTCAACAAGCTCCACGCCCTTAAAGCCTTAAAGCAATCTAACCCGAATCTAACGCTGGCAGTCACCGGCTGCCTGGTCAACGCCGACATAGCCAATCTGGAGCAGCGTTTTCCCCAGGTTGACCACTTCTTTAAGCCGGGGGAGTGCCCGAAGTGGCTGGAGGGGGTGGGGTGGGAGCAAGCGCTACCCCAGCATCCAGCGCCCTGCACCTATGTCCCCATCATCCAGGGGTGCAACAACTTCTGCGCCTACTGCATCGTGCCCTACCGCCGGGGTCGGGAAAAGAGCCGCCCGCTGGCCGAAATCGTGGCCGAGGTGAGAGAGCTGGTGGGGCGGGGCACCAGAGAGGTCACCCTGCTGGGGCAGAACGTGGACTCCTACGGGCACGACCTGCCCGACAAGCCGGATTTGGCTGATTTGCTCCACGAGCTGAACCCCATAGAGGGGCTACTGCGCATCCGCTTTTTGACCAACCACCCCAAGGACATGAGCCCCCGGCTCATCGAAGCTATAGCCAAACTGGACAAGGTCTGCGAGCAATTAAACCTGCCGGTGCAGGCGGGCAGCGATGAAATTCTAAAGGCGATGAAACGGGGCTACACCATAGAGCAATACCGCCGGCTCATCGCCGAGATACGGGACAGGATACCGGAAATAGCCCTGACTACCGATGTCATCGTCGGTTTTCCCTCGGAAAGCGAAGCACAGTTCCAGCAGACGGCGGATTTACTCACCGAACTGAGGTTCGATGCCGTCCATGTGGCCGCCTACTCACCGAGAGCGGGGACTTTAGCGGCCAAGAATTTAGCCGATGACGTGCCACCGGTTGAAAAAAAGCGGCGGTTAAACGAGGTGGAGCTACTGCAGGAGGGTATTGCTACCGAGATAAACGCCCGGCTCCGGGATAAGGTGGTTGAAGTCCTGGTGGAGGGTAAAGCCAGGGATAAGTGGCAAAGTCGAACCAGAAGTGGTAAACTGGTATTCTTCAATGACAACAGTGACCGCCTGGGGCAACTGGTCAATATCAGGATAGACAAAACCAGCCCCTGGTCACTGCAGGGTAAAGTTGAAAGTTAACCTTAAATTAGGAGGGGAAATGAACAAGAGTAGAGTGCTAACTCTGGCCTTAATGGCGGTACTGCTTATCACCACCCTGGTATTTGCCGGGGGCTGCTACCCGGTAGCCACCGAGGGCGAGGAAGGCGGCTTTGACTGGACGATAATCATCTTCCTGGTGCTCATCTTTGCCGTCTTCTACTTCCTGCTGATTCGCCCCCAGCGCAAGCGGCAGAAGCAACAGCAGCAGCTGATGGAGGAGCTGAAGCGGGGGGATAAGGTAATCACCTCCGGCGGCATCTACGGGGTGATTGAAAGCGTCAGCGAGGACAGCATCGTCATCAAGGTAGAATCAGGCACCACCATGAGGATAGCCAAAAGCAGCGTCGCCCTCAAGCGAGACCAGCAGTAAGGGTTTTTTAATCACCCTCACCCCCTTGATATGGGAAGGCTGTAAGTAAGAGAGGGACAAAGCCTCCAACCGGGTTTTAAGAGGGGCTTTGACCCTCTTTTTATTATGGGGGGATTGCCCAGTTTTTTAGCCTTTGTTTTGCTTCCCACCCTCCCACCCTCATAGGCTACGCCTCTAAAACTCTCCCAAAAAGCGGGGAGGGGTTATAGAGTCTCAAAGAGGTGAATACGGGGCCCCCGGAAAAACAAAGTTTTTTTGGGGTAAAAAACCTTTCTGGGCGGGTGGGTATGGGAAGATAGAGAACTGTTAAAACAGGGGTGGGGCTAGAACTTTTCCCGGCTGTCCAGCATGACCGTTACCGGTCCGTCGTTGTGGATTTCCAGCTGCATATACTGCTGGAAGCGGCCGGTGGCTATTTTAAGCCCGCTGGCTTTAACCTCATCGACGAACTGCTGGAATAATGCTTCGGCCTGGGGCGGCGGGGCGGCCCCGGTAAAGCTGGGGCGGCGTCCCTTCTTGGTATCCGCCAGCAGGGTGAACTGGCTCACCAGCAGCAGCTCGGCGCCAATATCTAAGGCGGAGAGGTTGAACTTATCTTCTTCATCGGCGAAGATGCGCAGGTTAACTACCTTCCGGGCTAAATAGTGGACGTCCTTTTCGCTATCGCCGCCGGCCACGCCGACCAGAACCACCAGCCCCCGGCCGATGCTGCCCACCACCTCCCCCTCAACGCTGACCGAGGCGCCGGTGACCCTCTGTAAGAGCGCTTTCACTTCTTTTTCTCTTTTTTCTTCTTTTCGGCCGGTTTCTCTTTGGCCTTACCCAAGTCTGGGGCCTTTTTACGGCTGTCGGTGATATAGAAACCGCTCCCCTTAAAAATAACCGGGGCGGAGTGGATAATGCGGCGCGGCTTGCCCCCGCACTTGGGGCATTTTTCTACCGGCTTATCGTGGAAGCCCTGCTTCTTCTCAAAGCGGTGATTACATGACTGGCACTCATACTCATAAACAGGCATCAAGCAACCTCATTTAATTAATTGTTCCCCGAATATTTTACCGTAAGTGGCCGCCTCAAGGCAAAAAAAGCTCGGGGCCGGTGGCGGGAAAAAGGATGGCCGCCGCCTCCAGGGCCTCAGCGACAATGAAGAGGGAGCCGGCCACACAGACCAGGTCGTTTTCCCCGGCCAGAGCCAGCGCCCGGGAGAGGGCCGAGGGGACGTCATCAGCCAGCTGGGCTTTTATCCCGTGGCGGGCAAAGGCGGCCGCCAGAGGCGCCGGCGCCAGCGCCCGGGGGTGGCGGGAGCGGGTGACAATGACCTGGTTAAAGAGGGGGGCCAGCTCGGCGACCAGGCTGGCGATATCCTTATCCTGCGATGTGCCCATCACCAGGATAGCCCGCTTATAGTCCAGATACTGTTTAATAGACCGCGTTAAGCTCCGGGCGGCGCCGATATTATGGCCGCCGTCAACCACCAGCAGGGGGTGGCGGCGCAGAATCTGGAACCTCCCCGGCCAGCTGACCTGCTCAAAGCCTTTAGTGACGCTTTCTTTGGGAATGTCAAAGCCTTTATCGACCAAAACCTCCAGTGCGGCTACCGCCGTGGCGGCATTGACCAGCTGGTGCTCGCCGAGTAGGGGCAGGAAAAGCTCGTAGTTAATTCTGCCCTGCACCCGCAGCCGCTGGCCGTCAAGGGCAAAGCTTAAGCCCTGCCAGGTGACATCCTTGCCCACGGTGATTAGCTTTGCCCGGCGCTCCCGGCAGGCCTCTTTGATTACCCCGGCCGCTTCGGGGGGCTGGGGGGCGGTCACCACGATGCTATCCGGTTTGATAATACCGCACTTTTCGGCGGTAATCTGCATTAAGGTATCGCCCAGCACATCAGTATGGTCAAAGCTGATGGGGGTGATAACAGAGACCAGGGGGGTAATGACGCTGGTGGCATCGAACTTGCCGCCCAGCCCCACCTCCAGCACCTGAAACCTGACCCCCCTCTGCCCGAAGTAGGCGAAAGCCAGCGCGGTGAGGAACTCAAAGGTGGTCAGTTTGCCGTAGTTAGCCCGCTCGTTGACCGCTTCCAGCGGGGATTTAAGCTCGGTCACCAGATGGGCCAGTTCGTCCTCGGAGATAAGCTCCCCGTCAACCTGGATGCGCTCCCGCCAGGTGTGGAAGTGGGGGGAGGTGTAAAGCCCGGTGCTATAGCCGGCGGCGGTAAGGACTGAAGCCACCATCACCGCCACGCTGCCCTTGCCGTTGGTGCCGCTGATATGGATAGAGCCGGCTCTCTGATGGGGGTTGCCCAGAAGAGACAGTAACTCATCGACACGCCGCAGGTCGTAGAAGGCGGGGTCGTGGGGCATGCCTATTTTTTCGTAGTCAGTATAGCTGTTGATGTAGTCTATGGCTTGCCGGTAGTTCACTTCGGCTAATTATAGCACCGCCGCCAGCAAAGCCATAATTTAAACCACTTGACGCCTATATTGGCGGCTGGTATCATCAACACAGGGGGTGAGAGGTGAACTTTGACGAAAAACTGAACTACAGCACCGATAAGAACAACAGCCTGCTCTGCATCGGGCTTGACCCCGACCCGGAGCAGATGCCGCCTAAATTAGACGTTTTTAAATTCAATAAGTCAATTATCGATGCCACCTCGGAGCTGGTCTGCGCCTATAAGCTCAACTTTGCCTTCTACGAGGCTCTTGACGACGGCATCGATATCCTCAAGCGCACCATCAAGTCTATACCGGCCCATATCCCGGTTATCGGCGACGGCAAGCGGGGCGATATCGGCAACACCGCCCGGGCCTACGCCAAGGCCGTCTTTGTCACCCTGGGCTGTGACGCCGCCACCGTCAACCCCTACCTGGGCTTTGATTCGTTGGAGCCTTTTATCGGGTACTGGGATAAGGGGGTTTTTATCCTCTGCCGCACCTCCAACCCCGGCGCCGTAGACTTCCAGAACCTGAGATTTGAGACCGAGAACGCCCAGCTCTCCCTCTTTGAGATAGTGGCCATGAGAGCCGCCCTGTGGAATAAGCAGGGTAACATCGGGCTGGTGGTGGGGGCTACCTACCCCGAGGAACTAAAACTGATAAGGCAGAGCCACCCCGATATGCCGCTGCTGATACCCGGCATCGGCGCCCAGGGGGGAGACCTGGCTTCGTCAGTGCGCTACGGGGTCAATGCTTTGGGGCGGAGGGCCATCCTGACTTCGTCACGGCAGGTTATCTACGCTTCCCGGGAGAGGGACTACGCCGAGGCGGCGCGGCGGGTGGCCGCCGACCTGCGGGAGAGAATCAACTACTACCGGTCTACCCTCACCCTGGCTCCCTGAGGTAACCAATGGCCATGGAGATAGGGCCGGGTGATATCGTCCGCCTCAAGAAGCCACACCCCTGCGGCAGTGACGAGTGGGAGGTGGTAAGGGTGGGCGCCGACATCGGCATCAAGTGCCTCAAGTGCCAGCACCGCGTGCTGCTCAAGCGTCCCGTCTTCGAGCGACGGGTTAAAGAATTTATCTCCCGGGGCAAGTGACAGCCTGCCGCATTATACATATCGCCAGGCTGCCGGGGATAGGCCAGAGGACGGAACGGGAATTAAAGCGCTCAGGGATAACTAACCTACCCAAGTTATCTATACACCTCTAAGCACGCTTAAAAATCCATTTTGGCGCGTCTGGTGAGGTTCTACGGCGCTTCACCAGCGGCATTTATGAACGGGCGGACTACGCCTCATCCAGCAGCCGCTTTTCCCCCTTTATCTTCTGGAGGTCGGTTATATCCTGGGAGACCTCGACAACGCCGATGTATTTGCCCTGCTTATCCTTGACCGGGAAATAGCGGATATAAAGCATGCGCCCCTTAAGCTCAATCCAGAACTCGGCTACCTTTCTCTTGCCCGACTTCAGGTCGCTTACCACCTGAATTACTTTATCTAGGCTTTGCTTGGGATGGCAGTCCTGCACCTTCTTGCCGATGACCGCGGGACTGCGCTTGAATATCCTGTCATCGCCGCGGCTGTAGTACCGGACGGTATCGGCCCCATCGACGAAGGTTATATCTACCGGCATAGCGTCAAAGATAGCCTCCAGCGTTTCGGTTGTCAGTGTTTCCAGCATGGCTTTACCCCCTAACCCTTATTACTTAATATATACCATCTAGCTCAATTTAAGTCTAGCATTATTGCCAGACCTGTTGTAGTATACTATAGCAAGTCGTTCTCTAAGGAGGGTGGCCACCATGTGGGAATGGTTCATGGCTAACGGGGTCTGGATACTGCTGGCGGTGGTGGTGGGGTTCGTCCTGTTCTTCCTTTTCCGCCACTGGGCTTTCCGGCTGGGGAAAAAGCTATTCCCCGAGCAGTGGCAGGAGCAACTGGAGGGTACCCGGAGAGCCTTAACCTGGGTAATTACCGGCATCGGCGGGGTGATACTGGCCCTGGCCGTGGCCGCCGTCGTGGTTTCACTCTACGGCGTGGATATCAGCCCAATCTTGAAGGCAGTAGGCGAGTGGCTTTTGAACCACGGCATCCGTATCTTTGCTATCATCCTGGTTTCATGGTTCATCTATAAAATTCTCGGCGTAACAATGCCGATTTTTGTCAGGCGGTATGTCACCGCGAAAGGCAAGAAGCGCCGCACTCAGGCGTATATAACGCAGCGGTCAAAATCACTGGGTAAAGTCGTCACCCAGGCTCTGGGTATTTTTATAGTTATAATTGCCTTCTTTATGATTCTCTCCGAGCTGGGGCTGGATATTACCCCGCTGCTCGCCAGCGCCGGCGTTGCCGGTATCGCCATCGGCTTTGCCGCCCAGAACTCGATACGGGACTTAATCAGCGGCTTCACGATTATGCTGGAGGACCACTACAACGTCGGCGATATAGTTAGAGTCGCCGATATAACCGGCGAGGTGACGGAGCTTGGCCTGCGGCGAACCGCACTAAGAGACCTGAAGGGTGTTTTGCATATTGTCCCCAACGGCGAAATCAAGGTCGCCTCTAACTATACCCGCTCAATATCCCGGGTTTTCTTCGAGGTCGGCGTTGCCTATAAAGAAGACCTCGACCGGGTTATGGCCGTAATCAGGCGAGTCTGGGAGGAAATGGCCGAGCACCCCGACTGGGAAACGCAATTTATCTCCAAAACACCCTGGTTACTACGGGTAGAGGAATTCGGCGACTCAGGCATTACTATTAGAGCCGTCGGCGACACCAAGCCTATGAAACAGTGGAGTATCATGGGCGAGCTGAGGCGGAGAATCAAGCGGGTCTTTGACGAGGAGGATATAGAAATCCCCTGGCCGCACGTCAAGCTCTACATGGGCGACAAACCGGCCGACGGGGACGTCATCTGCCCCGCCTGCTCCGGGCCCAACCCGCCGGGCAGCAAATTCTGCGCCCACTGCGGCGCCAAGCTCACCCTCCAGCCCACTCCCGAGCTCACCTCCAAGCCCACTCCCAAAGCGAAGAGAGGTAAAGGCCCGATAGGCGGGGCTGGTGAGGGGTTTGGTGAGGGGTCTGGTGAGGGGGGTGTTGAGGGGTAAGAGCTACAGGTAGCCGGCGGATTTCCTTCCCTCCACCGAGTGGGTTTCCCCATTTTTAGCGTTTGTTTTTCTTCCCACCCTCCCACCCTACAGAAGTGATACTTCTAAAAATTCCTCTTTCCTCCCCCCATTGTGGCGGGGGATAAACAGGGGGTTAATTTCTCTCCTCTAGGGGGTGGGGCTATAGAGTCTTAAAGAGGTGAATACGGGGCCCCCGGAAAAACGAAGTTTTTTTGGGGTGAAAAACCCTTTTGGGCGGGTGGGTATGGGAAGTTAAACACAAGGTAAAACTAAGGGGAGGGGGCTTTAACCCCTCCCCAAATTTATACCTCACTTGTCTTATGTCCAATAGATAAGCTATAATGAGCGTTATCTATCAAGGAGAGAATTAAATGCCATCTTACGCCTATTTTAATAAGCAGTTCGTCCCCCTGGCCGAAGCCAAGCTGGGGATAATGACCAACGCCCTTCACTACGGCACGGCTATCTTTGAGGGCATCCGGGGCAACTGGAATAGCGACCAAAAGCAGATATACATCTTCCGCCTCAAAGAGCACTTTGAGCGGCTGCAAAACGGCTGCCGTGTCCTCAAGATTGACCTGCCCCACAGCGTAGACGAGCTGTGCCAGCTAACGGTTAAGCTGGTGGCCATGTGCCGCTTTGAGGAGGATGTCTACATCCGCCCGCTGGCCTACAAGAGCTCCGAATCCCTGGGCGTCCGCCTCCATAACCTGGAAAGCGATTTCCTGGCCTTTGTCATTCCCTGGGGGCCATACCTGGACATGGATAAAGCCAGGTGCGGCGTCTCTTCCTGGCGGCGCCCCGATTATAACGTAATCCCGCCCAGCGCCAAGCTTACCGGCCTTTATATCAATAACGCCCTGGCCAAGAGCGAAGCAATTGAGAAGGGCTTTGATGAGGCCATTATGCTCACGCCGGACGGCCATATCTCCGAGGGCAGCGGCGAGAATATCTTTCTGGTGATAGACGGCAAGCTGGTCACGCCGGCCAGCGATAATCATATCCTGCTGGGGATTACCCGCGATACGGTGATAAAACTGGCCAAAGAGGAACTGGGAATAGAGGCTATAGAGAGGCCGGTTGAGCTGGCCGAGCTTTTTAGCGCCAGCGAGTGCTTCCTCACCGGCACCGCCGCCCACATCACCCCGGTGGGGGAAGTAGACCACCGCCCCATAGGCGACGGCGAGGTGGGGGAGATAACCGCAAAGCTAAAAAGACTCTATTTTGAGATAATAAGGGGCAATAACCAAAAGTATCTGGACTGGTGCACCCCGGTCTATAAGCGGGTCCCCTGAAAAATCCTAGATTTTCCAGGGTGTAAAAAATAGACCAGGCTACTTCTTAGACATGCCTTTTTTGGGGGCACTCTCCCCCTGCAGCGTCTTCAACAGGCAAATTACCTGGCAGCTCTCTTCCAGAGAAGCGGTATAGTTATGGGCTTCCTCAAGCAACTGGCCGATGGCGAAGCTGCCATGACCGTGAACCATGATAATCCGGCACTGCTTTAGCGCCCGGGCGATTATATCGGCCAGCCCGCCCGGTTTAACCTCCATGTCCCAGCCCAGCACCGGAACTTTTCCCATCAGGGACAACCCTTCGGTGTCAGTAGGAATAATCTCGGTTTCGGTCAGCGACAGGGCCACGGCGTGAGGGGGGTGGGCATGAACAATGGCCGATGCCGAGGTCTCCCGGTAGATAGCCCGGTGGACGGCCAGCTCCGTCGAGGCGAGGGGGGTGTTGCGGTCGTTTTTGCTAAAGCCGGTCTCAATGAGGTCATGCTCCTGTAAACAGCCCAGCCCGCAGTTACGGCGGGTAATAGTAATCCGCTCTCCCATACGAATGCTCAGATTCCCACTATGGGAGGAGACCAGCCCCTTGGTGAATAACTCTTGACCTACAGTCTGAAACTGAGTTAAAATCATGGCCTTCTTTAGAGCATAAACCCCTTTAGCGCCTCAGGTCAAGTTTGAGGCTAAGACGAAGCCTGAGCTTCGTTTAGCTTCTTCATCAGCCGTGATTTGCGGCGGGCGGCGTTGTTGGAGTGGATAATCCCCTTTTCCGCCGCCTTGTCCAGAGAGGTGATGGCTACCGCCACCGCCTCCTGGGCCGCTTTTAGATCGCCCGAGAAAATAAGCTTTTCCGCCTTGGTTACATTGGTCTTACACTGACTGGTAATAGACTTATTCTTGAGCCTTTTTCTTTCCGTAACACGAACCTGTTTTTCCGCTGATTTACTGCTTGGCAATATCTGCCTCCTTAGTTCTATGATTTTGGTTTGGTGGTCGCTTCGTCTCCCACCCGGAAGACGCTGGTAATACCTCTAATGCCGTCAATTTTACCCATCAGCCGGCTCAGTTGGGCCAGGTCTTTGGTCTGAAAGGTAAAAAATAAAGTAATGGAATAGTCGTCATGGTGAGTCAGGTTTACCGAGCCGATGTTAACCCCTTCCTCAGCCATAATAGTGGTAACGTCACGGATTAAGCCCACCCTGTCCCAGGCTTCCGCCTGAATGCTGACCGGATAAAAGGCATCGGTGTGCCCCCACTCCGCCGCCACCAGTCTCTCCTTTTCTTCTTCATTGACTATATTGTAGCAGTCCTGACGGTGAACGGTCACCCCCCGGCTGCGGGTGATATAGCCGATAATCGGGTCGCCGGGCAGCGGGCGGCAACAACGGGCCAGGTTGGTGACTAAATCGCTCATGCCCAGCACCCGGATGGTCGTCTCCGGAGGGGCAGGTAGGGCGACAACGGCCTTGGCCTGGGTCGGCGGCTGGGCGGACAGCTTGACCGCAATCTGGTGGGTGGAAACGCCGCCGTAGCCGATGGCCGCCAGAAAGTCGTCCACGTTATCGTATTCAAAGAGCCTAGCCAGCTTCTCCCGCTCGGCGGTCTTTAACCCCAGGTGCCTCATCTCCTTCTCCAGAAGCGCCCGGCCCCGCTCTATGTTTTCCGTCCGCTCCTGCCGGCGGAACCACTGCCGTACCTTCTCCTGGGCATGAGAGGTCTTGATATAGCCCAGGTGGGGGTTTAGCCAGTCCCGGCTGGGGCCCTTGTCCCCCTTGGAGGACATAATTTCGACCACATCGCCGTTATTCATCTGATAGTTGAGCGGCACCAGCTTACCGTTGACCTTGGCCCCGATACAGCGGTGCCCCACCTCGGTGTGTACCCGGTAGGCGAAATCGAGGGGGGTGGCCCCCTTGGGCAGGTCCTTTATCTCCCCCTTGGGGGTGTAGACAAAGACCTGGTCAATAAAGATATCGGTCTTGACCGATTCCAGGAACTCCTCCGCCCCACTGAGCTCCCGGTGCCAGTCTATAAGCTGGCGCAGCCAGGCTACCCGCTCCTCGAAGTGGATGTCTTTCTCTTCGCCTTCTTTATAGCGCCAGTGGGCAGCCATGCCGTATTCATCAAGTTTATGCATCTCCCGGGTGCGAATCTGGACCTCAAGCGGTGTGGTGCCCATATACATCACCGCCGTATGCAAACCCTGGTAGCCGTTGGACTTGGGGCTGGCGATAAAATCGTCGAACTCACCGGGGAGGGGGCGCCACAGGCTGTGGATAACCCCCAGGGCGTTATAGCAATCGGCCACCGAGCCGACCAGTACCCGCAGGGCGAGCAGGTCGTATATATCATCGAAGTCCTTGCCCAGGGCTTCGTAGCGCTGAATCTTCTGGTATATACTGTAAATATGCTTGGGCCGGCCTGATATATCGGCTTTTATGCCTACCCGCTTGAGCTCCCCCACTACAATCTGGATTATCTGGGCAATAAAGCTCTCCCGCTGGTCACGGCGGGCGGAAATGAGCTTGGCAATCTTGTCATACTTGGCCCGTTCCAGATAGCGGAGGGATAAGTCCTCCAGCCGCCACTTTAGCTCCCATATCCCCAGCCGATGGGCCAGGGGGGCGTATATCTCCTGTGTCTCCTGGGCGATGCGGATCTGCATATCCCGGGACAGCGCGCCTAATGTTTCCATATTGTGCAGGCGGTCGGCCAGCTTGATAAAGACCACCGGCAGGTCTTCGGCCATGGCTACCAGCATCTTCCTGAGGTTTTCCGCCTGCTGGTGCCTGGCCTGGGGGTCATCGGGAGCCTGCCAGGAAATCTTGCCCAGACGGGTGACGCCATCGACCAGCTTGCTCACCTCGGGGCCGAACCTGGCTTTAATCTTTTCAACGGGTATGCCGCAGTTTTCGGGGACATCGTGGAGCAGGGCGGCGGCCAAAGAATTGGCGTCAAGCTGAACCCTGGCCAGGATTAGCGCCGTCTGCAGCGGGTGCTCTATGTAGGGGTCGCCCGTTTTGCGCATCTGCCCCTTATGAGCTTCGGCGGCAAAATCGTACGCCTTCTTGACCAGAGCTATTTTCTCCGGCGGCAGATACTCTTGGGCCTTTTCCAGAAGCTCGGCGAGACTCATATTTCAAGTATAGCGCAAGCGGTCTAAGGGTGCAAAAAGGGGGGTTTTATATCTGCTTACCAACCCACCCCCTTTATCCCCCTCCCTTGTAAGGGAGGGGGGAAGAGTTTTTTTAAAAGAGGGGCTACGCCCCTCTTAAACACCCTGTCAGGTTAGCCAAAACTTTTGGGAAAGCTATTCCTTTGGGGTGGGGGGAGAAGGGGCTAGGGCTTCTAAGATTTTCTCTCCTCACGGGGGGTGGGGAAAGAG
>JAUVYB010000010.1 GCA_030603275.1 Deltaproteobacteria bacterium | reverse complement strand
TAACCGGTCGCAGAACGCGTGAGGCAGCTAAAGCTCCTCAGTCAGGACCACTCATACCTCCCCAGAAGACAGTGTACTGCGGTGAGGAATTACAATCAATGGCTAATTAAGGGCTTGACATCAATTAGGAAATCTTTTTGTGACCTCTTGCGTGTGAAGCAGTAAAGATTGAATACTGAAAGAATTTAGCTATTTGGGGGCTTTTCTTGACCGCCGGAATTGCCGGAAGGTCATCAGGGCAAAGATGACTATTCCAGCGGCAAACAGTGCGTAGTGCTGCAGGGGTAAGAAAAGAAACAGCAAAGCGCCCACCGCCAAGAATATGGCCCTTTCAATCGGGCAGCACCGGGTAAAATAGTAACCTACAAAGGCTATCTGTAAACTCAGCAGCAGGATTATGCTGGCAATTATCCCGGTCACCGCAAAAAACGGCTCCTGAGGCTGTAGCAGTAGAGAGGGGCAGTAGATAAACATAAAGGGGAGCAAAAAACCGGCGGCGGCTACCTTTAATGCCTCGAGTGCAGTTCTGGTATAACTGCCGCCAGCAAGCTTGGCAGCAATTACAGCCCCTATGGCTACCGGGGGTGTCAGGTAGGCAAAGATAGTGGTGAACATGGTAAAGAAGTGCGCCTGCTCAAAGCCTACCCCCATTTTCAATAAGGCGGGGACGGCAAATATTGAGGCGATGATATAGGCAGTTAAGGAAGGCCCGCCCATGCCTATCAGGACACATACTGCGCTGATAATCAGCAAAGCCGGGAGGAGGTAGCCCCCACTCCACACTTCAATGCCGGCGGACAGCTTGACTCCCAGACCACTCATGGTTAAAGTGGCCAGAATAAGTCCGATGCAGCCACTCATAGCGGCAATCCGGGCACCAGTTTTGGCTCCCTGAACGAAGCCTTCGACATAGGTAGCCAGTGAGAGGCGCTTTCCCTTTTTAATGAGGCTTACCAGGATAGTGCTAATAATCGCCCAGAAGGCAACATACCATACAGTGTGGCCAATGATGAGGAGGATTATGATAACCGCCAGGGGCACCAAAAACTGGGGCGCTGATAATAGCAGTTCCTTTATGTCTACCTTTTCTTTAACCCGTTCCAAACCCAGTTTCCGGGCACTAAGCTGGACATATGAGCCGACGCAGTAGAAGTAAAGTATGGCTGGAATTATAGCCATGGCTATTATTTGTAAGTAGGGTATGCCGGTTATTCCGGCCATACCAAAGGCAACGATTCCCATTACCGGCGGCATAATCTGGCCACCGTTGGAAGCCGCCGCCTCAATAGCACCGGCTTGCTCCGGGCTGTAGCCAGCCTTCTTCATCAGGGGTATGGTGAAGGAACCAGTAATGGCGATATTGGCAGCTATGTTGCCGGTGACTGAGCCAACGGCGGCACTGCTGGCTACCGCCATCAATCCTGGCCCACCCCGTAGGCGGTAGTTCGCCAGTTTCCCCAGTTCCGTAAAGAACTTGGTGGCGCCGGTTGCCTGGAGCACGCCGCCAAAGACAACAAAGAGGAATATGAAGTTGGCTGAAATGGGCAATACCGCGCTGTAAATACCGTTATTCAGGCTGACCGAGAGATTGGATATCGTTCTGGCTAGCCCGTAGGAAGTGGTATGAAAAGGCTCTGGCAGCAGGCTGCCGAAGAAGGGGTAAATGACCACAGCGATAGCCAGCAAGGGCACCAGCCAGCCGAATGACTGCCTGGTTGCCTCCAGGACAAGCAGGATTAGCACTGCCCCAACTATCAGGTCGGGGGTGGTGCTAAACCAGGCACGGAGCTGCAGTTCTTCCGAAAAGAACCAGATATAGCCGGTAGCTAAAAGCGAGAGCACCACCAGCGCTATCGAGAATATGAACCAGGGTTTCTGCCTGCTTGTTTCCAGTACTGTCAGGAATACCAGAATCAGGGCGAAACCCAGGTGCGTGGTATTGTGGTCAACGGTCCCCTGCAGTAGTACCTGAGTGGAGACCATATGGTATAACACCATAGCCAGTGCTATGGCGACTATCACCGCATTTACTTTGCCCCTTGTAACTTTACCAGCTGTCTCGAGCATTTAGCTATTTGGCTTTAGTAGCTACCAAGCTCTATTCCGTAATCTTCGTAGAACTGTAATGCCCCGGGGTGCATATTCTCCTCAGGTAGACCCCAGTTGGCCATTGTCTCATGGCTGACAAAGGCCAGCGACGGGCTATAAGATGCGAATTGGTCGGCATTTTCATAGATGATGCGGCATATTTCATAGACCACGTCATCGGGCAGTTGCCTATCAGCTGCCCAGCCCATAACCTTGCCTATTCCCACCCAGGGCTCGGTCTGTGTTTCCCCCATACTGCCGGCGGGGGCGGTATGCGCCGTTTCCAGCGGCCCTAGAAGGTCGTTCATGTATTGAATATCCTGGCTGTCCATGGAGACAAAGTATACCGTCTTGGCTGACATTATCTCCGAAAGATATGAAGAGGAGGCGTACTGGTCAGGCGGGCTTATCAGCGTGACTGAACCAAGAGTGGCGTCTATCAGCCCGTCCCTGAGGGCATTAGCCCCGTCTGGTAGGCCTAAATACTCAAGGTCTACCTCATCCAGAACTCCGGCTGATTCAAATATGGCTTTTAGCATGGCTACCCGGCTCAGCGATGACATATCACCGATGGAAACTTTTTTGCCGCTTAAATCATCTACCGTCTTGATTTCAGGGTCAAGCGTGATAAATCCCTGCATGTGATATCCCAGCGTGGCGATAAATCGCAGGCCGTCGTATTGTTCGGTAAATGGTTCTCTACCCTCACTGGCAAGCCAGTGGAATGAAGTCATGCTTACAATAAGGGTATCGGGTCTTCTTTCCGGTTCTTTTTGCAGCAGTTGGAAGCTCGCTGTTATACTTGGCGACTCCACGGCGGTAGCCTTGAGCGAGGTGCTGTGTTCGTTTATTAGCTCGGCTAAAGCAATGGCCGCTACGTAGGTACTCATTCCTGCTTTTCCACCGTAGATTTCGATCTCGTAGGTTTCAGGCGTGGTTTTGGGACAGGAGCTAAGAACGGGCATCAGTGCCAGCACCAGAATCAGGCAAATACTATTAATGATTACTAACAGATTTCTCTTTCTCATCTTTCCTCCTTATAGTTGGATTGATAATGGTGTTATCTTTAAAGTCATTTCAGCTACCTCTAGTATTTTCATTCTTCTGAATGTGCAGGGGAAGTAGCTTGCCGACGGTAGTGGTATGGGGCTGCATCCGCTTTACCCGCAGTGTTTTCGCCTGAGCCCATATCTCGGCCATCATCCGTTGGACATCCTTGCCCACACTCAACTCGGCAAGAATAGTCCGAATAAGTTCATCCTCATCTATGGCTCCTACCTCAGGGCTGACCACCACACTCATGCAGGTGTACCCCTTCTCCCCCTCCTCCTCCACTATCTGGTAGTCAATGGAGCTACCGCCAAATTTAGCCGGCAAGACCTCCTCTATTATCCTGAGTAAGTCGGTACCAACAAAGGTCATCCCTTCCCCGGTTAGTTTATCAAAGCTCCGTATATTATAAATATGGTTGGTAAAGCCAACCTCCCCAAGCTTGCAGCCGCAATCTCTTTTCTCAATTACCCCGTAATCACCGCTCTCCACATTAAGCAGTACCTTACCTGTCGTGGGTAGCAATGAGGTAAAAAGAAAAGCGTCTATCTCAATGCTACCGAAGGGCACCTGTCTCCTGTGTTGAATTACGGCCCTGCCATCCATGAAGTGATGAACATCATCGGCTGCCACCGGGTCGGCACAACCAAAGCCAATCAAACCTATATCAGCCCCGCCGTACATGTTTATCGCCTTAGCCCCGGCTGCCCTGATTTCCTTGAGCTTCGCTTCCGTAAGGGGTTCCCCGCCGACGACAAAGGTTGACCCGGATATGTCTATCTGCCTTTCTCTGGCTGCGTGACAAACTCTTATCGCCGAGTTAGTATAGGTCTCCACAATACAGCCCCGCCCCTCCTTTAATAACCCTGCCATACAGTCAGCAACTTCATAGGCGCGGTCTAGACTTACATACTCCGGTTTAGGTAATTTAGTTCTGAAAAGCCTGCCCGCATAGACGACGTAGTAGGTCGCCAGGCGCTTGGTCAGGGAGGGCTTAACTGCCTCTGACTCCACCTGGGAAAACCACCTTATTGGCGGCTTGCCTATCTTGGCTAGCCGGAACATGGTTACCAGCCCGGCCGCCGATGGAAGTATCGGCAGCCAGAGTAAAACCGGGCTATCCCAAACGCCGTGTGCGGCCAGAGTAACTCCGTTATAAGCAGCGTAGTCATAATAACGAGAAAGGTTCATTATCATCCTGCTACCAGGACTGCGACTGCCCCCGGTACGATACTCGAATTGCTGTTCCAGAAGGGGGTTGTCAAAGTCGCTTTCCTTGAAGCTGAAGGTTTTCCCGCTTCTGGCAACCTCTTTTTTGCCCTTGAACTCCTCAATACTTATATAGACGCCCTCTTTGGCCAGCTTGGCTAAAGCAGGCTCAATGCCATCTGAGCGCACCATCCGCTCAAAATCACCATACTCACAGCTAACCAGCTTGAGCAGCTTGAGGTAAGGGCTGCTTTTATTTTCGTAAATGGTCTTTTTGACCACGCCGAGCAGATTTTGCTCCCTGTCTTCCAGCCCGTGCTTGATGATTTGGTGGCACTGCTCAAGAGTTATTGGCTCGCTCAGGAATTTCCTTAGTCCTGAAGCAAGCCGCCAGTACATCAACATTGAGTTGAGCTGTCTCAAATAATTGCTCCACTCCTTAAGTTAGTATTAGCGGTATTTCCCCTGGAGCAGGTAGCCGGTATCTCAATGGGTTGTGCGGTCGTACCTGATTGTACTCCACCTGCTATTGCTCAATCAATAGCTCCGCTTCAGTTAATGTAGTAAATATCGGCTGTTTTGGCAAGTATTCGATATTTGGGGGATAGTTACAATGAGACCAGCTAAATGTAAAATATACAGTTGCACAAAAGCCTTTTTTGTGCAGTAGGCAAAAAAGAGGTTTTTGTTTAATACTTGCTTGATTTGTTACCTAATTGCATTTTATAGTGGAAAGTGCAGTCATGTTGGCTTCTATCGGCAGCCTCTTACTGGCACGGATTCATAGACCTCGGAGCCGATTATTATCCCCCGCTGGAACCGATACCCGGAATGAAATCATGCCGTTGTTATTGCGACTATGCTCTTGACTATCATTTAAGGTGACTCGGAAGGGTAAACCTACGCAGGTCATGCCAGTCATGCCGATGTTTGTCCAGTGGTAGGGTAGAATTTAAGGTTATAGAGAGGGGGGCAGAAGTGCCCCCCTTTTTTTTATTGCAGTCTATCAAATCCATCTCACCAGCTCACTTAAAGAAGCTCTTGGGGACTTGAACTGGCCCATAGGATTTTCGCGGTCAGGATAACCCAGGGCAATACCTGTAACTACCTTCTTTTTCTCCGGAATATTGAGCAGGTCTTTGATTTCATCGGCGTAGTCGGTAATTAAGCCGATGGGACAGGTCGCCAGCCCGGAAGCTTGAGCGGCACGCACCACGGACAGTTGCGGATTGGAACAGAACAGGGTATATTGCATCAAAACGGAACAAATTCTTCGGTAGCGAGGGTATGGCCTGCCCCCCGAAAAGGTGTCCAATTTAGCATTAATGTTCGACCTTTTAATCAAGTGGGAGAACTGATTAACCAGTTATCTTGAGCTCTGAATTAACCTGTCTAGCTCAATCCTACTCTTGGCTCGCATCTTTCTATAGATGTTCTTGATATGTGTATGTACCGTCAGTTTGCTAATGTAAAGCTTGTCCGCAATTTCACTGTAGGACATGCCGGCGATAATACAGTTAATAATCTCTAACTCTCTTTTACTTAGGTGGTATTTCGCTTTTGTTATAGTTACTACATCCCCGCCGTCAGTGAGATTATACATCGATACCATGAAATTGGGCACTGAATTTGTATGATCAGCTTTCCATACCAATGAGCATTCAATGCGGAATTTCTCGCCACTTTCGGTAATCATTACTCTTCCTTTGGGCAATAGAACAGGCTCATCCGCTACTTTAAGTAAATGAAGTAGTTCAGCACAGTTATTAATAATACAGGATGGTACGGGGAAATCCTCTCCTTCAAGATTTGATGTGCCATTTGCTGCGCCACCAGAGAGACATTGACAAATCGCCTTTGCTTTAGCATTGAGATATATGGGCTTAAACTTCTGATCTAGTAAAAGCAGCCCCTCGGTATCAAGAGCATCGGTAGATATAAAATTTTCTTTTCCACGGTAAATTTTTGAAATTATACCGATATTACGCATAGCAACGGCAAGATGCGGTGTAAGCATCTCCGATTTTAATACATCCCTTTTGCCATAATCCGGTTGTTTCCTGGAGCGCCAAAGCGTAATCATACCTATCAAATTGTCTTTCCAGCGCAAAGCCAGGAGTAGTTCCCTATATAAATGCTGCGGGCGAATAAAATTATTATAGAAATCAGACCTCTCCCAGTCCTGAAAGGAAACAGAGTCCCCAATTTTAAAGACGGTTTTTGATGAGGAAAGTGCCTCTGTTAACAAGGGAGAATGCTTATAGTAATAATCATTGTATAATTTAGGATAAAGTTTATCTTCTTCCTTAGGGCTATTCCCATCAAAATAAAAACTCCTCGTCTCAGCGATCTTTACACGCGATGAATCATATCTTTTAATAACGTGGAAAGTTGTGCACTCAGCGTGGAAGATTCTTGACAGGTGAACCGACAAAATGTCTTCGAAGCTTTCCAATCCTTCGCAACAATTGGCAAGGTAAGCCAGATTCAAAATATCGCGGTGATCGGCATTAGTCAACGCACTCATACGCGATACAATATCACCTTCTCATTTTCTTGTCAAAATACCCTTTCAGGGTATTGATTTTACAGATGTGTGTGTTAGTATAGGGGGGTTATAATTAACTTTTGCAGCATGCCATACTCTTAATTCAGGAGGTAGGCAAGCAATAAGTGACAACTGACCAGCAGGTTAGATTACGGATTGATAACCTCTCCCTTAGCTTTGGCGGTGTCAGAGCCCTTATTGACGTGAGCCTGGATATACGGGATGGAGAGATACTGGCTATTATCGGGCCCAATGGTGCCGGCAAGACCTGCATACTCAACTGCATAAACGGTTTCTACAAACCCCAACAGGGTGAGATAGTTTATAACGGGCAAAAAATCACCCGAATGAGACCGGATAAGGTGGCTAAACTCGGCATCGCCCGCACCTTCCAGAACATTGAGCTGTACACCGGTCTCACCACCCAGGATAACCTTATGGCCGCCCGACACGTTCTGATGAAGCAAAACTTTATCACTGGCGCTCTGTATTTTGGCTGGGCGCACAAAGAAGAAATCGAGCACCGCCGGACGGTAGAGGAGATTATCGACTTCCTGGAGATAGAGTCGATCAGAAAGAAGGTAGTGGGTGTTCTGCCCTACGGTCTGCGAAAAAGGGTGGAACTGGGAAGAGCCCTGGCCCTGGAACCGAAAGTCCTGCTCCTCGACGAGCCGATGGCCGGGATGAACCTGGAGGAAAAGGAAGACATCGCCCGCTTTATAATTGATGCCTTTGAAGGCCAGGGAGCCACCTATCCCAATACCCCAGTACTCAGGGACGGCATAAAAACTATCATCCTGGTCGAACATGACATGGGGGTGGTGATGGGCATTGCCGACCGGATTATCGTTCTCGATTTCGGACGCAAGATTGCCGAAGGCACCCCGGCCGAAATCAAGGCCAACCCCGAGGTTATCAAGGCTTATCTGGGTCAGGAAACAGAAGCCGGGACTGGTTAAGAGGAAAAAATGCTGCAGGTAAATAATATTGAAGTCATCTACATGAATATCATTCAGGTACTGCGGGGGGTATCACTGGAGGTAGGTGACGGCAAAATCATAGCTCTACTCGGGGCTAACGGCGCCGGCAAGACCACCACCCTGAAGGCAATCTCAGGGCTATTAAAGACAGAGGAAGGCGAGGTAACCGACGGCAGCATTGTTTTTGATGGCAAGCGGATAGACAGGTATGGCCCGGTTGAAATTGCCGCCACGGGCATAACTCAGGTTATGGAAGGGCGACGGGTTCTTGGACATCTTAGTGTTGAGGAGAACCTGATGGTATTCGCCCATAATCGCAAAGACCGGAAAGAGGTCAAAGGCGATATAGAGAAGGTCTTTGAGTACTTCCCCAAGATCAAAACCCTCCGCCGCCAGACGAGCGGCTATCTATCCGGCGGTGAACAGCAGATGATGGTGATAGGGCGAGGGCTCATGGCACGTCCCAAGCTCATGCTCTTAGACGAGCCTTCACTCGGCCTGGCCCCACTGCTGGTGCAGGAAATCTACGAAATCATCCGCAGAATCAATGCCGAACAGAAGATGGCAATACTCCTGGTGGAGCAAAATGCTAGAGCTGCCCTTGGCATTGCTGATTACGGTTATGTTATGGAGAATGGCAGGGTAGTCCTCAGCGGGGCGGCTGATATGCTCAAGGGTAATGAAGACGTTCAGGAATTCTACATGGGGCTATCGGTGGCAGGCTCTAAAAAGAGCTACCGTGAATTCAAGCACTACCGCCGAAAGAAGAAGTGGGTGACTTGAAATAAAACAGGCAGGGGACGATGACAACCGAGACGGAGCAGGTCTATAGAGAAAAAGGGGACACCTGGCCAGAGGTGCTCAAATACAACTACCAAAAGTATGGCGATAGTCACATCGCCATGCGCTACAAGCACCGGGGCATATGGCAGCCTTATACCTGGAAGGACTACTATCTCAATGTCAAAAAACTGGCACTCGGCCTGCTATCCCTCGGCTTTGAACCCGGAGACAAGCTACTCATTATTGGGAACAATGCCCCCCAGTGGTATTATGCCGAGCTGGCTGCCCAGGCCAACCATGGGGCCTCAGTGGGGGTATATTCAGATCTGCTTCCCTCAGAGATAAAATACATTGCCGCAAATTCCGAAGCCAGGTTTGCTGTAGTGGAAGACCAGGAGCAAATTGACAAGCTGCTTGAGATTAAGGACAAGCTTCCCCAACTCAAAAAGGTTATCTACTGGAACTATAAGGGGTTAGCCCATTACGATGACCCTATTTTATCGGGGTACAGGGAGGTGCTGGAGCTGGGGGAAAGATATGAAAAGGAACACCCCCGCCTATTTGAGCAGAATATCAAAACGGGTAAAGCCGATGATGTCTGCGCTCTTGTTTACACCTCGGGAACCACCGGAGCTGAACCCAAGGGAGCCGTCCATACCTACAGGACTATGAGGGCTGGCGCTGACTATTATTTGCACCTCGACCCATGGTATGAGGATGATAATGTTGTCCCCTACCTGCCACCAGTCTGGATGACCGAGCAGTGGCTCGGGATTGGCTGCCACCTATTATCGGCCAGCATCCTGAACTTCGCTGAAGAGCCGGAAACCCAGCAAGAGGATACCAGGGAGATAGGACCGAGCATAGTACTCTATGGAGCCCGGCTATGGGAAGCCCAAGCAGGCACGGTTCAGGCACGGATTCTAGACGCCGATGCTTTCAAGAGATTCGTCTTCCGACTACTGATGCCCATCGGCTACAAGATAGCCGATTTAAAGTCTAGAAAGCAAGAGCTAAACCTGTTTTGGAAAATACTCTATGCTCTGGCTGATATAGCCCTGTTTAGACCCATCAGAGACAGCCTTGGTCTGACCAGCGCCAGAATCTGCTATGCCACCGGGGCTATGCTCAGCCCCGACGCCTTCAGAGTCTACCATGCCCTAAATCTCCCCCTAAAAAGCCTATATGGGACAACGGAGGGCGGAGCCCTAACTGGCGCTAGGAATGACGACATTCGTATAGAGACTGTAGGCCCCGTTCTGCGGGGAGCAGAGGCAAGAATAACCGATGATGGTGAACTTATTTACCGGCAGCCTGGTAATTTCCTTGGTTACTATAAAGATCCGGATAAGACTGCCGAGGTACTTAAAGACGGGTGGTTTTATAGTGGAGATAGCGGCTTTATTACCGAGGATGGACACCTTGTCTTTCTGGACAGGGTAAAGGACCTGGTTGAACTGGCCAGTGGCGATAAACTGGCCCCCCAATTTATTGAGAGTCAGCTGAGGTCCAGTCCTTATATCAAGGACGCCTGGGTTCTAGCTGGCCCGGATAGAGCCTACGCCTCAGTAGTCATAGTAATCAACTATGCTAACGTAGGCCGGTGGGCCGGGGAGAAAAGGATAGCTTATGCCACCTTCACCGAGCTTTCCCAGAGTTCGGAGGTTTACCAGCTGGTGAAAGAGGAAATAGACAGAATAAATAAAGCCCTGCCGGCCGGCTGCAGGGTGAAGAAATACGTCAATCTGCACAAGGAGTTTGACCCCGATGAAGGTGAGTTAACCAGAACTATGAAGCTGAGAAGAACATTCATGGAAGAGCGCTACCGCGGGCTTATCAATGCTATCTATAGTGATAAGACAGAGGTGCCTATAGAAGCTCAGGTCAGCTTTCGGGATGGGCGAACAGACACGATAAAGACTACTCTTAGCATCCAGGCTATTGAGGGGGCTACCCGATGACCTTCTTTCTACAGTTAATGGTAAGCGGTTTTGCCCTTGGCATGGTCTATACCCTGATCGCCATAGGCTTTGTTATCATCCTTAAATGCTCTAAGGCATTCAACATTGCCCAGGGACACTTTGTCATGATTGGTGGTTACCTGGGTTTCACCTTTCTGGTAACCTTCCACCTGCCGGTATGGGCCAGCCTGCTGGCGGCGGTAGCCGTGGCTATTATAATGGGCTTACTAATAGAACGCCTTACCCTGCGTCCTATGGTGGGCCAACCGGTGTTGGCGGTAATCATGATGACCATAGCCCTGTCCGTTGTATTGGAAGGGCTGGCAACCCTGGTCTGGGGTGGTGAATATAAGACCTACCACGGAGTGCTACCGACTATAACTCTAAAGGTTGGTGAGCTATCCATACCCCCGGAGACATTAATCGGAGTAATAGTGTCTATTATTGTGGTGATTATACTCATGCTTTTCTTCCGTTACACCAGAAGTGGGCTGGCAATGATGGCCACCGCCGAGGATGAGCAGGTGGTACAGAGTGCCGGTATAAAGGTAACTACCGTTTATGCCCTCTCCTGGGTGATTGCCTGTATTGTTGGTGTAATCGGCGGCATTATTTTAGGCGGCGTATCTGGCGTTATGATACCGCTGGCTAATGTTGGCATGAAGGCATTCGCTGTAGTGCTCTTGGGAGGAGTGAACTCAATTGGCGGAGCTATTGTCGCCGGAATAATGTTGGGTGTGCTGGAGAATGTAGCCGCCGGCTACCTGGATCCACTATTACCTGGTGGCGGGCTGGCCAATGTCTTCCCGTTTGTAGTTATGATAATTGTGCTAATCTTCAGGCCCCATGGCCTGTTTGGTCTGGTCGAGATAGAAAGGATTTAATGCATGGGTTTGCCCAGCGGAACCTTTAACCAAGGCTACGCGCAGGATATGGCTATCTTCCGCACCAGAACGCAGTGGGTAATGCTGTTTGCCTTTCTCATACTTCTTTTTGCCTGCCCGCTATTTTTCGGTGATAGAATACTGACCGTACTAACCATAATCGGCATCAGCATTATTAGTGTTCACGGTCTCAATATTCTAACCGGATACTGTAATCAAATATCCATGGGTCATGCCGGTTTCATGGCGGTAGGTGCCTATACCTCGGCCTTACTCACTGCCAAGCTTGACTTTTCATTCTGGGCAGCCCTACCCTGTGCCGCCCTGGCTGCGGGAATAGTAGGTATAATCTTCGGCTTACCATCACTAAGGGTTAAGGGCTTCTACCTGATTATGGCGACCGTAGCCGCCCACTTTATTATTATCTGGGTTATACTCCAGCTGTACGGTGTTACCGGTGGCGCTGATGGTATGGCTGTGCCCAGACCTGAGATAGGCGGCTTTGTCTTTAAGTCCAAAGCCAGCTACTTCTACCTGGTGATGGCAATCGCCTGCCTGGGTACTTTCTTTGCTAAAAATATAGTCAGAACGAGGGCAGGCAGAGCCTTCATCGCTATCAGAGATAATGAGTTGGCGGCTGAGGTGATGGGGGTCAATCTGTGGACCTATAAGCTACAGGCATTCTTTATCGGCTGTGTTTATGCCGGTGTGGCTGGTTCACTGCTGGTTCACTACGTTGCCTTCGCTACTACCGACCAGTTCCCCTTTATGAATTCGGTGTGGTATCTTGGCATGCTGATTGTCGGCGGTATGGGCAGTACTATGGGAGTTATCTTTGGCGCCGTGTCCCTCAAGCTGTTGGATGAGCTGGTTACTGTTGTCGGCCCAATCTTAGCGGCCGCCGTGTCTCCCCAGGCAGCGTCTTCGCTCGGCCTTATCATGCGCGGCCTGGTAATTCTCCTCTTCCTTATCTTTGAGCCCAGGGGGCTGGCTCACCGGTGGCAGATGGTAAAGTCATATTACCGGCTATGGCCTTTTTCGCATTAAGGTATTAAAATAATACAGTGAAGGGAGGTGATGAAATTTATTAGAATGTTAAATTTACGGAGTAGACTAAATCATAAACCAGAAAGGAGGAGAAATGACTAAGATTAAATGGCTGTTTATATCTTCTATTATTGTTCTGTTGCTGGCAATGCCTCTGCTTGCTGCCTGTCCAGCTGAAGAGACAACGACGCCAGCAACGACGGCGCCGCCACCAAAAACAACAGCCCCTCCGCCAGTTCAGAAAACATTAAGTATCGGTGGTTGCTTTGCGTTGACCGGTGCCTACGCTGAGGATATGGCAGCAGTTCTGGCTGGCTTTGAGGACTATGCCGCGTATGTAAATGAGACCCACAAGCTGGCTCCGTGGCGAACTGAGACGTTCCCCGAAGATATAACCGTGGAGGTGCTGTGGCGAGATGATGAGCTCAATGTAGAGAAGGTGCTGTCTATCTATGAGGAGCTTAAGGACAAAGGACTCCTGGTCGAGAGGACATCAGGGTCACCACAGGCGCTGGCGCTAATGAACCTGCTAGATGAGGACCGCATCGGTGCCACTAGTTCGGCCGTGGGGCCCTATCTCCTATCGCCGCCAAAAACCATCTTCATTCAGTACCCTGTTTATACTGATGCCACCGCCGCCATCGCCGACTGGTTTTTGGATAATTGGGAAGAAACCAGGGCACCGAGGGTTGCCTACCTTACCGCCGATAATGCTATGGGTAAGTCAGTCGTGATACCTGAGATGGATACGTATTTGGAGAGCATTGGCTTTGAGGTAGTTGGCACCCAGTATGTGCCCTTGGTACCTACCTCTCCGCCAACCACCCAGCTTCTGTGGCTGAAGGAAAACAAGGTTGACCTTGCCCTCGGTGTTATGATTAACCCCGGCGCCCAGCCGACGGTGAAGGAAATGGTCAGGCTGGATATGGGGCCCAACCTGGGCTACAAGATAACCTTTGGTACCGCTTCACCAGGTCACCTTTGGATATTGGCTAAGGCTATGGGCGAGCTGGGCAATGGTTATGTCTGCGCTGGTAGCTACAACCCCCCGGAGGACCTCACCGTCCCCGGGGTTAAGTTCTGCAGCGACCTGCAGGATAGTTATCGCTCCGATAGGGTTACCCATATCATGTATCAGCATGGCGTTGTTGAGGCCATGATACAGGTTGAGGCGTTAAGGCTGGCCATGCTAAAGGTGCCTATTGATGAGCTAGCGCCGGTTGATGTCCTGGAGTATGGTTTCTACATGATTAAAAACCTTGAAACCGGTGGCATAACCAGTACACCGCTGTCCTTTGGTCCTGGTGATGTTATAGGTATGGATGAGGTATTGGTTCAGCAGGTACAGGGGGGTGAGGCAGTAGCACTGGGCACCTGGCCACTTCATAACATCTATAAGCAAGAATAACTACTATTCTGGGGGGGGCTTTTACAAAGCCCCCCCCCAGAAACTCCCCAATGTTCCAGTAAGGAAAACGAAAACCAGGGGACCCCCAATTTCGACCCACTTTGAATTGGGGGGAGGAATACCTGTTTGCGGGTAAAGGCAGGGATATTTTTAAATAAGTTAAACCCGGGCAATGATGCTCACAGTAAAAACTCCTGTTTATAATTATACAGCATGACGTAGCTGAAACTAAAAGGGAGGCCAAGATGAGCTCAATCCAACAGGACTTATCCATATTTAACAAGTTTAATTTCGAGCGACCGCCCGTAGGGGTTAAGTTCCTACCCAATAAACCGGATGGAATCGAGAGGCTGGATAAGATTTTAGATTTTTGTGAGATGCTTCCCGAAGCACAGGAAGGAAACGCTTTTTACGTTACCAAAGAAAACTTCACCTGCGTTGGGCCGCTGATATTGGGCATGATAGAGCATGAGCCAATTTTCGAAAGCGGGGAGGTAGGGCCCAGGCTGGAAGTCCTCAGGGACGTACGTGCCAACCAGAGAATCTATCATGTAATTCCCAAACTACAGAAGGGTGCCGTTAACTATGTCGCTTTTGCTCCCCTGGACAAACTATCATTTGAGCCCGATGTATTAGTTATAATCGCTGATGTGAGTCAGGCCGAAATTTTACTGAGAGCGCATAGCTATAGCAGCGGGAGGATGTGGACGGCTAGGGGAACACCGGTTATCGGCTGCGCCTGGGTGCTCCTTTATCCCTACGTAAGCGGCGAATTGAATCTTACCGTCACCGGCTTTGCTTTTGGCATGAAATCAAGAAAACTATTCCCCGAAGGCCAGCTACTTATATCCATCCCCTATGACCTGCTCCCCGGTATGACAAAAAATCTAAAGGACATGAAATGGGTCCCTCATTCCTACACTATAGGCAGAGAGGGACATAAGAAAAAGGTTAAGGGAATAGTTGAAGCATTGAAGCAGGCATAATCTGCCTATAAATTCGGCTTCGGGACTCCAGTGGACAGTACCCGAATGAAGACAGCGCGTCTTCGCATGCCACTCTACCTACAAGTGCCCCCCCTTTTTTATTGCAGTCTATCAAATCCATCTCACCAGCTCACTTAAAGAAGCTCTTGAGGACCTGAACTGGGCCATCGGATTTTCGCGGTCAGGATAACCCAGGGCAACACCTATAACTACCTTCTTATTCTCCGGAATATTGAGCAGGTCTTTGATTTCATCGGCGTAGTCGGTAATTAAGCCGATGGGACAGGTCGCCAGCCCGGAGGCTTGAGCGGCAAGCACCATATAGCCCACCGCTGTACCAACGTCGACCATCTGCCTGGCGGAAAAGCAATCGTCGAGGCAGATAATGACGGCGACCGGCGCTCCGTAGAAATTGCAGCTTCCTTCGTTGATAAAGCTGTCTATAGAGGCGCCGATTCTATCAGCGTACGTTTTCATTGCCTCCAGGGTCTGAACCCCTCTCTGCCGTGTAGCTTTGGGCAGGGGTTTTACGGCCCCGGAGCCGCACGATATCTGTTTCTCTTTGTAAGCCTTAATCAACCTGCGGCTGAGTCTATCCTTCTCTTCATCCATCACCACAACAAATTCCCACGGCTGGAGGTTATTACCCGAGGGGGCATTAACGGTCAGCCCCAGGATTTCTTCGACCATCTCTTTTGGTATCGAGACAGGCTGGAAAGCCCTGGCACTCCTTCTCTCTGTAATCGTTTTCAGTGCGTCCATCGGCTATTTCCCCTTCCTCGGTTTGCTCTCGTCTGCAAAATACATTATATTACTTATATCTGTCAATTATCGCTTACGTTTACACCGACTGTCAGCCGGAAAACGGGAGGAGCTATCTTTAGATGATTCGAGCCAAGATATGGTTTAGATGCGCCGTAGTCCATGACCCGGTGTGCCCTATGGTGGTACGGCCGGCTGTAATCGGCTGGGAGGCCAAGTATAGGCAGATTGACCTTACCATTGAGAGGGCTTTCAAGGGTGATGAGCTGGTGCGCCGGATGAAGGGCTGGATAACGGTAGACACCGCTAAGGTAATCGAGATTGTCAATAAGTTCGGGAGATTAAAAGTCCTGGATGATAGCGAGCTGGTCATTGAATTGGAGAGTACGGCCAACCTGGAAGAGCTGCAAAAGAGCATTGACTTTGCTTTCGGTGACCAGGTGGACGTGGAGCTGATAGAAAAGGGGTAGCTAGGGATTGTTTGGGAAGGGGGGGGGGCAGAGATGCCCCCCATTTTTTATTTTTATAATCTCTATCCCCCTCTCGCCTTAACGTGCCCGCCCGGGTCAGCTTCCGCCATAGTGCCGGCGCCGAGCACCATCGCCATCTGCAGGTGGGGGCGGGTGAGTTTTTTCCAGGTTAGCGGGCCGTGCTTTACCCCGGCCGGTATGAACAGCGCCGAGGTGGTATTTATGGTCAGCGGCTGACCGCCGACGACGAACTCTATTTCGGCACCCAGGTCTTCGGGGTTATCGGGGTCGGTGCCGAGATGGAGAACAATCTCGTTACAGCCCTCCCGGTGGGAATGCTCCAAGATATGGGGGTTGGGTGAGGGCATCTCCCATACCCAGCCGATTTCGATATAGGTGTTGCTGCCGGGCACCAGGTCGCTGCTCATTAAGGTCATGGTGGGGTTTTGCCGGCCGGTTACCTTGCCGGCGGTCACCTCGTAGCGGGGTTTCCTTACCAGGTTTTTCTCCCAATCTATTTTAGCCATTGTCTAAAGCCCTCCTTCTAAAACGTTAGTGCTTATAAGGTTCGAGCCTTTTTGGCCCGCTTGAGAGAAAGCTAAACCAAACCTCTCCCCCTGTCAAGTGGGGCAAGGCCAATGCAGTACCTTGGTCTGCCCGACTATTTCTCTATTGAACTTTATTACTGATTTACTATACTGGTACTTATAAGGGGGGGGGGAAATAGTCCCGGGGGGCTGTTTTGCCTTAAAGCCAGCTAAAGCTGGCAGTATTATTAACCGGGGGAAGTATCTTTCTGGCGTGGTTCCCGGTGGGGGAGGTGGGTATGAAATGCCCATCCTGCGGATACGAAAATAGCCAAGATGCCCGTTATTGCGGCCTGTGCCAGGCATCGTTTGGATCATTTGCCAGGGAGCCATCGGCACCGTACGGATTGCCCCCGTTGGCCGAGCCGAGAAGAGAAGCGGTGCAAGCGGCACAAAAGGTATTAAGGGGCCAGGCAACGGGAGAGAACTGGTTCCAGCGCCACCTGAACTGGACATGGGTGTTTGCCCAGTGGGCAGTAGGCCTAACAGGTTTTTTTATTATAATTCTTTTTGTATCGGGCCTTTTTGTTAGTGGAACCATGTTGCCTTCCGAGGAGTCTGTTTTTGCTTCCGTTTCGGTTATCCAGATGATGGTCTTGGTGCTGCAGATAATTGCTGTATTTGGCGTCGGAGTCTGGGTTCTGAAAAGGAAAGACCGGAGTTTAGGCTGGCTGTTAATATTCCTTGTTCCTTTTGGGTGGATTGTATTTCTTTGTTTGGAGAGCCGGAGCGAGCTGGTGGCCCTGCCGGTATCTTCCGGGCCTTCCGGTTATTCTGGTTCTTCTGAATCCTCCAGTTCCATCCAGCCCGGTCTGGCGCCCCAGGGTCTGGGCGCTCAATATGGTAAATACGGGCCGTGACCCGGCTATGGCTTTAAGCCGGGAAGGGGAGCCGAAAGGCTCCCCTTTTTTTTATTTTTAAAAGTTTTTCAAAATTGCCCCTAAAACCCCTTGACAAAAGCTATAAGTAATATTATGATATAACAAGATATATCGTGATAGTATGTGATATATCAAGTAACCAGGGAGTTTTAGGAGATGGAGATGTTTAGAGGACATGCATTTCGAAGAGATAGATTTATGAAGGGACCCTGGCGGGAGAGCTCCTTCCAGAAGGGGGACCTGAAGTACGTTATCCTGGACCTTATAAGGGACAAGCCGAGGCACGGCTACGAGATTATCCGCGAGCTGGAAGAGATGTCTCACGGGCTTTATACGCCCAGCCCCGGCGCCGTCTACCCCACCCTCCAGATGCTGGAGGAGATGGGCTACGCCACCGCCGTCGAGCGGGACGGGAGGAAGGTCTACACCATCACTGAGGAGGGGCTTAACTTCCTGGCGGAACGGAAGGATTCGGCGGACCAGGTGAGGAGCCAGATGAAGAGCCGGTGGAGCTTCAAGAACATCGGCAAAATGGCCACCATGATGAAGGAGTACCACGCCCTGGAGAACCTGGTGGGGCGGGGCTTGCGCAGTATGGATACCGGCAAGATGCAGCGAATCAAGCAGGTGCTTATCGATGCCGCCGGTGCCATTGAGGCCATACTGGAAGAATAAGAGGGTAAAGGTGACCGCCTTGGCTAACAGCATTAACCTTGAGTTTGATAAGGAAAGCGGGGAGTACTACATCTTCTGGGAGCCGGTGGTTATCGCCACCGGTAAGACCGCCGACGAAACCCTGCGGGACCTAAAAGAGGCGGCGCACTTCGGTGTGGATACCATGATTGACCGCAAGTTAAAGGATATGAAAAAGGAGGACTAAAATGGGCTATTTTGGGGTATTTGCGGCTATTCCCGGTTTTTTCTTGAGTTCCTTTATCTTAATGCTTTTATGGGGGGTGATTGCGCCCAAGATAGGCCTGGTAACCATTAATTATCCCATGTCCATGCTGGTTACCATCACCCTCTGGCTGGCGGTGGCGCCACTGGCCGCCGCCGCGGGCAAGAGGCATGAATAAGATTTCGGTCTTTTAGTATTCATCCGGGTGAAATAAAGGGCGCCTGAGCTTAAATCAGGCGCCTTCGTCTTTGCTTTCGTCCCTTAGAGTGCCAGCGGCTGCATATAAGCGTCTGTTGTTCATCTGGTGGCGTCTGGGAAGCACTGTGCCGTTAATTGACAGGGTACAGCCGCTAGATTATGCTACTTCTAGAAATTCAAGAAAGGGGAATGACCGAAAATGGCCGAAAAGAAATACGAGAAATATATCATCACCAAACCCAAGTCCGATTTGACGCTGCCCGAGTTCAGGCGCGAGCGGGGCGATGTCGCCACCGATTTGAAGACCCCTTTAATCTACCTGGACGATGATATCTTGAAGGGGGCTTTCTATGTGGAGTGCGTCTGGTTCTGGAAGGGGACGGATAAGCGCGAGGTGGATGCCCATACCCATCCCTTTGACGAGGTCATCACCTTCTTCGGTACTGACCCCGATGACCCCAAGGACCTGTGCGGTGAGGTCGAAATGTGGCTGGAGGATGAGCAGTATATACTGGACAAGAGTTGCGTCATCTTTGTGCCTAAGAGGATGAAGCACTGCCCGTTGATTATCCGCCGGGTGGACCGGCCTATCTTCCACTTTACCGCCGGGCCGGCAGGCAAGTACGGTTAAAAACCAGCCGTTTTATTTTTTCCGCCTGACCCTGATGAAGATGATGTGAAGGGTGACCCCGACGGCGACAATCAGCAGGATTACGGTGACCACCCAGTTTGCCACCAGCCATATAGAGATGCCGATGGTTACCCATAACAAGGTAATGATAAAGAGCTTGATCTTTATCGGTATGCCTCTGCCTTCAATGTAGTTTCTGATGTAGGCGCCGAACAGCCGGTTGGCCATCAGCCAGTTGTAGAATCTCTGGGAGCTTCTCAGGTAGCAGCCGGCGGCCAGCAGCAGGAACGGGGTGGTGGGCAGCAGCGGGACAAAGATGCCGACTATGCCTACCGCCAGGGATAGGGTGCCGGCTATTATCAGCAATTGCCTCTTTAATTTTTCCGACATGGAATCTACTCATATATATATCAGTCCGGGGGCTTGAATACAAATTTTACCGTGAATTTTGGTTTGTGCCTGGTTTTTAGAGTGCGTATTATTTCCCACCCTCCCACCCGATAGAGGTTAGACCTCTTTTAGATTCTTTTAAGTTTTAATCAACCTCACCCCCTTAATCCCCCTCTCCATTCTTGGAGAGGGGGAAGGTTTTTTTAAGAAGAGGGGGCATTAGCCCCCTCTTAGACACCCCTTTTTAAGAGTGGCGCTTATCTTAAACCCTTGATAAAGCGGGAGATTGGGGTGCAACCCCCGAGGGTGGGGGAAAAGGGGTGTTTTTTCAAATGGGGGGTGGGGAGAAGGGGAGGCGAAGCATCAAGTATGGGGGGAGTTTAAGAGGGGCGTTAGCCCCTCTTCTAAGAAAATATTTCCCCTTCCCCTTTCTAAGGGGAAGGGGATGAAGGGGATAGGGTTTCTAACCCCAAAAAAACTTTGTTTTTTCGGGGGCCCCGTGAAGCCTGTAAAACTTTGTAGGGTTTCCTTAAATATATAATTAAAATGATTGGAGGGTGGGGATGTTTTGGTGGGTTAGTGCCTGCGGCCTCGGTGGCCACGGACTACTGCCGATAATCTACCGGCGCACCGTGGTCACTTATTTAAACTCTATTGGCCGGGTGGCTCTTGCGCAGCAGCTTGTGGACGTCCCCCTGCCTTAAGCGGCGGTCGCCGCGGGTGCCGATGCGGTAGGTTTCCAGAACCCCCTTGTTGCTCCAGCGCCGGACCGTATTGACGTGGACGTTGAGTAGTTCGGCTACTTCGGCGGTGGTGAGCAGGGCATCGGGGTCGGTGCGGGAGGGCCTTTTCTTGGCCGTGGTTTCGGCATTGGCTATCTGCCTTATCCGCTCCCGGGTTAGACCCAGCTTGCGGCCGATTTCAGCATAGGTAAAGCCCGCTTTCCGCAGGCTGGTCACTTGCTCGTGTCTAGGGCCATTCACTCTTTCCAACATTGCTTCTCCGCTCCTTACTTTGTTTGGTGATGATGTATTGGTATTGGGTTGTCCCGTCAATTACATAGTAGGTGTGCTGCTTCTCTGCGGCGGTGGGTGGCTGGTGGATTATCGGGTTGCCCAGCTCGTCAGCTACCTTGACCAAATCGTCTATTGAACCCAGAGATATTATCTTTTCGCCAGCCATTGGTGTCTGGCTGCTGGCTTCGGCTATGCGGTCGGAGTATTTCTTGCCGGCCGCCAGTGCTTCCTTCTCAAACATGGGGAGCTCCGCCGGCTTGAATTTGTTGTAGAACACCAGCGAGGCGATGAAGAGCATGAGGAAGATTAAGCCCAGAATAAGCGATGTCATCTTTACCCCGCCTGCCGATAGTCCGAGATATCGGCTGGGGTTGGGGATAATCCGGGTGGTGGTGATGGCACCCTCCTGGGTCATCTGCAGTTCCTCGTTCCATGTCAGGGTGCCTCCCCCCATCTCGGTGCTTAAGGTCTGGGTGAAGACTTCGTCTATCGGGCCGAACTCTGTCTCTGCCGTGAAGCGGGTAAAGGCTTCGATGATGAGATTATAGTTTTCCCCCGCACTCCCGGTTTCACCGCGGATGGCGGAGAGTAATTCGTTTAAATAGACGATGTCTACAGGGAAATCAATACTGAAATCTCCCGTTTGCCGGGTGCTGGGTAACAGAATGAAGGTCTTGCTCCAGATGTCCGGACTCTCCAGGGTGGCGGTTATGGTGATTTCTTCGGTTATTACTTCTATCGGACGGGAAGCCTGGAAACTGTAGTAGTAGCTGGTGTCCATCCTGTCTACCAGGTCATAGGGGATTACCGGCCCTACCCCCAGCGTTTTCTGTTCCGGGGTAACATAGGGGGTGGATTCGGGGGGTTTTAATGTGTCGGTCTTATACAGGGAGTTTTCTTCCAGGTGGATGGTGTAATCGAACGTTCCCCGGGTGGTTATGCCCCCGGAGTTATCCGTTACCTCCTTGACCAGCTCACCGCCTATCTCGAGGACATTCGAGGACAGGGTTATGGGCAGGCTTTGGATGAGGTTTTCGCTTTCCAGGCCTTCACCCAGCCCCACCGTAGCCACGATGTTTATCTCGCGCGTCCGGGTGGCAATCCCGGTTTCTTCGTCAATGGTATCAAAAAGCTCGTTAATTTCATCGAGGTCAAGCTCAAACTCAATCTTAAAGTTACCCGTTTTATCGGTTACCGGCACCAGTTCAACCGCTTTCTGCCAGAGGTCGCCGCTTTGCAGGACCGCTTCGATTTTTACCCCCTGTTTTACGCTCTGCAACAGCGTTGAGTTGGTATCGAACTTAAAGCTCATGTCAATTTCGTCCTCAATGAGCGCAATGGGGTACTGGACGTTGGGTGGAGGCTCTGGCGGCTCTTGGGGCTCGGGGCCGTAGAGGTAGGAAGGCTTGAGGTAGACCAGGTAATCAAACCGGCCGCTGTGTATATAGCTGAGCTGGGAGACCTCCTGTTCCACCTGGACGGGCAGGGCACTGCCCACCAGCAAGCCAATCAGCGAGATGATGAATATTACGGCGCTGATAGCGGCTGTCCTTCTCGTCCACTTGTGGATTTTTTCTCTGTCTAGAAATAATTTTCTCATTTTATTTACCTGCTTATATTTATCCGGTAAAGAATTGCTTGACCACTACCGACGCCCAGCCTATCTTGGGGATGGTTATAACAGCCTTGCCGACCACGTTTTCAGGCATTACCGGCTCCGAGTCCGGTTGGTCATTGGCGTCACCCTTGGTTATGAAGAGCCTGCCGCCGCCTTCCGTTTCCTGAATCTCAATCACCCGGTGCATCACGGTGACTTCTTCCGGCACCCGGAACTGGATAACATCGCCCAGCTCGACGTTATCGGCCGGCACCTTGGCGATGATGACCACGTCGCCGGCGTACATCTTTGGCTCCATGCTGCCGCTGCCCACCAGCGCCGGCTGGAAGGGGAAGAGTCCCACCGCGAACCAGATTATGGCTACGGCAGCCACCGTGGTGACAATCCAGCCGGTTATGGAGCCGCTCTCGGCCCGTCTCCCTTTTTTACGCCCGGTCTGGGGGGAGTAGAGGCTGTTTATCACCACCAGCCCGACGATGGGTAGTGCCGTCCCGATAAGCCCTTTGAACATCCAGGGGAGGTCGGGGAGGATGGGGCTGAACCACCAGAATGCCTGCAGTATCCCGCGATAGATGAGGGCGGGTATCGGCCCGCCCAGCAGGGCCAGGAAGGTCGCCAGCAGGTTCTCGGCCAGCGACGGTAGCAGGCTGGAGTTGATAAAGCTAATGGATTCAACCTCCGGTCTGATTCCGGTGATCTGGGTTAGCGGGATGGATAGCAACGTGAAGGTAATGGCGACGAAGGCCAGCGCCAGAAAGGCGTGTTTTTTGCCCATCTGGTTGACCAGCCAGGCCCGGCTGAACTCCATGCCAAAGAGCATAGCGGCCACAAAAAGGAGGTTGGTTGCTATACCTGTCGGGGTGAAGGAGTAGGGGCTCTTGCCGAAGCTGGAAAAGAGCCCGCCAACGATGAGGAGTACCAGCTGGAAGAAGCCGACCATGAACGCCAACTGGATGATGGCCGTCCTGTCCTTTAGTTTGCCGGCGGTTCTGTACCGGGGTAAGAGCAGGACTATCCCGCCCAGAATGAGCCACAGGATTGGCTGGACTATATAGGTACCGAAAAAGCCGCCAATAACCCTGGATAAGCCCAGGTTTATCGCCGCATAGATGCCGGCAATTATGGCGAAGGTAATCCAGATTGCCCGTTTGGGTTGTATATCAAGAGAGGCTATCATGTTCTCTCATACATTGCTTTATTTATATTTTGCATTTTACCCCTGAGCTATCTCCGAGAGAAGTGTCCGAACCTCACCAAAGATAACTTAAGCTATCACTTAACAGCGTTTTTGATTCCCTTGTTTTATTCAATTGTGAAATCTGGCCCTAGACGAGGGAGTTACCCCGTCTTACTACGGGCAAGCCACGGCATGGGCAACTATATAAATATCACCGGTTAAGCCAGTTACTGTATACTCGTCTGTTGTCTTATTATCCAGGTCGTGCTTATACGGGTATTGCCCCGGGCTGACGGTATAACCGCCGTTTTTACTGGGCAAAGGATCGGAGCCAACATAGAGGTGGGTCTCGTCCATCGTGTAGCCGGAACCCGTAATGTCATAAAAGACATACGCCGTTGAGCCGTTGTAGTTTACCGTGAGCTCGCCGATCCACTCCCCATCGAGTGGATCGCAGCTTCCGGCTCCAGCGTAGATATCGAAGGTATAGTCGCCAGTTCCCAGCGGGCCGTTGGTCCAGCCCCAGTTGCTGAAGCCATAATAGCTAAAGCAGGTGGCGTATGAACCGCCGTGAGCGAAGGCGGTTTCACATTCAACGGGAAAACATAGAAAGTCTATTGTAATGGTAAAGGTAAAGGTGCGGTTCTGGGCATCTTCTCGCTGGGGGATGCCGCCTATTACCAGTTGACCGCACTTGATATCACCGGGCTGAATGACTGCCCCCTCCAATTCCCCGGTGAGGTCAATTTGCAGGTAAACAGGATCGGGGTAATCGGTGGTAATGCCGGTTACGGTGGCCGGGTAGATGCCGGTGTTCTGGACACAGAAGTCTACGATTCCCTGGTAGCCGGGGTAGGCGTTATCGATGGTGATGACCAGATTTTTGCTGCAGTCCCCCTGTATAGAGGCTGTGGTCTGCGCCACCTCTTTAGGCTCGGTGAAGGTATGTTCGTTGTCACTGGCAGACACCGAGGTAAAGACTACGTTGCAGTAGGTGGGGCAACTATAGACGACTGTCGTACTCGGCTGCCAGAACCGGTCCCAGTTTTTCCACCCCCCTTTGTAGCCGGCAAAGGTGACCGGCAGGGCGGAGAGAGCCACTACCATCGCCAGTATTATAATAATTGCCTTGCGCATAACTTATCCCTTACTCATTCCACCTTTCGACACTAACGGTTAGTGTATAGGCAGGGTTCTGCGGTGGGTCGGTCTGGGAGGTTACGTAGATGTGAACCTTGCCCGTGGCCGAGGTTCCGGGGTCTATCACATCCCCGACGGTCAAATTTTCTATAGCCTCGGATACCCCCGAATATGAGCCTGTTAGATTCATGCTTTTGATTTTGATGGGTAGTGAGCCGGCGGCATTGCTTACGATGAAGTTGCAGTAGTAGTCTACGTCTTCAAGGGCGCTGGTAACGTCGATGGTAAGCGTCATCGAGCCGCCGGTGCAGTCAATATCGGTATCGGGAGTATCCGGCTCTTCCCAGCAGGTGCCGCAGGTCAGCCCGGCAGAAATATCGCCGGTGGAGAGTGTGCCTTCTATGTAAATCTCGTCTACCCAGGCGCCGTAGGCCGTCCCCATCGCCCCGAGGGCTAGCAGCAGAGCCATGGCCAGTATCCCTATTCTGTTTAAGCCCCGTCTATTTCTCACGCAGTAGATTACCTTTTTATGATTTTAGTCTTCGAATTCGTTCCACTGGATGACGGTGATGATGCCGGTGAAGCCGAGGTTGGTGAGGTTCTGGAACTGCTCTTCCTGGGGCAGGTTGACATGCAGGGCGATGTGCACCAGGTCGTACTGGTGGAGCTGCAGGCCGAGCGGGTCGTCAATATATGCCCAGCTTGCGCCGTCATCGGTGCTGAGTTCGCCGGCAATCCAGGCGCCCGTCCGAATGGGGTCGTTTTTGGTGGCCTTGCCGAGCGCCCATAGAGCATTTAAGGTCGTATCAGATACGTCAGCGGCGAAGATCTCGGCAACGGAGACCTTGGCCGGTATGGTGCCGAAGTACTCCAGCTCCAGGTCCGCCCAGAAGTCAATGCCGGGGAAAAGCCCGCTAAAGGTCATGTAGGCCATGTCGGCATCGGGGGCGGTGTCAGAGGTAGTTATCGCCGAGGCGATGAGGGTGCCGTTGGCGGGCGGATTGGGGTCGGTTTCCCCAGGGACGTAGTTCACCACCGTCTCGGGCCCGAAGCCGGTATCAGGGGCGCCGGGGACCTTATAGACAAAGGTGGAGGAAACGCCGACAATGTCTATATCCAGGGTGCCGGTGTAGACGGTGCCGTCGATGTAGACGCTATCTGTCCAGGCGGTATAAGCAACCCCTAACGCCCCGAGGGCTATCACCAGGGCGAGGGCGAGCACGCCTATTCTTTTGAGTCCGTTTATATTTCTTCTACGCAACCTGTTCACCTCCTAAAGGTGGCGCGGGGAAGGCGGTTACACCTTGCCTACCTCCCTACCAAGGGAAGGGTGAAAGACGATGCCTTTACGCCTTTCCCACTTCCCCTGCTAAGGAGAGAGGGGTCGGGGGGCGGGGGTGGGTCACACCCCCGCGCTCCCCTTTATCCTCTTTTTTTATGTGCCTAGTCTAGCTTTAGTCAGTATAGGGGTACTCG
The DNA here is from genome assembly GCA_030603275.1 of Deltaproteobacteria bacterium. Lineage (GTDB taxonomy): Bacteria > Chloroflexota > Dehalococcoidia > Dehalococcoidales > BS750m-G39 > JABMRW01. The sequence goes on along the minus strand of JAUVYB010000010.1, from coordinate 27,814 downwards.
TTCCACTGGGTGCCCATAATGCTAATGGTGAAGGTCAGAGGCGTGTCCTGCGGGCAAATCGGCTTGGATTCGTCATCGATTATCCACAGGTCGCCGGCACCGAAGTAACCTTCGTGCTGGGTAACGCCAACATAGAAGCTAATCTCGGCGCACATGCCGGGATGCAGCTGGGTGCCGATGTTGTCCCCGTACTCGATTAACAACCAAGGGCTCTGGGTGATAACGGGGGCTTCAATCTTTAGCGGTATGGTGCCGTAGTTGCAGACCCAGAAGCTGATGTCCGCCACGAAATAGGGGTAGGCGTCAGTGATGGTAACTTCCAGGATATCGTAATAGCCGTCGCCATCCTCATCAATGGGGTTAAAGGTAACATCGGCAACGCATTTGTTTTCGGGCGCATTGGCAACTCCGCCGAAACTATAGCCAGGCGGGCAGGAAACCGAGTGCCCGTTGTAGTCCCAGGTATCGAAGTTCTTGTCGGGGCAACCACCGACCTCGTCAATTCTGCCAGGGTCGAAACCGAGGACGACCGAACCGGTGTTGACGGTGCCATCAATGAAGATGGTATCGGTCCAGGCGGCGTAGCCGACGCCCAGGGTGCCTAAAGCTATGACCAGAGCCAGACACAGGATTCCAAATTTTTTCATGTATTCCTCCTCTTATCCCCTCCTCTTAACGGGAGTGGGAAATCGGGGCGCGGGGTTAAAGCCCACGCCGGTCCTGGTTAGCCTTTACGGGTATGGGTACTCGTTCCACTGGACGGCGAAGATTTCGGCGGTGAAGCCTCCGTTCAGGTTCATGTAGGCGTCTTCCTGCGGGATAAGCAGTGTCATGACGCAGTACACATAGTCACAGTAGTGCAGCTGGACGGGGCCATCTACTATCTCTTGGCCGATTGTACCAGTCGCTTCATCCCACTCGAAGAACTTAACCGTGGCGGCTGTCTCCAGCAACGCCAAGTCACCTGCTTCTCCAGTGAAGTCGGTTATCTCCGCATCCACCTTGACCGGAATGCTGCCGACGTAGTGGACAATGAAGTCGGCGGTCAGGGTCGGGCAGGGGAAGGCGTTGTCAAAGGTGACCGTGATGTGGTCGTCACTGGGGCTGGTGGCAGTAGCCGAGGAAACCAGAATGCCGTTGGGCGGTATTTGAGGAACGTTTATAACGCTCCAGGTCGGGCCGACAAGAGGACGCATATTCACCCTCTGATGCACCACTACCATCTCATCGGCCACGTTATCATACTGACCGGCCACTTCATCAGGGACCTTGTAGACAAAGGTGGACGACAGTTCGATAATCTCGAGGTCAACGCTACCGGTGTTTACCGTGCCATCAATGGTGATGGTGTCGGTCCAGGCGGCGTAGGCAACGCCGAAAGTGCCAAGAGCCAGAACCATGGCTAATGCTAAAAGTCCTATTTTTTTCATTTTTAAAAACTCCTTTTAAAGTTATTTTCTAATACCCCTCTCAGGGATTCCCCGAAGAATCGACCGGGGTACGAGACATCATTGCTATTCAGTTCAGGACACCAGTCCCGACTTTAGCCGTTGTTGTACTCGTTCCACTGGATGACCTTGAACTCGTGGGTGAAGCTGGCGTTCGCATTCATCGGGGCACCCTGCCCCAAGTGGAGGGTGATTACCACCAGGATGTAATCGCAGTTGTGGAGCTGGTAGCCGTCCAGGGCCGGTATATTATCACCCTTGTTACCAAATTCATCGGACACCCACATCTCGCCGTAGCAGTAACTCGCCTCCGGGTCTGCAACTGGGAGGCTCCAACACAGGGCGTTGAAGAAGGCTTCATCAGCACCTATGAAGGTTGGAGGAAGGTCACCGTCTTGAATCTTTGCCGGTATGCTGCCGTCGTAGTGCAACAGGAAGTTGACCTTGAAGTCGACGCATGGGAACATGTCCTCATAGGTGACGGTGACCGAGTCATCACCGGTAATCACAGCCACAGACGAGGCGATTAGCTCACTATTAGCTGGCGGAGCGGGCTGGTCATCCGTCCAGCCATGCAAGACCACTACCTCGTGAGTGTCCAGATTCTTATACACCCATGTCGAGGATACCCTCTCTACGTTGATGTCAACATCGCCGGTGTTTACCGTGCCATCAATGGCGATGGAGTCCGTCCAGGCGGCGTAGCCGACACCAAGAGTGCCAAGAGCCAGCACCAGCGCTAAACAGAGAAGTCCAATTTTCTTCATTTTTTCACCCTTTTTAAAGGTTATTTTCTAATACCCCTCTCAGGGATTCCCTAGAGAATCGACCAGGGCATAAGCCATCTATTTTGAAGGCTAGTACTAATTGTAAAGGAGTATAGCCCATTAGTATGTCCCCCCTATGGTGATTTCTACCTAATCAAAATGATGAAGTTTTGTCACGTTTCCGTGACATCTTTTCCGTGACAGAGGGGTAGACACATCTGGCAACAGTGGTTTGGACAGTTGTCTTTTAGCCCAAAAGAGCTTTGTTTTTAAGGGTGGCCCCGTTTTAGCCTTTAAAACTTTGGGGTCGGGGGGTTACGCCCGACCTGCGGGGCCGGGTAATTTTTTTGGGGAGGGGGCAGGTTTTTGGCCTGATGTCAATACTTCTTTGGTGGGGGTTATGGGGAGGAAATCCCCCTTAGTCCCCCTTTACGAAAGGGGGAGGTTGACGCTTCCTTATTTTAAGGGTCGTTATGTTTCCCACCCACCCGCCCTCATAAGCTCCGCTTCTAAGACTTTGGGGGGTTACGCCCCCTGCCCCCCTTAAACGGTTCTCTTTCTTTTCCACCCACCCGCCCTACAGAAGTGATACTTCTATCAATTTCTTCTTCAAGGGGGGAAAAGGAGGGGCTAAAGAACAGAGGTGTTTGAGAGGGGGCGAAGCCCCCTCTTTTTAAAAATATATTCCCCTTCCCCTTGCCAAGGGGAAGGGGATAAAGGGGATAGGGTTTCTAACCCCAAAAAAACAAAGTTTTTTCGGGGGCCCCCGTAAATAAATAAAAATAATCTGGGGTAAAGTTGGTAAAGTATGTCATTGACAGGGGGCGGGGCGGGGGGTTAACATAGCTGGCTAAAGGGAGTTTTAAAGCCAACGGAGGGGAATATGCGTTACAGATACTGGATTGCCTTTGTGGCTAGCATACTGCTGGCACTGGTGTTTCTCACCGCCGGGGTGGGTAAGCTGATGGGGCAGAGCGCTTTTCTGCTCCAGATATCGACTTACATTGTAAGCGAAGGTGCCGCCGCTATGGTGGCGAGCTGGCTGCCCTGGGTGGAGCTGGTGCTGGGCTTGTGCCTGCTGGTGGGCATTTTCCCACAGATAGTGAGCGGTATTTCGACACTGCTTATCGCCGCCTTTATCATGCACAACGGCTGGATGATTGGCCAGGGGTTCGGGCAGGAGCCGTGCGGCTGCCTGGGGATACTGGACAGGGTGTTCACCGGTGAGCTTTCAACGGTAGGCTCTCTGTACGTGGATATAGGGCTTATTGTCCTGGCGCTGGCGGTCTACTTCTGCTACCCGGGGAGGTTGCTTAATACGCGCCCCTGGTTCCTGCGCTGGCGGGAAATAGTGGAAAGCCCCCCGGCAGAAGAGTAGGGTTTAGTAGGGGGCGGTGGGGAGATGGTTGCGGGTGGCGTAGGCAATAGCCTCGGCGCGGTTCCTCAGGTGCAGTTTATCCCTGATGCGGCGGAAATGGGTCCTGACCGTGCTTTCATCGATGAAGAGGCGGCGGGCGATTTCGGTATTGGTCTGCCCCTCGCCTAAGAGCTGCAAAATCTCTGATTCCCGGGTGCTGAGCTTGGGCTTGTTAGCCCGGCTGTTGAATTCGGCAACGAGCTTGGTGGCAATGTCCGGGGAGAGCATGGCCTCGCTGGCGGCTGTCTTCTTTACCGCTTCTACCACCTCGGTGACGCTGGCGCTCTTGAGCAAATAGCCCTGGGCGCCGAACCTGAGCGCCTTGAACAGGTCTTCCTCACGGTCAGAGATGGTGAGGATGAGCAGTTTGACGTCGGGCAGTTTCTGCCTTATGGCTACCGTGGCTTCCAGGCCGCTGCAGCGGGGCATGAAGATATCCATGAGGATGACATCCGGTTTAAGCTCCTCCGCTTTCTGTATAGCTTCCAGGCCGTCCTTGGCCTCGCCGATAATCTTGATATCCGGCTCGGTCCCCAGTATGTTGGCCAGCCCGGAACGGACTACGGCGTGATCATCTGCAATTAGAACCCTTATCGCTTCAGCCATGGCCACCTTCCCGATTGATTATTTGCCGGTACCTCTATCTGAACTTCCGTGCCTTTTCCCGGCAGACTCAGCACTCTCAGCTTGCCACCTATAGATTCCGCTCTTTCCTGCATCACCGCTAGGCCATGGCCTATGGTCTGCATCCCGCCCTGGTAGTAAGCCAGGGCATCAAAGCCGCAGCCGTCATCGGCAATGCTTATCTCAAAGTGGTTGTCCACTGATTTGACCTTTATATCGACATAGCCGGCCCCGGCGTGCTTCCTGACGTTGCTTAAGGCTTCCTGGCAGATGCGCATTAGCTCTAGTTCAGCCGGCGCTCCGAGGCGAAGCTGGTTATCTTCGGTTTCAATGTGGAAAATAAGTTTGTTCTCCTGGCCGAACTGCTGAAGGTAGCCCTTGAGATTGGGCAGAAAACCGCCGCCGTTGTAGCTGCGGAGAAGCTCGATGGACTCTCTGGTATCCAGCCGGGCTTTTTCCGTCAGTACCTCCAGCTGCTTTATCTCCTCCAGCTCGATCCCCATTGCCCTCAGGCGGCGGGTTAGGAGCTGGGCCTGCCAGCGCAGAGCGGAGAGGGTCTGGGCGATGCCGTCGTGGATGTCACGAGATAGCCGCTGCCGCTCCTGGATTATGTCCTCGTATTGCAGGCGCTGTCTGAGGTTGACATTGATGAGGTAGGGCAGGGCGGCCGCCAGGGAAACGGCTATTATGTAGGCCAGGAAGTAGCTCAGCTCGGATAGGAAGAGCTGGGTGGGGAAGAAGGGGTTGAACAGGTGAGCGGCAATAACGTAAGCCCCCGATAGGGCGGTGATGCTGAAGGTTATGCCGCGGTCTAAAAGCAGGGCCGCCGTCAGTACCGGGGCTAGACTGTAGAGCAGGAACGGACTGTAGAGTCCGGCGGTGGTTAGTACCAGGAAGAAGCAGACCACAATATCCAGGCCGAGGAGAACCAGGGTGGCGCTGTTCTTTTCATGCCAGCGGAGGGGGCGTAGTGTTTTGAGCAGGGTGTAGATGCCGACAGCGATAATCAGATAGAGCGGCGGTGTCAGCGAGTAATAGCCGGAGGGGAATAGGAATATATGGGCACTGGCTATGCCCAGGGCTAACCAGCGGTAGGCGGAGGGGACGAGGCTGATGCGGTCCTGCCATTTGCTGAGTATTTGGTCTCTGCGGTGGTTCAAATCCGGCTCCAGGGGGGAAATTAAGTGGTCGGTTTGGCTTTCTTAGCGGGAATAATCATAGTTCTCCGAGGGGACAAAGTCAAGTACCTAACTTAACCTTTCTTACCAAAGTTAGGTACTTTTTTACCATGACTATTTGGTAGCTATATTGGTACCTTTGGGTGATTGTAAGGTGAACTGAGGTAAGTTACTATCAAGATAGTTTAGGTGGAGAGTAGATGAGGGATAAATGGTCAACATGGTTAAAGATTTGGTAGATGAGGGACAGATGGGTAATATGCTGACGGTCCAGGAAGTAGCCCGGATCCTCCATATTCATCCCAATACCCTGAGGCGCTGGAGTAATAGGGGGCTGATAAAGGCCTACCGTATTACGCCGCGGGGCGACCGCCGCTACCGGCGGGGGGAAATCATTGGCTTCCTGGCTAAGCTTAATGCCAACCACGGCGATGGCAGGCAGGCTGACAACGGCCAGGGGTCATAGTATCAGGTTTAGTATCCCGCCGGTGGCCAGCGCGGCCACAATCATTATCCCGGTCGCTTTGAGCATATTTACCACTCCCAGCTCCCGGAACATGACGACAAAAGTGGCAATGCAGGGGAAGAGCATGGCCAGTACTACACTGCCGACTACCAGCTGCTCGGGGGTAAGCGCCAGGGGAGCCAGCATTCCCAGAGCTACGTCTTTACGCAAAAATCCGATGACCAGCGCCGTTACCGCTTCCTTGGGCAGTCCCAAAAGACCGGTTACCACCGGTGCCGTGAAGCTGGCGATGGCATTGAAGACCCCCAGGATATAGAGGACATTGACTGCCAGGATAGCCCCTAGGATTATGGGGATGGCCTCCGCTAGGAAGCCGTAGGTCCTGAGCCACAGCTTTTGCAGTACCGTCCGAAGGGGCGGGAGGCGGTAGGGGGGTATTTCTATCAGCAGCTCGGGGCTGAAGCCTTTTACGATGCGGTTGAGGATAAGGCCCAGGATAATCCAGACGATAAATAGCGTGCCGTAGACGATGGCGACATACTCTAACCCCCGCGCCCCGACCAGGCCGAAAATCATCGCCTGCAGGGCGGCGCAGGGCACGGCGATGGATATCAGGGTGGCGGCAATGAGGCGCTCCCTTTTGCTTTCCAGGATGCGGGTGGCCAGTATCGCCGGAACGTTGCAGCCCAGCCCGAGCAGGGTGGGAATAATGGCGTAGCCGTGCAGGCCCAGTCTGTGCATGATGGTATCCATCAAGACCGCCAGCCGCGGCAGGTAGCCGGTGTCTTCTAATAGACCCAGCACGAAGTAGAAGGAGACGATATAGGGGAGCACCATGCCGAAGGGGACGTAGAAACCGCTGGTGAGCAGGCCGAATGACTCGACAAAGTTTACCTCGCCGCCGGCTATTTTGCCGATGACGATGTCGTGGAGGAAGCCGCCGCCCCCCATCAGCTGGCTTAGCTTTAAAATTACCGGCGCCCACAGGGTGTTGAACAGGGGGTTGAGCACGTAGTTAATTAAGCCTTCGCCGATGAAGCGCACCACGAAGAAGGAGCCGGCTAAAACGGCTAGGGCGATGAGACCACCGCTAACCGGGTTGACGCTGGCATCGGCCAGGCGCTCCCGCCAGGTGTGATGGCGGTGGCTGATATGCTGGACCTGCTCTATAATCTTGCCTATGGTTGCCCAGCGCTCATCGCGGGTACCGGGCGGCCGGTGGGGGGAGGTGGCCCGGGGGATGTTTTCCACCAGCTCTTTTATCCCTTCTCCGGTTACGGCTACCGTGGGGATGACCGGCACCCCCAGTAACTCCCGCAGTTTTTCCAAGTTAATATCTACGCCGCGGTGCTTGGTATCATCCCAGAGGTTTAAAGCCGTCACCATGGGGATGCCTCTCTCCAGCAGCTGTAGGGTTAAGTAGAGGTTCCTTTCCAGGTTGATGGCGTTGGCCACGTTGATGACGATATCGCCGCTATCCAGAAGCTGGAGGGCTATCTCCTCGGCTTCCGAGGTCGGCTCCAGGGTGTAGGTGCCGGGTACATCAATGACCTCGGCCGTTTCTTCTCCCAGCTTCATATACCCCCGGGTGTAGCTTATGGTGGTGCCGGGGTAGTTGGAGACAATTGCCTGGACGCCGGTGAGGCGGGAGAAGAGGGCGCTCTTTCCCACGTTGGGATTGCCCATGAGGAGTATTCTGGTCATGGAACCCGGTCCGGCCTGACTATTACCTTACTGGCCATGCCGAAGCCGATAGCTACCCCCACCCGGTCCACCTCAATGGTTACCGGTCCCCGCATGAGCATGGCGCTGGTCTTGGTTATCTTCTTGCCCGGGATAATGCCCAGGGCGTTAAGGCGGTCGGCCATACGGCGGCCACCTTGAATATCAGCCACGGTGCCGCTCTGGCCGCTCTTTAGTTGAGCCAGGGTTACCAGGTTTCCTTCTGGCATTAACCGGTGCTTGAACCTGCCTCCGAATCTGTGCATATGTAGTCTTCCTCTAATCCTTTCCGCTAGAACTTATACTTTTTTGGTTTTAATTAACCTCTACGCCTCTAGAGATTTTAGTCTTCCTTAAGGCACCTGGTGACGTATTCTTTGGGGAGCTTGGCCTGCTTGAGATAGTGGTGAAAGATTTTGAGCCACCTGGGCTGCCCTTCGGGCGGCTGGCTGACAAACTCGACGAACTTGGCCAGCTTTTCCTGAGTGGCGGGGCTGATGGTGTGCTCCATCTTGCAGGCATCGTCGACGGCTGTTTCCGGGTCAATATTGAGTATCTCGGCGAGGAAATGGCGCAGTGCCTCGTGGCGGTGGAAGACATCCTGGGCGATTCGTTCCCCTTCCGGGGTGAGCTGAACCAGCCCGTACCTTTTGTGCTCCACCAGCCCCTCCTGCGAGAGCTTGGTCAGGGCCGAGGTGACGCTGGGCATCTTGACCCCCAGCGCCTTGCTCATCTGGCTTACCCTGACCGCTTCCTTGCCTTCGCTGAGCATGAGTATTGACTCCAGGTAGTCTTCCATGCTGGCGCTGTGCTTTGCTTCCATATGTTTTTCCATTTTAGCTTGATAAAGTTAGTCTTGTCTAACAATTTATTATAGCAAAGGCTTTGGAGGGGTGTCAAATTTTGGGGTTTGGTCTGTTTTTAGCGTTTGTTTTATTTCCCACCCACCCTCCCAATGGAGGTGAAACCTTTATTAATTCTTTTACGGGGGTGGGGTGAGAAAGGGCTGGAAGCGGAGCTTATGAGGGTGGGTGGGCATGGGAAATAAGAGAACCGTCAAAAAGGTGGGTGGGTAAAGATAAAATTGGGGGGATAGGGTACTTTACACCGTGCCTGCTAGAGGCTACAATGCTTTGAGCGGTGGTGAAGCTTGGCTTAAAACTACAGAGGAGATGAGGGTGATGGTAAAGGTTATAATCGGGTATAAGATGAAACCGAATAAGGATGTGTTGCCCATGCTGCTGAAGCTCCGGTCGCACGCTATGACCTGCCCCGGCTATGTGGGTTCCGATAACCTGATTAACGATAAGGATGTCTCTATAGTGGCCATAATAACCACCTGGGAAGATGTGGAATACTTCAGGGATTGGGAAAAATCAAGGTCCAGACTGGCTCTAATCAAAGAATACCGTGATTGTCTTGCCGAGGAACCCAAGATAACAATATACCGGATAATACCTACCCGAAAGTGGATGAGCTAGGCTCTTTCTAGCCTGGGGCACGACCTTTGTAATATTGACAAAGAATAGGCAGTATGGTATTATTTCTGTTACTCTAATCGCACCTTAACAATTGGATAGTGGAAGGAAGGTTCTTAACTGAGCTTTAAAGTTTTTTTTGGAGAGTTTGATCCCGGCTCAGGATAAACACTGGCGGCGTGCTTTATGCATGCAAGTCGTACGGTAGTTTACTCTTCGGAGTAAATGAGAGTGGCGAACGGGTGAGTAACACGCAAGTAACCTGCCCCTAAGTAGGGGATAACTCCGAGAAATTGGAGCTAATACCTTATGTGGTGATAGAGGTAAGGCACTATCACTAAAGCCGCAAGGCGCTTTGGGAGGGGCTTACGGCCTATCAGGTAGTTGGTGGGGTAACGGCTCACCAAGCTTTTGACGGGTAGCTGGTCTGAGAGGATGGTCAGCCACACTGGGACTGAGATACGGCCCAGACTCCTACGGGAGGCAGCAGCAAGGAATATTGTGCAATGGGCGAAAGCCTGACACAGCGACGCCGCGTGGGGGATGACGGCCTTCGGGTTGTAAACCCCTTTTCTCAGGGAAGAACAATGACGGTACCTGAGGAATAAGTCTCGGCTAACTACGTGCCAGCAGCCGCGGTAATACGTAGGAGACGAGCGTTATCCGGATTTACTGGGCGTAAAGCGGGCGTAGGCGGCCTTTCAAGTCGGATGTGAAATCTCCCGGCTCAACCGGGAGGGGCCATTCGATACTGTTGGGCTAGAGGGCAGCAGAGGGAAGTGGAATTCCCGGTGTAGTGGTGATATGCGTAGATATCGGGAGGAACACCAGTGGCGAAGGCGGCTTCCTGGGCTGTTGCTGACGCTGAGGCCCTAAAGCGTGGGGAGCGAACAGGATTAGATACCCTGGTAGTCCACGCTGTAAACGATGGACACTAGGTATGGGGAGTATCGACCCTTTCTGTGCCGAAGCTAACGCTTTAAGTGTCCCGCCTGGGGACTACGGCCGCAAGGCTAAAACTCAAAGGAATTGACGGGGGCCCGCACAAGCAGCGGAGCGTGTGGTTTAATTCGATGCAACGCGAAGAACCTTACCAGGGTTTGACATGTCGGAAGTAGAAACCCGAAAGGGGGACGACCTGTTAAGTCAGGAACCGTCACAGGTGCTGCATGGCTGTCGTCAGCTCGTGCCGTGAGGTGTTGGGTTAAGTCCCGCAACGAGCGTAACCCTCGTTGCCAGTTAATTTCTCTGGCGAGACCGCCCTGCAAAACGGGGAGGAAGGTGGGGATGACGTCAAGTCAGCATGGCCCTTATGCCCTGGGCTACACACACGCTACAATGGGTAGTACAGTGGGAAGCGATGGAGCGATCCGGAGCTAATCCGCAAAGCTATCCTCAGTTCGGATTGCAGGCTGAAATTCGCCTGCATGAAGTTGGAGTTGCTAGTAAACGCGTATCAGCACGGCGCGTTGAATACGTTCTCGGGCCTTGTACACACCGCCCGTCACGTCATGAAAGTTGACAACACCTGAAGTCGATGGGCTAACCCGGCTTGCCGGGGGGCAGTCGCCGAGGGTGGGGTTGATGATTGGGACGAAGTCGTAACAAGGTAGCCGTAGCGGAAGCTGCGGCTGGATCACCTCCTTTCTAGGGAGATTAACCGGGGCTTAGCGCCCCTATCTCCTAGGTCGGTCGCCGACCTATAAAGTTGGCGTTTTACCCTTCCTTCCACTATCCAGGGGTTAAGGTTTTTTTATTATGAGAGACTTCATCAAAATCTGTGGCTTTGTGCTGGTGGCGGCGGGGACTATAGGGCTTTTGCTTAACGAGTTTGTCTGGGATGTCTCTTCAAGTTGCACTATTATTCTTGCCGTGGTGAATTTCGTTGGCCTGGTCAGCCTGGCTTTTGCTTTCTGGGGGATGAGGGGGGAGTAAGAAAGCCGGGGGTTAATCTAACGGGGTGTTTAAGAGGGGCGCTAGCCCCTCTTTTTATTGGTTGTCCGGCTTCCCACCCACCCGCCCGAAAGAGGTTTCACCTCTAAGACTCTTTTGGGGGGTTAAGCCCCCGCCCCCTTGTTTACAGGTGTTTTTCTTTCCCACCCGCCCGCCCGATAGAGGTTATGCCTCTCTCTCACTTTGGGGGAAAAGGGGGACACCACCCCGATGGGGGGAGGGGCAAAAAGGGCTTTAGCTCGCTTCCTTAAAGGGTGGCGGGCGGGTAAAGATAAAATTGGGGTGGGGTGCTAAATAGTTACCGACTTGATTTACCCCGAATATTTGAAGTAAAATTAAGAGTTCTATGGGCCACTAGCTCAGTTGGTTAGAGCACAGTCCTGATAAGACTGGGGTCTCTGGTTCGAGTCCAGAGTGGCCCACCATGATAGCTAAAGGAGAGTATTGATATGACCGCAGAAAAGAAGACCTTGGGAGAAGCACGGGAAGCCGGGAAGGTGGCGGCCAGGAAAGAAGTGGGGGAGTGGATTGAAGCCAATATGCTACATGGTCCCTACCGCACTGTTTATTCAGATATCTTTCCACCAATGATACAACGCCTCAAGGAAGGCAAGCAGCTGTAATTAAGGCCTCTTTACGTGTGGTATCCCAAACTTAGTTCGATAGTTCCTGCCTGAACTTTTTGAATGCTGGGCCTTTTCCTTTCTGTAGCTTTGCCGAGAAGGTTTAACTTGGGACTTGTTTGGTTTGTTTTCGTTTAGGGAAAGGAGAAAATCACGTGGACTTTCTATTCACTGAGGAGCAAGAAAGATTCCGGCAAGAAGTCCGTTCCTTTCTGGATAAAGAGCTGCCATCGGACTGGGTGGATTACATCGGGACGGCAATAGATGACACAATCACCCCCAGTAAAAACGGGGAGAAAGTCTTTAGAGATATGGCACTTAAGCTTGGCCGGAAGGGGTGGCTGTCTCTCTTCTGGCCCAAGGAATATGGAGGCCAATCTTGCTCTTACGTGGATTACCTTATCTTTTTAGAGGAATTAGCCCGTCGGGGGTCACCGGGATATAACGCTATTGGAGCCAAGATGCTGGCGCCTACTCTATTCAAATATGGTACTGCAGAACAAAAGGCGAGGCATCTTAAGCTTATTGCCAGTGGAGATGAGTTTTGGTGTGAAGGGTTCACCGAACCCGATGCCGGTTCTGACCTCGCTTCCCTTCAGACAAAAGCTGTCAGGGACAACAATGACTACATAATAAACGGGCAGAAGACCTGGAGTACCTTTGCCAAGTATTCGGACTGGTGTTGTCTGCTGGTTAGAACTGCCCCGGAGTTAAAGAGACACCGCGGTATCAGTTTTTTCCTGGTTGATTTGTCTACACCCGGAGTTACCGTCAATCCTATAATTGACATACAGGGCGAGCCGGACTTCGCTGAGATATTCTTTGAGGACGCCAGGGTGCCGAAAGAGAACCTTGTCGGTGGGGAAAATGAAGGGTGGAAAGTGGTGCAAACGATGCTTAGTTACGAGCGCATCGCCATTGGCCCGGTTACCGTGGCACAGAGCCTGATTGAGCGACTGGTAGAGTATATAAAAGCTAATCCCCAGAGGCAGTGGGGAAATAGTAGACAGACATTAGCTAAATTAAAGGTAGAGGCTGAGATTGGGTGGCTTATCTGTTACCGATTAGCCTGGCTGCATGATAAGGGGACAGCTACAGCTTATGATGCTGCTGCGTCGCGATTATATAGCACCGAACTGCTTAAGCGTGCCGCTAGTGTAGCTGTGGAGTTATTGGGGTTGTATGGTCAGCTTGACAAGAAGGATAGCAGGGCACCTTTACATGGGTGGTTTGAACATTTATATCTATCGTCTATAGGAATGACTATAGCTGCCGGGACTTCGGAAGTCTTAAAGAACGTAATTGCTGGTATTGGTCTAAAATTACCGAGAGAATAATAAATAGAGGCAAGCCCTGCCGGAAGTAATTGATGCCACCTCCTCCACCAATAACCACGGCCACTTTACCATCCAGTCTGAACATATCAGCTATACTAAGCTAACCTTCTGTTTACGTCTTTGTTTTTTCCGGGATATCACCGTAGCTAGTATTTGTTAAGTTGGCATAGCTGTCTCTGGCCTGCTTTTTTATTGCTCTTCTTTGCCCCAGTTTTGCATGAGCTGCTTTAAGCGTTGGGCGAGCTTGGGATCGGCGCGCAGGCGCTCGATGAAGATGGGACACCCTTCCAGAAGGGAGTTCTGGGCGGCACTGGCCATGCTGGAGAGCAAATTCTGCATCCCCAGGTCTGCCTGCTGGGCTACATCCATCCCCGACGCCGAGGATTCCAGCTGGCGGCGGATGTCTTCGGCGCTGAACTTCATCGGCGTGACGCAGGCCTTGTACCAGGGGCAGTCCTTGCACTGGGCTATGGCATAGGCTTCGTCTAAAATATCGCTCATAGCTAAACCTCCGTTGGCCGTCTCTAGTCGAGCCGGTTTAAGATAGTTTCTATATCCGCCTTGCTCTGGAAAGCGCCAATCTTAATTTCCTGAATTACGCCGTCTTTATCAATGAAGAAGGTGGTGGGGATGCCGTGAATATTGTACCTCTGGGCTACGTTTCCGTTGCTGTCAAGCAGGACGGTAAAGGAAAACCCCTCACTCTGCATGAACTGGACTACCTGTGAAGAGCTTTCTTGAATATTGATGGTCAGCAGCACCAGCGTCTCTTCCGGCCGTTCGTCATAAATCTGCTGCAAAAAGGGCATTTCGTGGCGGCAGGGGCCGCACCAGGTCGCCCAGAAGTTGAGCAGTACCGGCGTGCCCTTGAGCTCGCTGAGAGCGATGCTTTGCCCGCCAGGGGTGTTGAGCTGTAAGTCGGGCGCTTGCTTGCCTACCTCCGGAGCCGGAGCTTCGGCCGGGCAGGAAGTGGCTACTACGCCCAGAACCAGCACTATGGCCAGTATTGCCGTTAGCTTCTTTTTCATGGCTAACCCTTTCTAATTTTACCCTAAATACCGCCCTGAAGCCAGCTAAGGTTGCCGGTGAGGATGAGGATGCCGACGGCGATGAGCAGCAGGCCGCTTATAATATAGCTCCAGGTGGAGTAGCGGTGGATGCGCCGCAGCAAGGGGCGGAGGGAGTCGAAGGCGGCGCCGATAATGAGGAAGGGGAGGCCCAGCCCCAGAGAATAAACAGCCAGCAGGGCGGCTCCCTGCCAGGCGGTCTCCGAGCTCCAGGCCAGGGTGAGGATGCCGCCCAGTATGGGGCCGACACATGGGGTCCAGGCCAGGGAGAAGATGGCGCCGATGATGAGTGAGCGCAGGTAGCCGGTGGTGGCGCCTGCCGACGGCGCCAGCCGTTTCTCGTAGTTGAGCCAGGGGATTTTGAGGGAGGCCAGCAGAAACACGCCGAAGGCGATGAGCAGGCCGCCGGCTATGGTCTGGGTCAGCGCCAGAGTGGCGCCGATAGCGAAGCCGAGCAGACCGACGCTGGCACCGAGGATGGTAAAGACCAGGGTGAAGCCGGCGACAAAGCTGAGTGAGTGGAAAAACAGGGGCAGGCGTTTCTTATCGGTCCCAGGCTCCAGTATTTCCGGGCCGCAGACGGTGGCCAGATATACCGGCACCAGGGGCAGGACGCAGGGGGTGAGGAAAGACAGCAGCCCGGCGCCGAAGGCGACTAAAAGCGATACCTGTTCCATGGACAGGTCTAATGCTAATTGATTGGGCGGTAAATATCAAGGCTAGCGCCATTACTGTGAAAAGTCTATAATAGCGGTGAGGAAGATATTGAGACCCTTGAGCTACAGCCAGATTTCCCTGTACCAGACCTGCCCCCTGTGCTATAAGCTCCAGTATATTGACCGCCTGGAGACTAAGTATAAGGGCTATTTCAGCTTCGGCACCACCATGCACGCCTGCGCCGAGTATTTCTTTAAGGTTAAAGTTCCGCCGCCGCCGTCGCTGGAGGAACTGCTTCAATATTACGAAAAGAACTGGCTCTCAGCGGGCTATGAGTCGGCCGAAGAGGAAGCCAACTATAAGACCTACGGGCGGGAGATGCTGGCCAGGTTCTGGGAGATTCACAACCCCGGTTTCAGAATGCCGATAGCCGTGGAGTGGATGTTTAATATTAATATCGAGGGGATAAAGCTGCGGGGCTTTATCGACCGCATCGATAAGCTGGACAGCGGCGGGCTGGCTATCGTTGACTACAAGACCGACCGGGAGCTGTTTACCAATGACTATCTGGCCCGGAACCTCCAGCTTACCCTGTACCAGATGGCGGTGGCCCAGTCCTGGTTCCTGCCCGTGGAGAGGCTCACCCTCTACCACTTTCGCACCAACACCCCCTGCAGCTGCCCGCCCCGGGAGGAGGCCCGGATTGAAGAGGCCAGAAGGCTGGTGCTGGAGGTGGCCGAGAGCATTGCCGCCGGAAGGTTCCCCGCTATTGAGGGCGAGCGCTGTCCCTGCGATTTCCCCGAGCACTGCCCCTACTACCGGCATAAGTTTGTGCCTGAGGTGAAAGAGGTGGGGATTTCCGGGGAGGTGGCGGTGGCCGGGGTGGTGGAGCGCTACGTTTCCCTGCAGAGCCAGATAAAGGAGCTGCAGCTGGAGCTTAATGAGATAAAACAGGGGCTGGCTGATTTCTGCCTGGCGGAGGGGCTGAACCGGGTCTATGGAGCCGAGCACGCTCTGACCTACAAGCTGGTGGAGAAGACCGGTTTCAATGAGGAGGAGGTGAGGGCGCTGCTGGAGCCGGCGGGGCTGCTGGACAGGGTGCTCAGCCTTGATTCGGCCAGGCTTAAGGAGTTAATCAGCGACGAGGCGGTAGCTAAGGATATCAGGAATAAGCTGGAAGCCTTAAAGCAGGTCGTGGCCAGCTATCCCCAGTTCTGGCCGAGGCGGCTGGTGGAGGAGGAGTAGCTTTATGATTGCCTTTGACGATTTTCTTAAGGTGGATATGAGGGTGGGGCGGGTTTACTAGAAAGATGACGGAGTAGATGTTTTCCAACTATCAATCGCTGTCTTTTAACTACGGCGTTATTGTTCAAGCCCTGGAAGAGAGCGTCAAGCGCAACCTGACCGACGGGATGCTGCTCTCCGGGGGGCTGGACACTACGCTGCTGGCCTGCCTGGCTTCAAGGTACACTAAACTGAGCTGTATCACCGTGGCCATGCGCGGCGCCCCGACACCGGACGTCGGCTACGCCCGGCTGGTGGCCAGCCAGCTTAAGCTAGAGCACCATATCCACTATTTCGGGGAGGACGAGCTTAACGAAGGCCTCCGTGCTTCAATCAGGGTGATGAGGTCGTTTGACCCCATGGAAATCCGCAACGGCGCCGCTATCTATGTCGCCCTGAAGGTGGGGAAGCAGCGGGGGTTGAAGACCTTTATGACCGGGGACGGCGCCGACGAGCTTTTCGGCGGTTACAGCTTTCTCTTCGGGCTGGACCGGGCGGAGCTGGAGGCAGAGCTTCAAAAGCTGTGGGCCAACATGAGATTTTCTTCAGTCTATCTGGCCGAAGACCTCGGGGTTGAGGCCAGGCTTCCGTTCTTAGACCCCAGGTTCAAGACCCTGGCCGAAAATCTGGATGTGCGCTTAAAGGTCAAGGGCGAGGGCGGGCAGGTGTGGGGCAAGTGGGTGCTGCGTAAAGCTTCCGAGAAGATTATACCCCGGGAAATCTCCTGGAGGGTTAAGGTGCCGATAGAGGTGGGCACCGGCACCACCATGCTGCCATGGATCTTTGATTCTAGAATCCCGGATTCCGAGTTTAACCGGCAGAAGGATAAATACCTTAAGGAAGACGGGGTGGTCATCAGGGATAAGGAGCACCTTCACTACTACCAGATTTACCGGGAGTTAGTCGGCTTACCTTCTGCCAGCAGTAGCGGTGCCAGGAAATGTCCCCAGTGTGGCGCGGGTGTTAAAGAGAAAGCTACCTTTTGCCGCACCTGCGGCGCCTACCCGATATAGCCGGCTTTAGAGCGGCCAGCCCAGCCATTCGAAGACGCCGAGCATCTTCAGCCCAATATAGAACATCACCACAATGAAGATATATTTAAGTTGTCGGGCGGGCAGCTTGTGGGCGGTGATGGCGCCAACCTGCGCCATGCCCACGCTGGTAATTGCCAGCAGCAGCCAAGACGGCAGATTGACATAGCCTATAGAGTAGGCAGGCAGTCCGGGAACGTCCAGACCGTTTGTGATGTAGCCGATGATACCGCCGATGCTGGTGAAGAGCATTACCGCCAGGGAGGTGGCCACGGCGTTATGCATCCTGAACCTGAGCGCCAGCACCATCACCGGAATCATCAGTATGCCGCCGCCGACGCCGAGGATACCGCTTAAGAGGCCGACCGGTATACCCCAGGCTGCCCACAGCCAGGGGTTTTCTCTGGGTTCGGCTTCTACCCTGGGTTCCCGGGCGGTGAGCATCCTGATGGCGCTGAGCAGGACGATGGCGCCAAAGGCTATCTTTAAGGCGGTGCCGGGGAGGTGGGTGGCCAGTGTTGCCCCGCCAAAGGCACAGGCTAATCCGATGCCGCCCATAATGAAAGCGGGTTTCCACCATACCGCCCCCTTGATGCTGTGCCTCCAGGCGCCGCTGGCGGCCAGGGGCAGCACCACCAGCATACTGGTACCGAAAGCCAGCTTGATGGCGACATCGGTGGGGAGGCCCATGGCGGTGAAAATTAGGTACTGAACCGGTGTCATGATGAAGGCGCCGCCCAGGCCGAGCAGACCGCCGGCAAAGCCGACGACTACGCCGGTTGCCAGCAGGATAATGATATGAGCTAGAGCCATTTACCCATTTTAGCACGTCGGCGGCAAGAGGCAAATTGCTAAGGAGTGGCCTTATTGCTATAATGCCTTTTGATGGGTGGGGCTGTAGCTCAGCCGGGAGAGCGCCTCCTTTGCAAGGAGGAAGTCAGGGGTTCGAGTCCCCTCAGCTCCACCATTTTCAGGGGGCAAGTCACGTGATATCAGTTAAGCAATATGACAGCTACGGGGAAAAACTGGAGCATAACTATACCCGTCTTAACATGGAGATGAGCCCTGATTTCCCGTAGCCCGATTTCTACAAGGATTTGTCTAAAATATGGGGACTGGACGTGGCCGAATGAGCAAGCTTGTTGATAAATTAAAGCATGTTTCACATAGCAGGCAGCCGATGGGCTTCCGGGCGGCGGCAATGGCGCCGTCTAAACCGAGGATGCTATTGGTTGCCGTTGTTCCTCAGGGTGATGCCGGGCACCTGGCTGATATTGTGGCCGGGGCCGACGCCGGGTTGCTGTCAGCGGCCAAGCCAGGCTCCGGGGCGAAAGCCCTTGAGCAAATGTCTCGGGCGGTACCCGATATTCCCTGGGGCGGTTGGTTGAAAGAAATCGGCAAGGAGGGGGCAGGAAAGGTGGGGGGTGATTTTATCGTTTTTCCGGCAGAAAAGGTGGCGCTGGCCATGCCTGGTGATGAAGAGACGGGTAAAATTCTGGAGATCGAGCCGTGGCTCGAGCCGGGGTTATTGAAGGCAATTGATAGCCTGCCGGTAGACGCGGTGCTTATTGCCGCCGAAGATAAACAGTTTCTTACCTGGCATCATCTTATGCTCTTCCAGCGCTGTGTTAATATTTTGAGCAAACCACTGCTTGTTCTGATGCCTCCGGAGGTGACCTCCGGTGAGCTGGCGGCGCTCTGGGAGGCTGGGGTGAGGGGGGTGGTGGTCAAGGCCGGAGTTGAGGGGAAAATAGCCGGGATACGCCAGATGCTGGATAAACTGCCCGTGCCGTCACGGGAAAAGCGAAATAAAGCCGGGCCTCTGTTGCCCCGTATGGGTGTGGAGACGGGCGTGGTATCCGAAGAGGAAGAAGAAGGGGAGGAGGAGTAGCCTCTAGGGTCTGCCCTGAGCCATCTGCCAGAATTTGCCCTCGGTGGTAATGGCCGGGGCAATGACCATTTCCGCTTTATGCATTTCAGCAATATCGCACGCGCCGCAGATACCCAGGGCGGTGCGTAACGCTCCCACCAGGTTCTGGCTGCCATCGGTTACCGATGCCGGGCCGAAGAGGATCTGCTCGATGGTGCCGGTGGTGCCTACCTTTATCCGCGTTCCCCGGGGCAGTGCCGGGTGGGGATTGGCCATGCCCCAGTGATAACCCAGCCCCGGCGCCTCCTTGGCTTGAGCCAGAACTGAGCCCAGCATGACGCCGTCAGCCCCGGCGGCGACGGCTTTGCAGATATCTCCACCGTTGCGGAAGCCGCCGTCGGTGATTATGGGCACGTACCTTCCCGATTCACGGAAGTAATCATCCCGGGCCATGGCGCAGTCCATGGTGGCCGTTATCTGGGGGACGCCTACGCCCAGTACCTGCCGTGTGGTGCAGGCCGCTCCCGGCCCCACGCCTACCAGAACCGCCGAGATGCCGGTCTGCATCAGTTCCAGACAGGAGCTGTAGCTGACACAGTTGCCGACAATAATGGGCATCGATACCAGCTTGCGCAGCTTGGGGAAGATCAGCCCCTCGTAGCTTTTGGAGGTGTGCCTGGCCGTGGTCACCGTGGAGGCGACTACCAGGATATCGGCCCCAGCTTCGGCGGTGAGGGGGGCAAAGCGCTTGGTGTTGGCCGGTGTTACCGAGGCGGCGCATACCGCCCCCGCCTTTTTGATGGCCTGAATTCTTTCCCCGATGAGGTTTTCTTTAATGGGCGCCGAGTAGACCTTCTGGAGGAGGGGGGTAATTTCCGATGCTGGCGCGCGGGCGATTTCGGCCAGCACGTCATCGGGGTTATCGTAGCGGGTCTGCACCCCTTCTAGGTGAATGACCCCCAGCCCGCCCAGCTTGCTCAGGGTGATGGCCGTCCTGACATCCGTCACGCCGTCCATGGCCGACGCCAGAACGGGTATGGTAAAGGTGAAGCCTTCTATCTTGAGTTCGATGTTGGTCTGGTCCGGGTTGACGGTGATGTTGCCGGGGACGATGGCGACTTCGTCAAAGCCGTAGGAGCGCCGCAGTTCCCTGAATTTTGGTTTGGCCATTTTGTCCTTCTTAAACAAGAACTATAGCAAAGTAGGCGCTCTAAAGTCAAGGAAATTTGGGGGGTTTAGATAGGTTGCAATCTATTTTGGGTGGGGGGAGAAGGAGGGGTGACTAATCAGGGGTGTTTAAGAGGGGGCAAAGCCCCCTCTTCTTAAAAAAATCCTCCCCCTCTCCAAGAGTGGAGAGGGGGAACTGTTAATAGGCGCAGTTGCAGGCTCCCCTTTATCAATCGATTTTTCCAAAACCTGCGTCGGTATGGTTCCTTTAATTTCGACACGCTCCGGGAAAACAATCACTTTAATATCAAACAGCTGCAGTATGGCTCTCACGTTCTTCTTGATACTCTCTGCTCGTTTTTGCGGGTCCTCACACTCCCAAAAAGCCGGCGGCACGTCCACACCTCTCATCACCTTGTCCGTCCCCTCAATATGAAACGTATCCATCTCGGTGATTTCGCCGATAGCCAGTTTGCTGTCACATTCCCGCCAGGCGTTAAAGCCGGCAGGGATATATTCATTGCCTATCTCGCCGAATATGCCAAACTCGCTAACGATGAGTGTGCCCCAACTTAAGACATCCTTGACCTTGGCGATACGTGCCTCGAGCGTGGCCAGCTGCCATGTTTTCTCGTCAACGACTACCGGCATCGGTATGCCTATCTTGTGGCGGCCTTTATATCCGGGGTGGGAAAGTACCTGGCTGATATTGCTCAAATGCCAGTGGGCTCCGCTCCGTGTACGCAAGCCGTCTTTATTCAGGATTGCGGCGATTGACTCGGTGCCTATTCTATCGTTGACATACAGGTCGTAGATACGCCGGACGATTTCAGCCTCCTCGGGCACTACTTCCCATGAGCGTTCCTTGGCCATCCAACGATAACCGAACATTGTGCGACCGCCCGGCCATTTGCCCCCGCTGATCAGGTACCGCTTGCTGTCTTTTACCCTTTCCCCGATTCTGCCACGCTCAAACTCGGCAATAACTCCCATTATCTGTACGGCGAACTTGCCGTAGGGTGTGGACGTATCCAGTCCCTCCTGGGTAGAAACAAACTTGATGCCCAGCTGCTCCATGCCGTGGAGATGGTTGAGCAGGAGCCTGAGGTTGCGGAAAAAGCGGTCCAGTTTGCAGACCGCGATGATACTAAAACGGCGCTGGCCTGCGTCAATGAGGAGCCTCTTAAACGCCGGTCTCTCGTCGGTGCCGCCGTTGTACCCCGCATCGATGTACTCGTCAACGACCTCCCAGCCCTGGCTTTTAGCGTAATCCCGGAGAACTGCTAGCTGAGCCTCGATCGAGACTCCCTCGACGGCCTGCTCCTGGCTGCTGACCCTGCTGTAGACGGCTACTTTTTGTCTCGCATCACTGCTTTTCATTGGTTATCCTTCCTCCCTGGTTCGTGGTTAGCAGGCTATGGTCGAGCGAGTACCTGCCCTTGCCCAGGTATCTAAAGAATCTGCGCTTGGCGGTATAGTGGTGATGTGAGGAGTGACCGGGTGCAGCAGCTATCACATGTGCGCCCCAGCTATTTCTCTTGAGGTTCAGCTCGGGATGTTTTCCCAGAGCCAGGTGGTAAATCTCGGCCGCGCTGAACTCGTTACTGCCGGTCTCTTCGACATAGCTCCGGGCGGATTCAAGCACCACGTCGAACAATGTCTTTCCCCTCTCCAAAGTGATTTTCGGCCGCGTCTTTTCTTCGGGCTTCAGCTTCATTGTTATCGTGGTCTCCCTGATTCTGATGGTCAGGGAATCACCTTGAAGTTCGATGGTGCCGGTGACCGGGATACTGAATGCTACCTCTGCCATGGTTTAATACCTCCAGTAATATTGTATGTAGATATAGAGTAACATCAATAACAATCGCTTGTCAAGACTACATACATACTACATGATACAAAACGGCTGTTTCAGGTGCAAATGCTATTTCGAATTGGCACGTGAAAACGGCGGTATGTAAAGAAGGTAGTTAGGATGTCGTGGGCATATGACTATTAACATAGCATGAATGAGTAGCTTACTTGCTTCAAGACCTTGGGGCGCGTCTTCACATACCACTGGATGAACTTGCCTGGTTAGCTTATCTGAGCATATTTGGGGCCACATTGGTATGCAATTTTACCATCGTAGCTCCTGTTCCCGTGGCGACCGCGATAATGATAGTCGCAGCTACAAGATGGGACCCGGTAATGGTAGCTCTGGCTGCTAGTATAGGCGGAACTCTGGGAGAGCTTAGCGGCTACTACGCTGGCTACCTTGGTAAGAAAATAGCAATTGATGAACATATCGTAGGATACAAGAAGGTTGCAGGTTGGATGAATCGCTATGGGATATGGGCAATATCCTTTCTTGCCTTTCAACCCTTTATACCATTTGACATAGGTGGGCTGGTGGCTGGGGGTGCAAGGATGCCGCTTTGGAAGTTCCTGCCAGCCTTGTGGGCAGGAAAATTCCCCAAATACATTCTTCTTTGTTACTCTGGACTGGGACTAGTCCACCTCCTACCTTTCTGGTCTCAGTAACATAGCACCACTCCTGTCATCATCTGGTCGTTCTCCTCCCTGAAATGGTTGATGTTCAATTCGCCTCGCTACCCGGCTTGCCCCAGTTCAAGTTGCTCAGGATATCGGTGATAAGCGTTAAACTTTTCGCTAAAATGTGCAGCGAGGGTTTATTGAATAGCTTGGACTATTGTTCTTTTTATCATTTGCCAAAGGTTCTACGGATAACCCTTGCCCGGTCATCAGCGACAACAGGCTTGACTTAGGTGATCAATAGCCCCCTATTTTCCCCCTTCTACTATCTACTTACCAACCTTCTTGATAGCAGGCACTCCGGACATAATCCTTTAGAAGAATGATGCTTTCGGCAATAGAATTCTATCATTTCCTTGATAGTCTTGCTTTCTCGTTTAATCCGCAGATACATATTATTCATCAATGCCTATTGGATTGATTTCTCTAGCGTCAGCACATTGTTGATAGTTATAATCGACCCGTTAAATTCGATCATACCCACATCACGCATCAATCCCATCTCCCTAGAGAGCGAGGGCCGCGGTATATTGAGATAGTCCGCTAACTCATGCCTTTTCAT
Source organism: Deltaproteobacteria bacterium (assembly GCA_030603275.1). Lineage (GTDB taxonomy): Bacteria > Chloroflexota > Dehalococcoidia > Dehalococcoidales > BS750m-G39 > JABMRW01. The sequence goes on along the minus strand of JAUVYB010000010.1, from coordinate 4,628 downwards.
CGGTATTGTAAAAGTATCTTCTGCGGTTTGACGGTATATATCCAGCAGGTAGCTGCTTATCTTACCCCGTATATTTTTAGCTGACAGATGCTCTATTTTTTTGTTTAGCATCGACGCTCTGTTAGACAGAATTTGAAGCATGTTCATAATCAATGTGCTGTGCGAAGCGCAGATATTGGAGCAAGTTCCGGTTATCTTATCCGGTGGTAGAAACAGCAAAATACAATCCTCCTGGGCTATAACGGTCATCGGCCAGACCCTGTGTTCGGAAAAAGCTACCATCTCGCCGAAGATATCGCCGGCATCGAGAATCCCCATCATAATACGGTTGCCCGAATACGTTTCTTTGGTGAGAGCAATCTTGCCACTGGCGATAATCCCAACACCTTGAAATGGCTGGCCGTAAGAGATTATGATTTCCCGCTGTTTATATCTCCTTATTTTCGGCTTCAGACAATCAAGCATAATGTTGAGAGCCTCATTACCTATACCTTGGAATAACCGGGATGAGTGTAAGATATCAATCCACTCCAGATACATATACAACCTTCTTTTGGTAACATATGTTACCGCTTTAATATCCCTATTGTATTATATTAACCATAGTAGCGCAAGGTTGACGCTACTCGAAAACGAAATTGGAGGTAAATCAAATGACGGAGATGTTTTGTTTTCAGTGCGAGCAGACGGCCGGAGGTACCGGCTGTACTAAAGTAGGCGTCTGCGGCAAAAAGCCGGAGGTAGCCCGCAGGCATGATGAACTAGTCTGCGCCCTGGTGGGTCTGGCGCGCGCCGCCGAAGGAAAAACCCCGGGCAAAAAGGCAGATGAGCTGATGATGCAGGGGCTTTTCGCCACGCTGACCAACGTTAACTTCGACCCGAACCGCATCGACGAACTGAAACAGCAGGTAGAGGCCGAGAAGACAAAACTCGGTGGCGCCGAGGACTTCAACCCGGATACCCTGTTCCATGGCGATACCGATGTCGTCTCGCTCCGCTCGATTCTTCTTTTCGGCCTGCGTGGCATGGCCGCCTACGCCTGGCACGCCCATATCCTGGGTAAGGATGACGTGGGAGTAACGGCCTGGCTCTACAAGGGGATGCGGGCTATTGGGGAAGACCATAGCGTGGACGAATGGCTGTCCCTTATTATGGAGTTCGGACAGGTCAATCTTAAGTGCATGGCGCTGCTGGATGAAGCCAATACTTCGACCTTCGGGCATCCGGTGCCCACCAAGGTAAGCATGAAAGTTGAGAAGGGGCCTTTTATCGTGGTGACCGGCCATGACCTGCTCGATCTGAAGCATCTGCTGGAGCAGACAGAGGGCAAGGGCGTCAATATCTACACGCACGGTGAAATGTTACCCGCCCACGGTTACCCGGGGCTGAAGAAGTATGCTCATCTGAAAGGCAATTACGGCACCGCCTGGCAGAACCAGCAGAAAGAGTTCGCCAACCTGCCGGCCCCGATTCTGTACACTACCAACTGCATTATGCCCCCCAAAGAATCCTACGCCGGGAATATTTTCACGATGGCGGTTGTCGGTTACCCGGGACTTAAGCATATACCAGATAGAGACGGAAAGAAAGACTTTGCCCCAGTTATTGAGAAGGCGTTAGAGCTGGGTGGTTGGGATGAAGATAAGCAGTTCACCGGTATCAACGGAGGCACCGAGATGACCACCGGGTTTGCCCGCAATACCGTCATGGGCGTGGCGGAAAAGCTGATAGAGGCGGTGAAGTCCGGTAGCATCAAGCATTTCTTCCTGGTCGGTGGCTGCGACGGCGCCCGGACCGGCCGGAATTACTACACGGAGTTCGTCAAGCAAACCCCGATGGATTCAGTAGTGCTGACCCTGGGCTGCGGCAAGTACCGCTTTAATGACCTAAATATCGGGGAAATCGGCGAGCTTCCCCGGCTGCTGGACATGGGGCAGTGTAACGATGCCTATTCTGCCATCCAGGTAGCCGTGGCGCTGGCTGACGCCTTCAAATGTGATGTTAATGAGTTGCCACTAACGCTGGTGCTTTCCTGGTACGAGCAGAAAGCAGTCTGTATACTACTGACGCTTCTTTCCCTAGGTATCAAGGACATATACCTGGGGCCGTCGCTACCGGCGTTTGTCTCCCCCAACGTACTGAATGTCCTGGTTGAGAAGTTTGCCCTCAGGCCGATATCCGCTCCGGAAACGGATATGAAGGCGATGCTGGGGTGATTCAGGAATAGTATATGGAGAAAGAAAGCCTTTCGGATAAAAGCCTGCTGGCAAAGGCCGCCGACATAGCCGCCCTTGTTGACTACCAGGGCGGGGCGGTGGTCAGTCGTACTATCATCGAGCGTACAACGGGTACGGTGACCCTGTTCGCTTTTGATAAGAGGCAGGGTTTGAGCGAGCATACCGCGCCCTTTGATGCCCTGGTTTACGTAATCGATGGCGAAGCAATCGTTACTATTAGCGGCCGGAGTATACCGATGAAAGCCGGTGAAGCGACTATCATGCCGGCTAATAAACCGCATGCGCTGAAGGCGGTCGACAGGTTCAAGATGATGCTGGTCATGATCAAGGACGGCTGAAACGGTAGAATGTGGGCAGAAGGAGGTGAGACTATGAACGGTAAGTGTCCGGGACAGGATATGAGGAACCTGAGGGCTGCGATGTACAAATGCCCAAACTGTGGTGCGGAGGTTGAGATGTTTTCCGATGAACTCAGGATTAAATGTAAAAAATGTGGGGAGTATGTGTACAAAGAACAGGTACCATCCTGTATCGAATGGTGCGCTTCAGCACGGCAATGCTTGGGTGAAGAGAGGTGGAAGGCTTTAAGGGGGCAAGACTAGATAGGGCTGAGGGGGTAAATGATGAACCCCAAGTTAGATCACGATAGAAAAACTGGACAGTAGTATCGCTAATGTTTAGCTAAATTTCAGGAACAATCGCTTGGGTGTCAAATAGCACCCTCAATTTAGCCTTCCTTTAACGGGGAGGCTTTTCCTTTTTACATTTAGCTTTTCCCCCGGGGATTACCGACATAATAGCTAGTTCTTGAAATTTTACCTTATGACTAATTGTGGGATGTGGTGGGTTAAACAAAACCGAGGAATATTAACCGGAGTCCAGCTAAATCATAATGCCTTTCATTTAAGCTAGATGGTTTGACTTTTTCATTAATTACTTGGAGAATATCATCGGCGTCGAATCGAAACATCTGTAGTTCTTGGTATCACGATGTTATAATTTGGCCGCCAAAATTGTAGGAACGTGGCTATTATTGATGGAGACTGATTGGCTTAAGTTATGGCGCGAACTAGTACTGGCCGGTCCCCCTACTTCCAATAGCGAACTGGCAAAGAGGTATAAGGTTCACGCACGCAAAAGGAATGAAAGGCCTGATCAACTTCTTGACTTTATTTTAAGAGAAATTGATGGCGAGACTACCGTTCTCGACGTAGGTGCGGGTAGTGGACGCTGGACCATCCCTCTAGCCAAGGTAGCTAAAACCGTTACTGCCGTTGAACCATCTAGTGCTATGGTGGATAATCTTCACAGGAATATTTCTTCTGCAAAGCTAAACAATATACAGGTAACCCAGTCTTCTTGGGAAGACGCTATTGTGGAACCACACAACATCACAGTCTGTGCTCACGCAATGTATGCCAGCCCTGACCTGGCTTCTTTCGTCCGCAAGATAGAGCGCTATACCACCAGGACTTGTTTCCTAGCTATACGGTTGCCACCTTTCGGTGGCATTATTGGTGAATTATCACTCGGTATCTACGAGCGCCACCATGACAGCCCAAATGCCATCATAGCCTATAACGCCCTTTATTCTATTGGTATTTACGCCAACGTGTTAGTGGAGAGTGATATTTACCGCTGGACAGACAATACCTTTGAAGAAGCCTTTGCCAGAGCCAAACGTCATCTTCGTCTCCAGTCATCTACCACCTATGACACACTCATTCGCGATACATTGGCCAAGCGCCTAAGTCTATCAGACAATTGCTATGTGTGGCCCGATGGTATGCGTTCCGCCCTCCTATGGTGGAGTCCTTCACCTATCTCCAGCTAGGCTTTAGGAAGAGAGTTGAACATTATCCTCAGGTGACCACAGTCAGACGATAAGCCAGCACGTCACATTCTGGTCTCTTATTCGATGTAGCGAGATTGCACAATTGTCAGAATTGTTCAACAGAGGCAGGATGGAGTGATGCCCAGACCTGTTAGACGAAATAGCTATGTACTATTAATATAGTCTTTTGGATGCACCCAAATAGCTATGGGGGTTTTTTGAGCTAATATTGGCCGGAGGAGATTACCCCGGAGTCCCTAAAGCCAGGGAGTAACAATTCAAACGATTGCTGCTATCCAACAATTGCCTCTTTTGTGACCTAAGCAACAAAACAAGCTTGTGTTACCTGTTAACTGGGTGTGTGACTATTGACATTGTAGAAACGAATAGCTTATGCTTCGTAACAAAAAGGGGGTAGACCAATGCAAGCATACTGTATGAAATGTCGAACCAAGAGAGAAATGAAGGATGCCAAGGCGATAACCATGAAGAATGGAAAGCCAGCGACTCAAGGCGTCTGCCCGGTATGTGGGACTAAGATGTTCAGGATAGGAAAG
>JAUVYB010000030.1 GCA_030603275.1 Deltaproteobacteria bacterium | reverse complement strand
CTCATATTTCACCTCTTCAATCGGCATCATCATCGCCCTGGCTACTCGTTTTCCCAGCTCTCTGGCCTGCTTAATATATTCATCTCTCATCAGAACAGTGCCTGGACGGCCGCAAAAATTCACCTGCATCTGGTCAACCAGTTTCCATGTATGCTGAACAAAGATATTTACTGAAGTGAGTCCCAAAGTAGTCCACTCCGGCTCGCCGCCGCCAACGGAAATGATTCCGCCAACCTTTGTTTTCTTAAGAATTTCAGGGTGCCGGAACATGGTGGGTAGCATTCTTTCGTGGATTGCTTCAAAGTATGAATTTGACCTTAAATGATATACTGGCACACTTACTATTACAGCGTCAGCCTCCACGACGGTCTTTTCCAGAATCCAGGGAACATCATCGTCTTTAATGGCACACCTTGACTCTTTTCCCCTTGCCATGGCTATAGAACATGATTCGCAACCCGTACATGGTTTCACTCTCAGATCCATAGCGCGGATTATCTCAGATTCCACCCCCAACTCCTCCGCTCCCATAAGGGCTTCCTTTAATAGGATCTCGGAGTTGCCGTTCTTTCTACCAGTTGACAAACCGATAATTTTTTTCTTTTGTGTCTCTGCCATGTTAGTTTCCTCCTTATGTATGCTAAAATCTTGCAGCAGTTTTATAGGTCAAGGCGGGTTAGCCACGTTCCTTGGGATAGACGCTGGGCAGCAAGTCTACCATATAGCCCATTTCGGAAAGGCAATGCTCCATATGCCCCCTGGCTATCTTCTCATCACCGCTATATATCCAGAATCGGCTTCGCACCTCGGCTCCAGATTCGGTATCGCGAGCAAGATGGATAAAACGCCCATCCGGCGTTCCATCGGGAAGAAATCCCTCTCCACAGACGACAGCTCCCACCCTGGCCTCTTTAAACCTGGAGGTATCAAAAAACAGGGCCGGGTCATCAAATTTAACTATAAACTTCAGCACCTCTCCGGCCAGGTATTCTTCACCGTAGTGGCTGGCGCCAATGTAGTGCCCCGGACTCCATTTATCGTCCCATTCAAAACACAGGTGGGCTTTCGGGTCCCATTGCTTGTATGTTTCGGTGTCTCTAAGAAAAGACCCGAACCACCAATCGAGCATTTCCGCCTTGCAGCCGGGCATCCGCACCAGGGTGGCGGCAAACGCCTGCCCGTTTTTCAGGCGGCAATAGCCGGTTTCCATTGGCAGATACCCCGGTTCTAATAGCTGGTTAACTTCCTCTAATAGCATGGGCTCTTCCTTTACCAGGAATATTAATTATTAGCTGCGGTATCGCCGATGAAGACGGTTGGCGTGTTCTCCATCGCTCTACGGAGCAAGAAGGACCTTTACCAGGCCCTTGGTTGACGCCAGCCTTTCAAACCCTTTCTCAACAATATCATCAAGGCCTATAATATCCGATACCATTCCCTCGGTTTTGAACTTGCGCTGTGCCAGAAAATCAAGGCACAGGCGAATCTCATCCTCACCGTAGGCCAGGGTGGCCTTAATCTCTATTTCCCGTAAAACGAGCATTGCCTCGACGAGGGGAGTCTCCTCCCCGCTTACGCCGAGGAGCAGCACTTGGCCGCCTCCTTTGGCGAGTTCCAGAGACGTCTTAACCGACTGGGGTGTACCGGCACATTCAAAGACGATATCAGCGCCGATACCGCTGTAGAGGGCCATAACCTTCTCCCCTATAGCGGCGCTTTCCTCCAGGGGATTCAGGCCCACATCGGCACCGAGCTTGAGGGCGAACTCCCGTTTCTTCTGAGAAGGCTGGATGACGGTAATATGCCTCGCCCCACCCAGTTTCAGCCACTGTACTACACACAGGCCGATAGCCCCGGCGCCTACCACCACCACATTGTCGCCCAGCTTGAACTTGGACTGCAGTATACCGCGGAGGCCGACGGCCATTATATCAAAGAGAGCCGCATCTTCAAAGGAGACGTTATCGGGAATCCGGTGCAGCATGGTCTTCGGCTCGCGCACCCTCATGTACTCCGCCATGCCGCCATCGTGGCCCGGGGCGAGTCCGTTGGTCCGGCTGAAGCCGGTCTCACAAAGGGTGGGATATCCATGCTTGCAGTAGTAGCACTCCCCGCACATTCCGGGAGGGCCGGCCACCACGCGCTCACCTAGCTTCCAGCCTTCGACCCCCTCCCCTATCTCGTCTATAGTACCCACGTTTTCGTGGCCCAGGACTAGCCCCGGCTGCAACAGCCCTTCATGCAGGTAGGCGTGGACATCGGTGCCGCAGATACCGCAATACTTTATCTTGACGATTACCTCGCCGGGGGCGGCCCTTGGTTTTGGCCGCTCCTGTAGCCTGATAGACCTTACTCCTTCATACACGGCAACTTTCATAGTGCCCTCTTGGTTTTATTTAGAAAAGGCCGGTTGCCGGAAACGGAAAAATCGGCCTCAGGCACTGGCGGTGGTCTACAAACCGGCAATCCGGCTATATTACCGTCATTTTGATAGCAACCAGGCCTAATGTCAATAGATGGGGTAATTGAAATTTGATTGAAAAATGGTGAGCATGAGAGTAGAATGTCTACTACTAAACCGCCAGGAGGTGTTATCTATGGAAGATAAAAAATATGAGGAACTGTTGACTAGGCTGGAAAAGGTCGAAAAAAATGCCCGGATAGCCAGAGACTGGGTGGAGATATCTAACCTGCATGGACGTTATAATCACCTTTGTCTGGGGCATTACTGGGAGAAAATCTGCGATGAGCTTTTTGCCAAGAAGACCCCGGGTGTCAAGGCGGAGATAGTCGAGAGCGGTGTCTTCCACGGCATCGAGGGCGTTAAAAGAGTCTTCATAGATATGCTGGGTAAACTCTACAACTACGAAGGGAACTGCGCCATCCACGAGCTGACAACGCCTGTTATTCAGATACAAGAGGATATGAAAACAGCCAAGGGAATGTGGTTTCATGTTGGATTTAACACCTTTAAAGACCCGGTTAAGGGCGTGATTCCCATCTGGCAGGTCATCAAATATAACCATACATTTGTTAAGGAAGATGGCCAGTGGAAGTTCTGGGACTACCGCGCCCACCTGCTGCTGCGCAGCTCCTATGAGAGAGCATGGGTTGAAGAACCGGTTATTCAGGGCAGCACTATCAAGGGTACCAAAGAAATCGAAGCGCCCAAACCCGATGAGCCGACCAGTTTTCACCAGCCGTACCCCGGTAAGAAAGGGTACTGGCCCGGCTTACCGCTGCCGCCGGAATATATTGACCTTTAAGCTACCAGAGACCAGTCGGAGGACCGCTGCCGGGCAGACCCATGCGCTCTTCCCAGTTCATGTAGCTGATTTTCCAGTTGCCTTTCTCTCTGACGTATTCCATGGTGTAGAAACCCTGTACCCAGAACAGTGACTGCCCGGTGCGGGGGTAGCAATACATCATATACAGCAGCCATTTACCGGTGGCCTTGTCTCCGTCGACATGAACAACGGGGTGAACGAGAACATCACCCTCTTTGCCGGCATGTGTCTTGGAAAGCTCATCCTTGAACCACTTTCTAATGGCCGCATTGCCCGTGATTGGTTCGTGGAGGTAAACATCAACCTTGGCGTTTTCGGCAAAGCAGTCCGCGCAGTCATCCCATTCGGTGCATATCAGGGCATTAACATAGCGCCTTTGTAATTCATGAATCTCCTGAATATCCTCGGTAACCCTGACCCTTTTGCCCAACTGCTCTAAAGCGTCTTCGGCAGCCTTCAGTCTTTTTTCCATTTCCTCTAATGTCATCGTGCACCCCTTTTTTAGTGGAAATATTACTAATTCCCCCAACTATATTTTATTGCCAATCTCCCAGCCGTCAGCAATGGCGTCTACTATCATGCGGGGCTGGCCGCAGTCGCCAATGGCGTAGACTTCAGGGGCTTTCCCCTCAAGGCTCTTGGCCAGCCCGGTATTTGGCGCCAGTGGCACGGCGGGCATTATGCTATCAGCCTCGATTGCCTGCTTGTCTCCTTCCCTGGTGGTGATGTTTACCCCCATATCGGTTATCTCCATGGATTTAACCCCGGCAATCGTGGCCACGCCCTTTTTCTCAAACCAGTCCATAACTAACCCCAGCCGGAAGTCTATCATCCCCTCGCCAAGGGCCTCGGCGGTATCCACGATGGTAACCTTTCTGCCCCGCTTAACCAGGAACTCGGCGGTTTCACAACCGTGTATTCCGCCGCCGATAACAATGACTCTCTTGCCAATGGGAAGCCAGAATCTGGTCAGCCACCCCAGCAGTCTCGGCCCAAACAATTTCAGGTAAGGCTTTACTATGCGGTGCAGGGCGGGAGTGGTCAGGACTCTGCGGTTATTGATTCCCTTAATATCGGGGGAGGCAGGTACACCACCGTTAGCCACGATAACCACATCCGGCTTAATAGCCTCGATTAACGAGCTGTTAACCTCCTGACCCAGCCTTACCTTTACCCCCAGCTTATTAAGCTGAATTTTAAGATAGCGGACCATGCCTGGCAGGTCTTCAAGCTCAAGTCCCTTTATCAGTGCTGCCAGAGGCAGCAGTCCGCCCAGCTTGGACTTTTTGTCATAAAGGGTTACATCGTGTCCCCTCAGCGCTGCCACCCTGGCCGCTTCCATGCCAGCCGGCCCGCCACCAACCACCACCACCCTTTTCCGCTTCTCCGCCTTGTCAACGGTGTATTTCTCGGTGGCTATAGCCGCAGTCATCCGGCAGCGCCGCTTCATCTGGATAGACTGGTCCAGGCAGGTACCGCACTGCGTGCAGGGGGCAATATCTTCCAGCCTTCCCTCCGCAACCTTATTGGGCAGCTCCGGGTCGGCGAATAAGCCCCGGTGCATGGCAATAAAGTCTGCCTTACCCTCCCGCAGGACCTTCTCCCCGAGCTCGGGGGAAAGCCGGCCGACAACGATGACCGGAATAGACAGCGTCTTTTTCATTCCCCCGGCCAGGTATATATTGGCCCCGTCTCCCCTGTGGCTTGAGTTATATTCTCTGGGGAAGGTTTTAAAGGGAATCGGCGCTTCCGGATAGAAAAGGTAGTCAGGCAGAAACCCGCCGACGTGATATCCCAGCCACTGGTTTCTTACCTGAATGGCGTCAGCGCCGGCTTCCTGGAGCAGCTTGGCCAGCCCCCGGCTGTCCTCAACAGTCATGCACTGGCTGTCATCAATACCGATAGTCCGGCCAATCTCAATGCCGTTCATGCAGACGATGACCGGGAAGTCTTTACCGCAACGCTTTTTAATTTCCTTTATAATCTCTGATAGAAACCGGGCCCTTTTCTCCCGGCTGCCGCCGTAGGCGTCCTGCCGCCTGTTCCAGAAGGGAGACAGAAAGTTGTGCATCAGGTGAGTGCTGCCGGCGTTTATATCTACTCCGTCAAAGCCTGCCTTTTGCGCCCGTACCGCCGCGCCGGCAAACCTATCGGTTATTCTCTCAATCTCGGGTATGGTGAGCTCTCTAATCAGGTCATGGTGAAAATCACCCGGTGAATCCAGTTTGAGGGGCGAAGCCCCTACCGGCGGCTCGTTGGAAATAGGCGGTTGGTTACTAAAAAGCGGGTTCTGCCAGGGCCCGAGGTGGACCATCTGCATAAAAGTGGGGCAACCGTGTTTATGGATTACCTGCACCAGCTCGCTCATGCCTTCAATGTATTTATCGCCATCAAGGCGATATATCTGTTTCCACCGGGAGCTTGAAGGGTAGTCTATAGTCGGGGATTCTACTATCACCAGGCCGACGCCACCTCTGGCTAATGCCTCATAGAATGCCAGGGTGGTCTGGTTCATGTGAAGTTCGTCCTCATGCCAGTACAGTGAGGACGCTCCCGTTTTTATCATCCGGTTCCGAGTTTTGACCGGCCCAATATTATAGGGTTCGAGTAGCTTTTCAAATCTTTGCATTGTTTTTTCTCCTCGCAGTGGCTTATTCCTTCTGTAGCTCGGGCAGTATGTCCTCGTAATAATCCAGTGATTCGGGATTGGTCAGGGCGTCCCGGTTGGACACCGGCCGGCCGTGTATTATGTTGGTGACGGCGCTTTCCACCTTCTTCATGTTGTGCGTGTAGGGGATATCGGGCACCTCGATAATTCTGGCCGGTACATGCCGTGGAGATGCGTTGTCACGAAGGGCCCTTTTGATTTTTGCCTGCAACTCACCGGTTAAACTGTGTCCCTCGGCCAGTTTTACAAAGAGAATGACACGCTGGTCGCCTTTCCACTCCTGTCCTATAGCCAAGCTATCCGCAATCTCCTCTAGTTTCTCTACCTGATTGTATATTTCAGCCGTCCCGATGCGGACTCCGGAAGGTTTTAAGACCGCGTCCGAGCGCCCGAAAAAGGTTATTCCCCTGGTATCGCTATGGATCATGATGTAGTCCCCGTGACGCCATACATTGGGGTAAACATTAAAATAAGCATCTTTATATCTCTCGCCATTCGGGTCGTTCCAGAAGTAAAGCGGCATGGAAGGAGCTGGAGCCTCGCAGACAAGCTCGCCCATCCGGTCACGCACGGGGCTTCCCTTTTCATCGTAGCAGTTTATCTTCATCGCCAGCCCCGCCTTCTGCAGTTCACCGGTGTAGACGGGGATGGTGGGACTGCCGATAGCGAAACAACCGTTGATGTCGGTGCCACCGGAGATAGAATTAAAGTGCAGGTCTTCTTTAATCTCTTTATATACGTATTCAAAACCATCAGCCGAAAGAGCCGAACCAGTCTGGGATATCTCTCTTAATGACGACAAGTCGTAATCCTTCCCCGGCTTTAGCCCCTCACTTTTCAAATAGTTAATTAACGTAGCACTTGTGCCGAAAATGGTGACCTTTTCATCCTGTATCAGTTCCCACACCGCCCCGGCGTCGGGATAAAGAGGGTTGCCATCGTATAATAATACTGTAGCGCCGGCGCCCAGGGAGCTGAGCAGCCAGTTCCACATCATCCAGCTGCAGGTGGTTATATAGTAAATTATGTCCTCTCGTTTCAAATCACTCTGAAGCATCAGCTCTTTCAGGTGGTTAATCAGGAGCCCACCGCCTCCCTGAACCAGGCACTTTGGCTTACCGGTTGTTCCTGAGGAGAACATGATAACTGCCGGATGGTCAAAAGGCAGCTGTTCAAACTGAATCTCGGGGTGCTCTTCAGCGGTTACGAACTGGTCGTAGTACACCGCGTTGGGGATATGGCTGATATCGGTTTCCTGCTCTGTATAACGGACCACAATAACCTTTTCCAGAGATGGGATGCCCCTGGCCACCTCGGCAGCGTTGGCCAGGGAATCAAAGGGCTTGCCCTTATAGAAGTAGCCGTCAACAATAAATAGAACCTTGGGTTCAATCTGACTAAAGCGGTCCAGCACCGCCTGCTGGCCGAGGTCGGTGGCACAGGAAGACCATACCGCGCCAATACTGGTCGCCGCCAGCATAGCGATAGCCGTCTCCATCAGATTGGGCATATAGGCTGCTACCCTGTCTCCGGGCTTAACCCCCATCTGGCGCAGGGATTTAGCCAGACGAGCCACAGAATCGTAAAGTTCGGCATAGGTCATTTCCGCCGATTTCTGAGTCTCTCCTTTGAAGATAAAGGCAACATGGTCATCCCTGTATCTCAGCAGGTTCTCGGCAAAATTCAATCTGGCGCCGACAAACCATTTAGCCCCGGGGAATTTGCTTAAGTCATCAACTACCTCGTCATACCGGCGAGAAGCCTTGATTGGGGCGAACTCCCACATAGCCGCCCAAAAGTCAGGGATTTCTTTAATTGACCAGTCGTATAGCTCGTCATACGAGTTAATCTTTAGACCGTATTTTTTGTTGACAAAGCTAGTGAACCGGGTCATGTTGGCTTGTTTTTTGACCTCCTCGGAGGGTTTCCAGATAGGCACTTTCATAGTATCCGTTCCTCTCTATCCTTCTTTACCGGCTCGTTCGGCTGCTTTCTTACCCTTCAGGGCAGTGATTTCGTCAGTCGTGCCTATATGTATTGCTCTGGCTTGGCAGGCGGCTTCGCAAGCAGTTTGTCTTCCTTTTTGTCTATCCTCTCCAATTCTATGAATACACAGGTCACACAGATACATTTTGCCGCCAAAAAACTGCGGAGCGCCATAGGGACAAACCCAGAGGCAGAACTTGCAGCCTATGCATTTATCTTCGTCAACCAGGGTTATGCCGGTATCATTATCTTTATAAAGGGCGGAGCGGGGGCAGGCTTTGATACACGGCGCGTCAAGGCAGTGCAGGCAGGGAATCGGCAAAAAATACTGGTGTACCTCGTCACCATGTATCTGCGGGCCGACCTGGTAGACTCTGATCAGGTTGGGGCCGGTGGGGTCGCCAAGGGGTGGTTTTACCGGTTCCGGCGGCAAACCATGCTCCAGTTTACAGGCTACTATACATGAGTAACAACCGACGCACTTGTCTTTGTCAATGAATATGGTCTTGTTCAATTACTCATCCTCTACCTTGTAGATTTTGCAAAGCAATGCCCTGAATGTTGATGAGCCCATGGCTGGGTCAAAGGGGGGTTCGTTTCTGGTAAGGACGTTGGCGTTGCTTTTCCATATACCGTGGTCCGGCCCCGGGTCCTCAGGGTACCACCATGAGGCTTGAGCCACCACTACTCTAGGGTCTATTCCCTCAAATACTTCGGCTACCTGTTTTATTTTCCCTCTCGGCGTTTCAATCCATACCCAGTCTCCGGTTTTAATGCCAAGCTCTCCGGCCGTTTTGGGATGTATCTGTACTAAAGGGTACGGCTGTCTTTCCCGCAGCCAGGGCACCTGGCGGTACTGCGAGTGGAAGTAGTAGGGTGAACGTCCCCCCGCGGAGAGGATGAGGGGGTATTCTCTGGCAAGTTCCGGAGTGGAGCAGGGGCTTTCGTTGGGCTCGATATAATATGGCAGGGGGTCATAGCCGAGCTTTTCCATCACCGTTGAGTAAAGCTCTAATTTTCCGGTGCCGGTGGCGAAGCCGCCGCCCTTTCTCCAGTAGTCCGTCCTGTATTTATAGTAAGGCTGCTCCTTCCCCATTTTGGCCAGAAATCCTAGCCGGCTGAATTCCTGCCAGGTTATATCGGCTTTTCTCAGTTGATAATTCAGCATCTCTTCAACGTTGTCAAACCAGTACTTGGGGACGAGCCTTTTGCCGAGCTCGTTAAAAATCTTGTTATCCGGCCAGGCCTCACCCGGCGGGTCTACCACCTTGTTTATGGCTCCAATAATAAAACGGGGGTGCATATCATGAATATCATCGGTCTCCAGCCAGTGGGCCGCCGGCAGGACTATGTCAGCGTACTCGGCGGTGGGGGACATATATAGGTCGACCACCGATAAAAACTCCGCCTTCAACAGCCCCTCTTTTACCTCTTTTGTGTTGGGATAGGCCACCAGGGGGTTGGTTCCCTGGAGGTGCATGACCCGGATTGGGGAACTGCCTTCCCTCAACTGCCTGAAAAGGGTATGCATATGGGCCATAGCCATCGGCGGGGAGGCTAAAAGCTTATATTTATCCGCCCCGATGGCCGGCTCCTCCGGCGCCGGTACCTCCATGGCAAAATCTTCCAGCGGGCCGGTATCCGGGGGTACCCAGTTAATCATGCTGCCGGGTCTTTCAATATTTCCGGTGACCGCCATGAGGCAGACTATCGCCCTTAGGGTCTGTATGGAGTTGTTGCTGGCTTCCAGGCATTCCCCCATCTGGATGCACCCGGGCTTTGCCGTAGCCAGTATTCTGGCGGCTTTTATGATTTTATCCTCCGGAACCCAGGTTATTTCAGCCACCCTTTCCGGAGGATACTCCTGCACCCTTTCCTTAAGTTTTTCAAAGCCGTATGTCCAGTTATCGACGAAATCACGGTCATACAGCCCCTCGTTGATTATCACGTTGAGCATACCGAGGGCCAGTGCGGCGTCGGTGCCGGGTCTGACCTGTAGCCACAGGTCGGCTCTGCCGGCAAGGCGGGTGGCCCTGGGGTCTATCAGAATTAGATTCTCCGCCCTTTCCAGTGAATTAAGGAACCAGACCGCCATTTCGCCGTCGGCATTGGTGATTTCCAGCTGCTTTCCCCAGGAAATCTGCGTCCTGGGGTATTCCCCACCCCACCCGTGATAGTCGCAATATAGCCTGCCACCGATCATCATGCCGAAGACCGCCAGCCTGGGGCCGTAGCAAAAGTCGGCGGGCGCGCCCATATTCGGTGCGCCGATAGACCTGGCAAACCGGAACGTGTACCTGTTGTAGCCCCGGCCCGTTCCCTGACATATAGCTACGGAGCCGGCCCCGTGTTCCTTAATGCTGCCCTCTATTCTGCCGGCAACCGTTTCTAACGCCTCTTCCCAGCCGATTCTCTGCCATTTACCCCCTCCCCTTTCTCCTTTCCTCTTCATGGGGTAGAGAATCCGGTTGGGGTTGTAGACCTCCTGAAAGCTGGCCAGGCCCTTGGCGCACATAGTCCCTCTGGTTGCTGAATCCGGGTTGCCTTCTATGTGGGCTATTCTGCCGTTTTCTACGCTAACGAGAACTCCGCAGCCTCCGTGGCAACTTTTGCAGGTAGTTTTGATAACTGCTTTATTAGGTTTCACTTCCACCCCCGTTGTCTGTTGGGACATTGATTATAAGAGCATATTTTCAAGCTGCCAGGTTTGCCGGGTGGAGAATGTCCAGGAGCCCGTCCTTGATATTGCCGATGTCCTTCCGCTCCTTGATATAACCGTATATAAGCCCTGCCCTGTCTGATATGCCAATCGCCTGATAGCAATCTATATGATTGTCTTTTATAAAGACCTTTTCGTAGACGCCTTTTGCTCTATCGGTGCAGGACAAAGTCTCGTATCCGTTTTCAAAGTGTTTTCGCCCTATGGAAATAACAGGCGGCTCCATACCCTTGAGCGCTACCAGACCGGGGGAGGCTTTACAGGTGTTTTCAATGCCGATTAGATTACAGCCGGCGGTCCAGCCCTGGTCGATGGCATTGTACCAGTTAAATACCAGCTCGTACCGGCCGTAGGGGTCTATTGATTCGGCGACATCTCCGGCGGCGTAGATATTGGGCAGGTTTGTCCGCATCTTTTCATCGACCAGTACTCCTCGGTTGACCTTGACCCGGGACGATTCCAGAAAATCAATGTTAGGCTTGAGGCCGACGGCAACAAGGATAAGGTCTGCCGGTATTTCCCTGCCCCCGACGACAACCCCTGCCGCCCGGTCATCTCCGGTTATTTCGGAAACACCTTCTCCGAGCCTGAATCTGATGCCCGAGTTAGTTAATTGCTTTTCGACATGCCGGGCAAGGTCCTCATCCAGCATTTGCGGCAGAACCCGGCCCAGGAGCTCTACAACCAGCGTATTTTTCCCCATCTTGTTGAAAGCGATGGCAAGCTCCACACCTATGGCTCCCGCCCCAATGATTATGACCTTTTCGGCATTCAGTACCTGCTGTGAGAGCCTTTTCACACCCCCCAGTCTATTGAAAAAATGAACCCCTTCTTTATCAGTTCCTTTTACAGGGGGTTTAAGCGGTGATGCCCCGCTGGCGATGAGCAATTTATCATAGCCGATTTCCCGGCCGCTTTCCATGACAACCCTGTTCCGGCTATCGTCTACCCTAACCACCCTCTGCCCCAGGCGTCTTTGGGGAGAAAGACCGTGGTCATCTCCCAGCAGAATTTCCCCTTCCCCAAGCTCTCCGGTTAAATAGTCAACCAGAAACATTGGAGAGTAGGGGGCTGTGTTTTCACCTGAGATTATGGTGATTTTCGCTTCGCCGGCATTGGGGACTGCGAGGTCTGCTTGGGATGCTGGGCATGCCAGTGTAGCAGGCGGACCGGCTTTTGCCAAAGTATCAGGGACTCGTATCAGCAATGAAACAAAATAATTGGCTGCGGTTGACAGCATTGCTTATTGGTCTTATT
>JAUVYB010000014.1 GCA_030603275.1 Deltaproteobacteria bacterium | reverse complement strand
TGATTTACCGGCTCCGGTCATGCCCACAATTGAGACGACTTTCACGGGGTTTATTATAAAGCAAAGGATAACCCCATGACAATGATTTTGGGGGCTATTTCCCCCCACTCCGTTTTATATCTTTTCCCGCCCGCCACCCTTAATGGAAGCGGGCTAAAGCCCTTTTTACCCCTCCCCAACCCAATTATTTTTTATATTATTTAAGGAAACCCTATCCCCTTTATCCCCTTCCCCTTGCCAAGGGGAAGGGGAATAATAATATAAAAAGGGGGACTTCGTCCCCCTTAAACCCCCTAAATTCATGGCTCTGCCCCCTCTTAAACACCCCCGTTAGATTATCCCCCCTTTTCCCCACTCCCCCTAAGATGAATTTAATAGAAGTATCACTTCTTTAGGGCGGGAGGGCGGGACACAAAACGCACTCTAAAAATCAGGCCAGACCCTCCCCTTTTCCCCCCACCCAAAATAAATAATATACCTCAACACACCTCCGAAAAAGCGGGGTTGGGGGAATAACCTCCCACAGTGAGAGAGTTGAAACCTCTATAGGGTGGGAGGGTGGGAAAAAAGAGAACCGTCAAATAAGGAGGGGTGCGGGGCATAACTCCCCAGAGTGGAAGAGAGGTATCACCTCTTTAGGGTGGGTCAGAGCGGGAAAGAAAAACACTGGTTTAAAATGGGGTTGGGGGCATAAACCCAAAAAGTTTCAGAAGCGCAGCTTATGTGGGCGGGAGGGTGGGTAGAAAAACTCCCCCCTACCATATCCCCGGCAAAAGCGCCCGGCGCCGGTGCGGATAATCCGGAAAGCGCTGCCGGTACCAGGCGTGGTGGGAACGGGCGCGGGGCACCAGATTAGCCAGCGTCCAAACGGCAAATGCCAGCCCCGGCAGCGACCAGGTCGCCACCGCCCAGCCCAGCCATATAATAATCTCCCCCAGGTAGTTAGGGCACGATATCCAGCGGTAAAGCCCGCCATACGGAATCTTATAACCGGAGTCGGCCGATTTGCTTAAGCTACCCAGAATCCGGTCGGCCTGCCGGTTGATGATGAAACCGGTGATAAACAGGGCCACTCCGGCGATAAACCGCGGGTCCCCCAGCCACTGGTTGCCGTAGCCGCCGGAGAAACAGAAAATGTGGCGCCCGTTGAGGTAGCCGTTCACCGTGTTGAACAGAAAGCCAAAGCTAATAACGAGCAGCGGCATCCCCCGGCTCCGGCTGCGCAGACTAAAGGGGTAGATAAAAGCCCGGTGCAGGTAATGGGCCTGCCACAATCCCAGGAAGACCAGTGTTGTAACGGTATTGGGGTTGCCGCCGAGGACAAAGCACACGGCGAAGGCCACCGGCGCCACCGCTTCCATGATAACCCAGCCCAGCCTGTTGTTGATGGCCAGACCCCAGCCACGGCGGACGTGGCGGCCATACGGGGCGGCGAAGAACAGCAGGGATAGAAAGACTACCGCCGCCAGTGAAAACCAGCCGGCGATGAGAACATTAAAAACAGCCAGCTCGCTCAAGCTGACCCCGTTGACGTTATCTTTAAGGGGCGGGCAAGCCGCCCGTTCTTCTCAAACCAGCGGAGGGTATCGACAAGCGTTTCCCTAAACGGGCGCGGGTGATAGTCCAGCTCCCCGGTCGCCTTCTGGTGGCTTATGTTCCGATTGTCACGCAGTGCCTGCAGGGAAACACTGGTGTAGAGCGGCCGCCTGCCGGCCAGACGGTCAAAGGCGGTGATGAACGGGGCGCCGACACGGGCCAGCCACATAGGGCAGACAAAACCGGGGGCCGGCACTCCGGTTATCTGCGCTACCAGCCCGGCCACCTCCCGCAGTGACACCCAGTGACCGGAAAGGATGTACTTGGCTCCGGCCGGGGCTTGTTCTTCGGCCCGCACCGCCCCCCGGACAACGTCGCGGACATCCACCCAGTCAAACCCGCCGGAAACCAGGGACGGCAGCCTGCCGTCGGCCAACCTTAGCAAAGCGTCACCGAAGTGGGAAGGCCTGTAGTCATTGGGACCGATAATCCCGGTGGGACTGATGATAACCGCGTCCAATCCCCTCTCTATCCCCTGACGCACCTCTCTCTCCGCCGCCGCCTTGGAGCGGTCGTAAGCCGGGTAGCGCCGGGATTCAACCAGGGAGTTTGATTCACCGACCGGGCTGCCGGAAATCGTCTGGGCTATGCTGTGGATGGTGCTGAAATGGACAAGGCGGCGCACTCCGCAGCGCAGGCAAGCCTCGACCACATTCCGGGTGCCGGTAACATTGACCGCCTCAAGTAAGGGCCAATCGTGCTGAAAGATGGAGATACGAGCCGCCAGGTGATAGACCACCTCAGCGTTCTTAAAGGCGCTTACCAGAGACTCCGGGTCGCGGATATCGCCCTGGACAGCTTCAACATCCAGTCCCTGGAAAGCCCGCCGGTCGGCATGGACCAGAACCCGCACCGGACGGCCCTGGGCCAGCAGAGCCGGTACCAGGTTAGCCCCAACGTGCCCGGCGGCACCGGTTACAACTATCATTATTTGCCAGCCATTATAGCATATACAGGGGAACCCTATCCCCTTTATCCCCTTCCCCTTGCCAAGGGGAAGGGGAATTATTCTCTTGAAAGAGGGGGCTTCGCCCCCTCTTAAACTCCCCTGATTACGCACTCTGCCCCTCTAGTACTCCCTAAAAAATCTCCCCTCTTAAACATTCCTGATTAATCACCACCCCTTTTCCCCCCACCCAGTCAAGTTAGCCTTCATACTCCTAAAAATCTCTCACTTTCCCCCTATTGACCAGTCACATACTGTGCTATAATTTTTATAGACCATGTCCAAGCGCATTAACTTCGGCAAATTAATAGAAAAACAGCTGCCCCCGGAACTGGTCAACTTCATGTGGGTGGCCGGCGAGATGGCCAACAGCCGCGGGGAGAAGCTCTACCTCGTCGGCGGGGTTGTCCGCGACCTGCTCATGGAACAGGCCAATTTTGACCTCGACCTGGTGGTTGAGGGCAATGCCATCGAGCTGGCCCAGCAGCTAACAGGAATCAACAAGGGCAAAATCACCACCCACCCCCGCTTCAACACCGCCAAGCTCCAGTGGCACGACTGGAGCATCGACCTGGCCACCGCCCGCAGTGAAACCTATGCCAAACCCGGAGCCCTGCCCGCGGTGACCCCCAGCTCTATTGACGACGACCTCTCCCGCCGCGATTTCACCATCAACACCATGGCTATCCGCCTCAACCCCGGCTACTACGGCAAGCTGGTCGACCCCCACGGCGGCCGCGAGGACCTGCAGAGTAAGCGCATCCGCATACTCCACGAAAAAAGCTTCACCGACGACGCCACCCGCATCTGGCGTGCTTTGCGCTACGAGCAGCGGCTGAGCTTCCACCTGGAGAGAAGAACGCAAACCCTGCTCCAGCGGGATATACCCATGCTGGAAACTATAAGCGCCGACCGCACCCGCTATGAGATGGAGTGCATATGCAAGGAAAAATATCCGGAAAAGGTCTTTAATCGCGCCGGGGAACTGGGGGTGCTGGCGGCGTTACACCCGTCGCTAAAGGGTGACGGCTTTCTCAAGGAAAAATTCGAGCACGCCCGCCAGGAATGCTCCCCGGAACCGCCATCGTTTGACCTCTACCTGGCGCTGCTGGCTTATCCCCTCACCGCCGAGGAAATCGAACAGCTGATATCGCGCCTCAACCTGCCCAGGTTGTCGGCTAAAACCCTCCGGGATACCATCGCCGTCAAGAACAAGATGCGCTCGCTGTCCACCCCCGGCGTCTCGCCCGGCGCCATCTATAACCTCCTCCGCGATTTCTCCCCCACCGCTTTAGAAGCGAACTCACTGGTCACCCAGTCGGCGGTGGCCGGCCAAGCTATTCACCTCTTCCTCAACCGGCTCAAAGACGTGCAGGTATCGCTCACCGGCGACGACTTAATCCAGATGGGCATTGCCCCCGGCCCCCAGATAAAGGAGATACTGGGCCTGCTTCACCAGGCCAAGCTGAACGGGAAGATAAACACCCGCCATGATGAGGAAGAGATAATTAAGGGGTGGCTGGCCCAGCAACAGGGGGGAACTACTCCACCCGCATAAACTTGCTCCCGGGCGTGCCGCAGATCGGGCACTTCTCCGGGGCTTCACCGGCCACGGTATAGCCGCAGACCGGGCAGACAAAGTAGGGCTCGGCTTTAGCCTCCTGCCCCACCTCAAGCAGCTCCAGCGCCTTCTGGTACAGGCCGTGGTGGACCTTCTCCACCTTATTGGCATAGTTAAAGGTAATCTCGGCCTTCTCGTTATTCTCAGCCTTGGCCTGCTCGATGAAACCGGGGTACATCTCGGTGAACTCATAGCTCTCGCCGCCGATAGACGCCTTCAGATTATCCTTAGTTCCACCGATGTCATCCATGACTTTAAGGTGATTGCGGGCGTGGACCGTCTCCGCCTCAGCCGCCGCCCGGAACAGCCTGGCTATCTGGGGCAGCCCCTCGCCATCCGCCTTTTCGGCAAAGAAAAGGTAGCGCCGGCTGGCCTGGCTTTCCCCGGCAAAAGCCTCCTCTAAATTATCCCTGGTAGTGCTCATTTGATACCTCCCTCGCTATCGGTTGTCTCGGCCAGATAAGATTCCAGGTTCTGCTGCTGGCAGCGCGCGTACAGGTTCTCCGCCTGAAACTGGTCATCCATCATGGTAAACAGCGCCGGCCCCGAGCCGGCCAGGTGCACATTGTAAGCGCCCAGCTTGATAAAGTGGTCTCTATATAGTTTAAGCCTGGGAAAAAGCTCAAAGGCGACGTTCTCAAAGGTGTTAAAAAGCATTGACGGCTTAAACCCCCGCCCCTCGTTCAAAACTTTGACCAGCCTTTCCGTAATCTGCCCGTCGGTATAGTGGCTGGGCTTAAGGCTGGCATAGAGCTTGGCAGTCTTTTCTGGCATCCGGGAAAAAGGCGGCACCAGCAGTACCACCCACCTGCGGGGAAGCGGCGGCAGCGCCGTTACCTCTTCCCCCCTCCCCTTCACCAGCGCCGTGCCCCCGTAGAGAAAGAAAGCCACATCCGAACCCAGCCCGGGGGCCAGCTCAAGCAGCTGCTCCGTTGACAGACCCATCTTCCAGAGCTTGTTAAGCTGGCTCAGGACAGCGGCGGCGTCACTGCTGTCCCCACCCAGCCCGGCCACCAGCGGGATACGCTTTTTAATATCTATGGTCGCCCCCCTGGAGGAACCACCGGCTTCCTGGAGCAGGGCCGCCGCCCTGGTCACCAAGCTCTCCTCCACGATAAATTCGGGGTTATCACAGCTAAAGCGGAGCCTACGATTGGAGCGGAAACGGAGGCTGTCATAGAGGTCTATCGTCTGGATAACACTGCGTATCTCATGAAAGCCGTCGGGACGCTCGCCCAGAACCTCAAGGGTGAGGTTAATCTTGGCCGGCGCCTTAACATCTACCATGATTTTTTCTCTACCATGCTTTTTTCTCCTCAAAAACCCGCCACAGCCGGGCCCACTCCTCAAGGGTCAGGGTCTCCGCTCGCCGCTGTCCGGATATATCGGCTTTCTCCAAAAGTGGTAAAATCACGTCCCTGGGCAGCCCCAGCCCCTGGGACAGGGAATTGGCTATCTGCTTACGCGGGGCGGCAAAACCGGCCCTCACCAGCTCAAAAAAGCCCCCCTCGTCACTCACCGCCACCGCCGGCTCAGGGTAGAGCTCAATGCGCAGCACCGCCGAATCGACCTCCGGCGCCGGGTAGAACGACTCCGCCGGCACGTAGCTTACTATTTCCGGCTTACCGTAGAACTGGACGCTTACACTGAGCAAACTCATATCGCCGGGCTTTGCGGCAATAGCCTCGGCCACTTCTTTCTGCACCATAAAAATCATCACCTGCGGCCGGGCCGAACTATCCAGGAAATGGCGCAGGACGGGCGAAGTAATATAGTAAGGCAGGTTGGCCACCACCTTGTAAACAGGATTTACCCCCCGCCTCGCCAGCAACTCCCCCGGCTCGATATTAAGCACATTATCGTTGACGATGGTGACGTTTTTAAAAGAAAGCAGCGTTTTTTCAAGCAAAGCCGCCAGCTTATCATCCAGCTCAATGGCGATTACCCCGCCGGCTCTCCGGGCTAACGCCTCGGTCAGGATACCCAGCCCCGGCCCCACCTCCACCACCAGGTCGTCGGGGGTAAGTTTAGCAGCGGAGGTAATGACCTCCAGCACCTCCTCATCAACCAGGAAGTGCTGCCCCAGCCCCTTTCTCGGCTTAAGGCCAAACTGCCGCAGCCGCCTTTTCGTCTGAACCAGCAGTGAATTCGGGCTTTTATCCATATCAGAAATAGTGAGGCCGTGCACCCACCCTCGACCCCGCCCCGCAGCTTGCCCGAAGCCAGCCGGCTCCAGCCAGGTAACCCTGCGGCACCCAGGGCTTCTATTTACCGCTGCTTCCTCTCAGATCTGACGGGATTCATAGAGCTCTGCCGCGCAGGACCCGGCCTTCAACACCACTTAACCCGGGTAGTCCCACCAGACAAAGGCCTCAAGCAGGAATTCAACCCCGCTATAGCGGATTGCGAGTTCAGGGCACCGCTGGCTCCCCGTCTAGCACGACCTCAATAAAATGCTAATGGGTGGCTACTTCTTTGTCAAGCCAGAATGGGGGAAAACTATCCCCACCCCCGTTTTATATCTATTCCCACCCCACCTTATTTTTCATTATTTAAGGAAACCCTATCCCCTTTATCCCCTTCCCCTTAGCAAGGGGAAGGGGAATTGTTTTTTAAGAAGAGGGGGCTTCGCCCCCTCTTAGACACCCCTATTGCGCACTTCGTCCCACTCTAATCCCCATTAAAAATTAAGGCTTCGCCTCTTTTCATCTCTTAAACCCCACCCCCCAAGAAGAAATTGATAGAAGTATCACTTCTGTGGGCGGGCGGGTGGGAAGAGAAACGCCCGAAAGCAGGAGAGGAGTGGGGCATAACCCCCGTAAAAAGGAGTGAAGAGAGGTATAACCTCTATTGGGCGGGAGGGTGGGACGCAAAACACACTCTAAAATCAGGGCGAGACCTCCCCTTATCCCCCCCCTCATAGTAAACGAAGCAAAATCAGCCAAAAAGAGAAGCCCCGCAGCTTTACCACGGGGCTTCTCAATAACAATCAGGTTTATTAAGTCTGGGGTTTGCCCAGAACGGCTTCGAAAAGCTCCTCGTCCAGGGGATGACCCTCGGCAACCATCTGGCGGTACTTGAGGAAGTCGATGGTGTCCTTGCCGGTTATCTTTTTGGTATTGAAGGCGCCGAAGCCCAGGAAGGCCTCGCCGGTCATGTTGATAGCCAGCCAGTAGCGGTGGTCGTTCTTGTTCATATCCCAGAAGAATTTCTTCTTCTCCCGGACACCGATGATTGACTTCATCAGGCAGCCTTCGAAGAGGTTGGTGAATGTCCAGAGCATCTTGTTCACTTCGTTATCCAGGGGAGTTAAGTCCACCTCGAGGGACTTGACCAGCTCGCGGGCTTTCTTGGCTTCCTCGCCCCTGAGGAACTCGCCGTAGACAATCTCGCCGTCTTTGACGTAGCTGTCGGTAAAGACCTGCGGGTTGCGGATGAATTTGTCGCCCTGCTTGAGCACCGGCACCACCTTGCTGACGTAGTTCTTGCGCAGCATCTTGTAGGCGCTCCACATCTCGCAGGAGATGCAGTTCCACATGGCGTCCTCGCTGGTCAGGGCCCAGGGCAGGAAGTCGGAAGAGCCGCCCACCGGCGCCGAACCGTGCCTGGGGCCGGCCTGCCCGAAGATAGCCAGGTCGGAGGCCACCGCTATATCGCAGGCGCCACCGATTTCCTGGCCGCCGGCGACGCTCATGCCGTTAATCCGCCGGATAACCGGCTTCTGGCACATCAGGATGGAATCAACCATGCCGTTGAAGAGGTCCATGTACTGGCCGTACTCCGTCGGTTTGGTGGAATAATACTCCGAATATTCCTTGGTGTTGCCGCCGGTGCAGAAAGCGTTGTGGCCGGCACCGGTAAAGACCACCGCCACCACGGCGCGGTTCATCTGCGCCCGGTGGAAACCGGCGATAACGCCCTTAACCATCTCGGTGGTGTAGGAGTTGTACTGGGCGGGGTTGTTCAGGGTAATCCAGGCGCTGTAAACCCCGTCTACCGGTTTGCCGCTGGGGTCGATTATCGGTTTTTCCTCATACATGGTGCAGGGCGGCTCGGTGCCGAAATGCTCCATACCCCAAATATTGTGGTCTTTTACACCACCTTCTCTGGGTACCCAATCTAAAGCCATTTATATCCTCCTTTTTGATTTAATTTTACTTTAAAAGTCAGGGGTCAGTATTATTCTTTTAGTCAGACCACCCTTGTGGCCCTGCTCGAATGCCTGCTGTATCTGACTCATCGGCCGTGTCTCGATAAAGGGCTCTACCTCTATCTTGCCCTTCAGCACCAAATCAAGGACCTCGGGGTAGTACTTGGGCAGACAGCCCCAGGAGCCCAGGATATCAGCGTCGAAGGCCATCAACCGGGAAAGAGAGTACTCGTTCTTCAGCATGCCGAAGCCGCAGATTACCAGCTTGCCGATAAAGGAAAGCAGCTCCAGACCGATGGCCTGGCCATCAGCGGTACCGGTCCACTCAAAAATCTTCCAGCCGTAGTTCGTCGGCACACCCTTCTCCTTGCAATAGGCGCGGAACTCGTCTCTGATGTCGCGGGGGCTCTTATCCACCGAGCTGATGACATGGGTGGCGCCGTAGTCTAAGGCCCTCTTCAGCTTATCCGGGTTGCGGGCGATACCGATGACCTCTTTGGCCCCCAGCGCCTTACAGACCTGGGCGGCATATACCCCCAGCCCACCGGTAATCCCGATAATGATGGTCAAATCACCGGGCTTGACCTCGGCCCTCATCGCCGCCTGGTAGGGCGAGGTCACGGCATCGGCAATGACGGCGAAATGAGATAGGGGCACGCCGTCTCGATTCGACACTAGGCACAAGTCCTCGGCCGGCACCACGATATGGCTGGAGAAACCGCCGTAGATTTCCATGCTGTTGCCGGGCATCTTCTGGGCCAGGCAGCGGTTGCCCCGGCCGGCAGCGCAGATGGGGCAGTTATTACAGGGCATCACCGCCGGGATAATCACTTCCTTGCCCACCCAGTCCTTTTCACCGGCTATTACCGTGCCGCTGATTTCATGCCCCAGGGTAAGCGGCGGTTTGTTAACCGTGGGCACGCCGTCATAGAAATAGCCCAGGTCGGTATGGCAGACGCCGCAGCCGGCAATCTCAACCATCACCTCACCGGGCTTTAGCTTGGGGGCATCGATGCTCTTCCTCTCCAGCTTGCCCGGCTCTACCATCTGCCAGGTTTCAATTTTACTCGGTACTTTTGCCATTTTCTTCACTCCTCACTAAGAATCAATAAACTGGCGGTTTTTAAGACAACTCAATAAGTTTATCGCTTGAGTGCACTTCATGTCAACAATGGAGGATAGCGCCCGACTAAGCACCACGGTTCAGGCGAACTACCAGCCTCATCGGCAGTCTCTGCTCCACCATCCTGGCCTGAGTGGCGGTAATATCGTAAGGAACACGGTGGAGCCTGACCTGGCCGGCCTTGCTGTCATAGATAGCGTAGCTCGCCCTGGGGTCGCCGTCCCGCGGCTGTCCCACGGAACCGGGGTTGATAATCAACCGCTCCTCCCCCAACCCCACCGCGCTACCCGGTAAAAACTTGCTGAAAGAACAGGCGCCGCCCTTGCCCAACCTAAACACCGCCGGCACATGGGAATGGCACACCAGGCAATACTTGGTCTTAAAGTAGGCAAAATTCTCATTGGCTCCACTAATGGACAGGATATACTCCCAGACGGGCTCCCGGGGGCTGCCGTGCACCAGGGTAAAGTCGTCCCTCTCAATAACCGAGGGCAGGTCCTTAATATAGACCACATCCCGCGGAGTCAACTGCCTTGCCGTCCACCCACAGGCGACGACGGCATCGGGATTGAACTGGTTGGTATCAATCTCGCCTATGGCCGCCAGGTCGTGGTTACCGGCCACGCAGATATGGTTGGTCTGGCGCAGGAGCTCAATGCACTGGTGCGGGTCCGGTCCATAGCCGATGATATCCCCCAGACACCATATCTCCTCCACCTCCCCCTGCTCCTTAATATCAACCAGAACCGCCATAAAAGCGGTCAGATTGGCATGGATATCGGCAATAATTGCGTAACGCATTTACACTAAAACTATACCAGTTTTTTGGCCATAAGGCTAGAGTTTTATTCTCTATAGCACCTGCTTATCAACCTCACCCCCAATTTTATCTTTACCCACCCGCCACCCTTTAAGGTAAAGGGGGACGAAGTCCCCCTTAAACCCCCTGAATTCATGGTTTCGCCCCTCTAAAACACCCCTTAGCTGTAACTTATTGCGAAACGCTATTAATCAAACATAAAATGAGTCTTTCATAAAAATGACTTGACAAATATATACTTTGTGATATAATCATATAAATGATAGATGATTAAGTAAAATACTAAACATTTTATTTAGACAATCATTTTAATCATTTAGGGAATGAAATAAAAATGTATGAACCAAATTTCAAATTAACAGAGAAGCTCCAGAAAAGCTTGGGGGAAATAGAA
The DNA here is from genome assembly GCA_030603275.1 of Deltaproteobacteria bacterium. Taxonomy (GTDB): domain Bacteria; phylum Chloroflexota; class Dehalococcoidia; order Dehalococcoidales; family BS750m-G39; genus JABMRW01. Next base: position 23,668 of record JAUVYB010000014.1, on the reverse strand, counting down.
GAAGTCCGTGCACTGATTCGGATGATTCCAGTCTTAGACATTGTTGAAGCACCTATTCAACATCGCGCTTTGGTTGAAACAGTCTATTATACAGCTCGCATTGAGGGTAATCCCTTAAACATGCAAACTGCAGAGAGGCTTGGGAAGAACCGCCTCTCGCAAAAAGAGCTTGGTACAAGCGAGCAGGAACACGTTAATTTATATAGAGCAATGGGTTTTATACGTGACCTTGCTGACCGCCACAATGTTCCGATAGATGAAGAAGTTATCAAGCAAATTCACGCCTTTGTTGTTAGGGATATCCCAAAGCAAGGGTCACCAGGTGTGTATAAATTAAAACCAAATGCAATTAAAGACAGGTTATCGGGTGAAATTATTTTTCTTCCACCCAGCCCAAGCGATTCCGTAAAACTTATGAGCGAATTAAGTGCTTGGCTCAGACAGGGACCAATAGCAATTAACCCGGTGATTTTCGCCGGTGTAGCTCATTTGGAATTAGTTGCTATACACCCATTTGATAATGGAAATGGACGCACGGCACGTGCTTTGGCAGACCTTATTCTCTACAGGTACGGATACAAATGTAGATATTTATTTTCTTGGGTACGTCAAGCAGGCATAGACATGGACACCTATCACCAAAGAATAAGACAGGTTCTTGGTGCTCGATATGGAGCTAATAATGACCCTACAGAATGGCTAGAGTATTTTACTGAGTCTGTAGCTAAGAGTTTGGTCGAAAAGAAGTCCGAATTACTTCACATCCAGAAATCTTTTGTAAACGCCTACAACCTAGGGGAGGAAAAGGGTCTTTCCAGAGACCAAGTTCAGGCAATCATTTATGCTGCAACTTACGGGTTTGTTACTACAGGTGTCTATATGGACGCTACTAGGTTATCTCGTGCTACAGTGGTGAAGCGTTTTAACGCGCTTATAGAAATGGGGATAATGCGGGTTGAAGGCAAAGGGCGCAATGTCCGCTATATTCTGGCGTCAACTGAGCCATTAGGTACTGAAGGGGAACAAATTGAGGGAGTGCAACTCGGATTGGCATTAAGAGAAGAGTCAACTAAGTAAGACTAATAACAAGTAAAGACGCTCCTGCCCTATAATAGCGTTAGCTCACCTAAAACTCCCTTACCTTGTGACCCCAAATACCGCCGTGCTATAATTTTGCCATGAAGGTTAAGGATTTGGGGGAGTTCGGGCTGATTGACCTGCTGGCTAAAATGGCCGGCGGCGGGCGGGATAAGCAGCTCTTAATCGGCATCGGCGATGATGCCGCCGCCTGGAAGGGCGATACCTCTATACAGCTGGCAACAGTAGATTCCTTCATTCAGGATGTTCACTTCCCCGCCGGTATAGCCCCCTGGCCGGAGCTGGGCGGGAAGGCGCTGGCGGTCAACTTAAGCGATATCGCCGCCATGGGCGGCGCCCCACGCTACGGCCTGGTGTCTTTAGCTTTACCCCCCCAAACCGAGGTGGACGATGTTACCGCCCTCTACACCGGCATGCTGGAACTGGCAAAAAAACATAAAGTAACCATAGTCGGCGGCGATATCAGCAATGCCCCTTTAGTCGTTATCTCCATAACCGTCCTGGGCAGCAGCCCCCAAAAGCAGATACTAACCCGCTCCTCGGCCAAACCCGGAGAGATGGTAGCCGTTACCGGCCATCTGGGGGCGGCCGCCGCCGGGCTGGAGATGCTAACCAAAAAGCTTAAATTCGCCCCCCAGGCCACCGCCCGCTTCCGGCAGGCTTTCCTCCACCCCACCCCCCGCATTGCCGAAGGTCAATTACTATTAGAGCAGGGGGTGAAAACGGCCATAGATATCAGCGATGGGCTGGTCGCCGATTTAAATCAAATATGTAAGGCCAGCCGGGTCGGCGCCAGCATAGATACCAACCGTGTGCCCGTGGAGCCAAAAGTCTTAGCCGCCTTCGGCGATAAAGCCCTGGAACTGGCTCTAACCGGCGGTGAGGACTACGAACTGCTATTTACCGCCGGGACGGAAATAATAGATAAGGTAAAGAAGGCCGCCTCCTGCCCGATAACGGTCATCGGCGAAATCACCGCCGGCAAGGGGGTAACCGTGGTTGACCGCCAGGGGAACCCTGTAGATTCAGGCAAGTCGGGCTGGGAGCACTTTACCCGCCGATGAACCAGCCGGAGATAACAAGCAGCAGCCCGGAGGAGACGCAGGAGTTTGGCGCCCACCTCGGCGAGCTGGCCCTGCCCGGCGATATCTTTCTGCTGGTGGGCAAGCTGGGGGCGGGCAAGACCTGCCTCACCCAGGGCATCGCCCGGGGACTGGGTATAAGGGAGTACGCCGCCAGCCCTTCTTTTGTCGTGGTCAGGGAGCTTTACGGCAGATTACCGCTGTATCATATGGACTTCTACCGCCTGGACAATTTAGAGGAGATTGCCGACCTGGGCCTGGATGACTATTTCTACGGCAGTGGCGTTTCGGTGGTAGAGTGGGCGGAGAAGGGCTTAAGCCTGCTGCCGCCGGAGCACCTGCTGATTGAGATGAGCTATGTCTCCGATACCGGCCGCCGCCTTAAACTCAAAGCTGGAGGCAAACGCTACCGCGAACTGGTGGCAAAGCTGAAATGATGTTACTGGCAATAGACACCTCGACAGATAGCGCCAGCCTGGCCCTGGTGCAGGACGGCAGGACGCTGGCCGAGGCGACCTGGCACTGCGGGCAGAACCACAGCGTGGAGTTGCTGCCCCGCCTGGTTGAACTGCTCAACAAGGCTGAGGTAAGTCTTCAATCAGTAAGCTGTATTCTGGTGGCTAAAGGCCCGGGGAGCTTTAACGGGCTGCGGGTAGGCCTGAGCACGGCCAAGGGGCTGGCCTTCAGCCTTGACATACCCATCATCGGCGTCAGCAGCCTGGAGCTGGAAGCCTGCCAGCATGCCGAAAATGACCTGCCCATCTGCCCCATATTCAACGCCAGGCGGGGAGAGATTGCCACCGCCCTATATCAAAAAAGAGATAATAAGTGGCAACAGCTCGCCGCTGAACACATAACCACCGTTGACACATTAGACACTGAAATAAAGAGCCAGACCCTCTTCTGCGGGGAGTACGTGCCCGTAATCGCCGGCCAGCTAAAGGAACAACTTAAAGATAAAGCGGTAATCGCCCCCGCCCGGCCCCGCCGCGCCAGCCTGATGGCGGAGCTGGCTAAAGAGAGATTAAAGGCGGGTGACTATGACAACCCCACCACCCTGCAGCCCCTCTACCTCAGGCACCCGGTGATTACTCAGCGCCGGCACCGCTAATACCAGGAACGGAGATTAAAAATGACGAACTGGCCAAAAATATCGGTAGATATCCATAAGGACTTTGACATGTGCTTTGCCTGCGGGCAGAAAAACCCCATCGGCCTGAAGCTAAATTTTGCCCGTGATGGCAAAGGGGTCAGGGCCGAGTTCACCCCCGGTGAGTTGCATCAGGGCTGGTCGGGGGTTGTCCACGGCGGCATCATCGGCTGCATTCTGGACGAGGCGATGAGCTACGCCTCCCTCGCCGCCGGGGTCAACAGCCTGACGGCCAGGATGCATACCCGGTTCAAACGCCCCCTCCAGACCGGCGCGTCCCTGGTTATCACCGCCCATATCAACAAGAAGACGAGAAAGCTTATCGAGGCCGAAGCTGAGATGCACCTCAAGGACGGCACGCCGGTGGCCGATAGCACCGCCACCATGTTCATCCACAGCCAGAGGGAGAAAAAATAGGATTTTTACCCTCCCCCCATTTTTATCTATTCCCACCCGCCACCCTTTAAGGTAAAGGGGGACTTCGTCCCCCTTAAACCCCCCTGATTAGTTTCCTCCCCCTTTCCCCCCACCCAAAAAGGTTTCATCCTTTTACGCTCTCTCCCCCTCCCCCTAATCGAAAGTTCCAGAAGCGCAGCTTATGAGGGCGGGAGGGTGGGACGCAAAACAAACGCTAGAGTTCCCCCTTAAACCCCCTAAGTTCACGGCTTCGCCCCCTCTTAAACACCCTCAATTGGAGAGTTCTAGAGGTCTAACCTCTGTAGGGTGGGTCAGGGTGGGAAGTAAAACACCCGTTAAAAACGGGGCGGGGGGCATAACCCCCCAAAGTGAAGAGAGGTAACACCTCTTTCGGGCGGGTGGGTATGGGAATCAAAACATACTCTAAAAACCAGGCTAACCCCTCCCCTTTAAGGAAAACTTGCCAAACCACCCCATAAAATATTATCCTCTAAAGGAGTAATCATGGAACGGACCCTGGTTTTAATCAAACCGGACGCAACGCAGAGAGACTTGGCGGGGGCTATTATCTCCCGGCTGGAGAAGCTGGGATTGAAGCTGGTGGCGCTCAAGATGCTCCACCCCGATAAAGCCCTGGCCCGGCGCCACTACGCCGTACACAAGGACAAGCCCTTCTACAATGACCTTGTGGACTATATCACCTCCGCCCCGATAGCCGCCTGTGTCTTTGAGGGCGATGGGGCGGTGGAGACCACCAGAAAAGCTCTGGGGGCCACCGACCCGGCCAAGGCGGAAAAAGGCACCATAAGGTACGATTTCGGCCTGAGCATTGAGAAAAATAGCGTTCACGGCTCGGATTCACCGGCCAACGCCGAGGTGGAAATAAAGCTTTTCTTCTCCCCCGATGAGCTATTCGGCTATTGAATCCGTAATACCGGCGTGGCCTGGCTCCACAGCTCGTCAAGCTGGTAGAACTCCCGCTCAAATGGGGCAAAGATATGAATTATAGTATCGCCATAGTCGAACAGTAGCCAGCCGGAGTCTATAGTCCCTTCGTGGTGGTGGGGTAGAACGCCCTCGTTTTTAAGCCGGTGCCCGATTTCATCATAGATAGCGGAAATCTGACGGCCTGACTCGCCGCTGCATATCACGAAATAATCGGCAAAGCTGCACACCTCGCGGGCATCCAGCAGAAGAATATCTACTGCCTGCTTGTCGGCGGCCGCCTCTACCGCCTTACGTGCCATTTCTAGTGCTTCCAGCTCTCAGCCTCCAGTTAACATTATAGCATAATTGGTATCAACCTCACCCCCTTTATCCCCCTCTCCACTCTTGGAGAGGGGGAATTAGATTTAAGAGGGGGACTTCGTCCCCCTTAAACCCCCTGAATTCATGGCTCCACCCCCTCTCAAACTCCCCCCATTTAGCGTTATGTTATACTTAAACTATGGAAAAGCTGCTCTTCGGCACCGGCGGCAGCCCCCACAGCTCCAAGACCAAGACCACCATAGACGGCATCAAGCGTATTGCCGAACTGGGCTTAAGCTGCATGGAGCTGGAGTTCGTCTACGGGGTCAGGATGGGGGAGGCGGGAGCCAGGCTGGTGGCGGAAACCGCCCGGAGCGCAGGCATCAGGCTATCGGCGCACGGCCCCTACTACATCAACCTCAACGCACGCGAGGAGGAAAAGGTAGCCGCCAGCCAGCAGCGGATACTCCAGACCGCCCGCATCGCCGCCGTCTGCGGGGCGCAGAGCGTTACCTTCCACGCCGCCTTCTACCTCGGCGACCCCCCGGAAAAGACCTACCGGGCGGTAAAGAAAAACCTGGCCGAGGTCCTAAACCGGCTTAAAAAAGAAAACAACCGGGTGGTCATCAGGCCCGAGGTCATGGGCAAGCCCACCGCCTTCGGCACCCTGGACGAGGTGCTTAGCCTATGCTCCGAGCTGGAGGGCACCGGCATCTGCATGGACTTCGCCCACTGGCACGCCTACAACGGCAAAGCCAACTCCTACGCCGAGTTCGCCTCAACTCTGGAGCAGATAAAAGAAAAACTGGGAGACCAAGCCCTCGCCGATATGCACATCCACGTCTCCGGAATCGCCTACGGCCAGAAGGGGGAGCTAAAGCACCTCAACCTCAAGGATTCAGACCTGCGCTATATTGAGCTTCTCCAGGCGCTCAAGGACTATCAGGCAAAGGGGCTGCTAATCTGCGAAAGCCCCAGCCTGGAGGAAGATGCTCTCCTTCTCCAGGAAACCTATCATAAGCTATAACAGGCCAAGTACCCGGTACCAATTCACCATACCGGATGGGTATTGACATTTTTCCTATTGACGGCTATTTCTGCTATAATATAAACGTAAGAGGTAAATAGATGAAACCAAGCTGGCTACGCAGTAGCCTAATATACATCATTATTCTGGTGGCGGTGGTCATTCTCCTCTATCAGTTTTTCCCAATGACCCCCAAACCGACCGAAATCGGCCTGGACGAAGCCATCGCCATGTCGCAAAACGGCCAGATTTCCAAGATTATAGTGGACAACGGTGAACTGCTCATCACCACCACTACCGATATCGAGATGAAAACCACCATCGGCGGCCTCACCCTGGTTGAGCTTCAAGAACTGGGGCTTAACCTTGAGGGGGTGGACTACCAGGTACAAGCGTCCGGCTTTGACTGGGGCAGCCTGATGATAGGCTTCATCCCCCTGATTCTCTTCGGCGCCCTGCTCTTCTTCCTATTCCGCTCGGCGCGGGGGGCTAACAATCAGGCGATGAGTTTCGGGCGCAGCCGCGCCCGGCTTTTCCCCGCCAGCACGCCCACGGTGACCTTTGACGATGTCGCCGGCGTGGAAGAAGCCAAGCAGGAGCTGTCCGAAGTCGTCGATTTCCTCAAGTCGCGGGAGAAGTTCCAGAGCCTGGGGGCGCGCATCCCCAAGGGAATGTTATTAATAGGCCCGCCGGGCACGGGCAAAACGCTGCTGGCCCGGGCGGTGGCCGGCGAAGCCGGGGTACCCTTCTTCTCCATCAGCGGCAGCGAGTTCGTCGAGATGTTTGTCGGCGTCGGTGCCTCGCGGGTGCGTGACCTCTTCGACCAGGCCAGACGCAACACCCCCTGCATTATCTTTATTGACGAAATTGACGCCGTCGGTCGCCACCGCGGTGCCGGCCTGGGCGGCGGCCACGACGAGCGGGAGCAGACCCTCAACCAGATTCTGGTGGAGATGGACGGCTTTGACACCAATACCAGCGTCATTATTCTGGCGGCCACCAACCGCCCCGACATACTCGACCCGGCCCTGCTCCGCCCCGGCCGCTTCGACCGACGCGTGGTCTTAGACCGCCCCGATATCCACGGCCGGACGGCCATTCTCAAGGTTCACTCCAAGGGCAAGCCGCTGGCGAAGAAGGTCAACCTGGAGGTACTGGCCAAGCAGACCGTCGGCTTCAGCGGCGCCGACCTGGCCAACCTGCTCAACGAGGCGGCCATTCTGGCGGCACGCCGGGGCAAGAAAGCCATCGATATGGATGAGCTGGAGGAGTCCATAGACCGGGTGATTGCCGGCCCGGAGAGAAAGAGCCGGCGGATAAGCGTCAAGGAAAAGGAAATCACCGCCTACCACGAGGCGGGACACGCCCTGGTAGCCAAGATGCTGCCCAACGCCGACCCGGTACACAAGATTTCAATAGTAGCCCGGGGCATGACGCTGGGGCACACCCGCCAGCTGCCCATTGAAGACCGCTACCTGATGACCCGCTCCCAGTTCAACGCCATGATAGCCACACTTCTGGCCGGCCAGGCGGCCGAAGAACAAATCTTCAATGAAATTTCAACCGGCGCCTCCGATGATATTAGACGGGCCACCGAGCTTGCCCGCAAGATGGTAACCGACTTCGGCATGAGCGAGAAACTGGGCCCGCGGAGCTTCGGGGATAAGCAGGAAATGGTCTTTTTAGGCCGTGAAATCTCGGAGCAGCGGGACTACAGCGAAAAGGTAGCCCAGGAGATTGACGAAGAGGTCCAGGCTATCATCCAGACTGCCCACGACCAGGCCAAGAAGATTCTAACCAAATACAAGAAAAGGCTGGCCCACCTTGCCGAAAAGCTGATAGCCCAGGAGACCATAGAGGGCGATGAGCTGGAGACCGCCTTTACCGAATCCCTGTCCACCCGGAAAAAGGCGGAAGCCCCCACCCCACCCCCGGCCCCACCAGCCGAAGAGCCCAAGGCCAAGCCGGTGCTCAGGAAACCCAAGGTCGCCCCACAGATTGTCCCCAAGCAAGCCCCACCCTCTCCACAACCGTTATGAGTGACAGCGGCGTGATTGAGATTACGCATAAGCCAATCTCCCCGGAGCGAGTAATCAGCCAGGTCAAGACCGATGGCAGCGGCTGCGTGGCAACCTATGTCGGCCTCATTCGCAACCTTTCCCGGGGCAAAGCGGTAACCTCCGTGGAATATGAAGATGCCCGGGGAACTGCCGCCGACGGCCTCAAGGCTATAGCCGGCGAAATCAGGCAAAAGTGGCCAGTGGAAAATGTGGCCATATGCCACCGGGTAGGCAAGCTAAAGGTGGGGGATATTAACTTTCTCGTTGCCGTCGCCAGCGCCCACCGCCAGGAAGGCTTCGCCGCCTGCAGCTACGCCGTTGACCGCTTCAAAGAGCTCCTGCCCACCAGAAAGACAGAGACCTACAGCGACGGCAGCACCTCGGTTACCTCCCGGTAGCCCAAACCCACCCCTTGACACCACCCCGCGCAAGCGATAAAGTTGTAGCTGGTTCTATGCCAGAAAGCAACTTTTCCGGGCCGGCGGTAGAGGTAGATAAATTATCATTCAGCTACAGCCGTCAGAGGGTACTGGATAAATTCTCGCTGGAGATTCCCAGCGGTATCAGCTTCGGCCTGCTCGGCCCCAACGGCGCCGGCAAAACAACCCTAATCCGCCTGCTGGTCGGCCTGCTTAGAGCCAGAGCCGGCACCATTCTTACTTTAGGCAAAAAACCCTCCCCCCACACCGCCCACCTCATCGGCTATATGCCCCAGCTGCCCTCCCTCTACGCCGAGCTTTCGGTTATCCAGAACGTCGAATTCTTCGCCCGCATCTACCGCCTGAGGGGCAGGAAACAGAGAACGCAACGGGTGGAAGAGGTAATCAAGCTGGTTGATTTATGGGGACACCGTAATAAAAGCGTCACCAACCTGAGCGGCGGCATGAGGCAGCGGGCCAGCCTGGCCTGCGCCATCGTCCACAACCCGCCGCTGCTCTTCCTCGACGAGCCCACCGTCGGCCTCGACCCCGAATTAAGAGTTACCTTCTGGGAATACTTTACCGCCCTGACCAGGCAGGGGACTACCCTGATTATCTCCAGCCACACCATGGACGATGCCGCCCACTGCGACCGCCTGGCCTTCATGCGCGACGGTAAGGTTATCGCTCTAGGCACCCCGGATGAGCTAAGACAGGCCACGGGACAGGCCAAGGCCACCCTGGAAGACGCATTCTTATACTTTATTAAGCACGGCGGGGTGAATAAAAATGTCCGGTAGCACCCTGACCATCGCCAGCCGGATTATAAACCAGCTGATTCGCGACCGGCGCACCCTGATATTAATCGTCGTCGTGCCCCTGGTGATAGCCAGCCTGGTCGGCGTCAGCGTCCCCGATAAGAGCATGCTGGACTATACGGCTCCGGCCATACTGGCCGTGATGATACTCTTCTTCGGTTTCCTGCTCACCGGCGTCAGCTTCTTGAGGGAGCGCTCTCAGGGGACACTGGAACGGCTGATGGCGTCACCGGTCTCCAGGCTGGATATAGTGGGGGGTTACCTGCTCGGTTTCCTGCTCTTTGCCGTCGTCCAGACCATGGTCCTGTTTTTCTATTTAATATACGTGATTAAAGTCAACTACTACGGCGACCTGTGGCAGATTCTCGTTTTCCAGGTTCTCATCGGCATCGGCGCCGTCTGCATGGGGACTTTCTTCTCGGTACTGGCTAAAAACGAATTCCAGATGGTGCAGTTCATTCCCATGATTATCGTGCCCCAGATGTTCCTCTGCGGGCTGATCTGGCCGGTAAGCCAGATGCCGGAATACCTGCAGTGGCTGGCCAACGCCCTGCCCATGACCTACGGCGTGGAAGGCACCCGGGCGCTGATGCTGCAGGGGCAGAACCTGCTGGATATCGGCAAGGAAATCGGCGTCCTGGCGGCCTATGCCGTCGGCCTGCTGATATTATCCGCCGTCACCCTGAGGAGAGGTAAGGGCTAGCTCTTGCGGCTGACCACGAAGTCGGCTATTTCCACCAGTGTTTTTCGGACGGGACTGGCGGGCAGCGACTCCAGCTCCCGGCGGGCTTTATCGCAGTAATCCGAAGCAATCTTATAGCATTCCGGCTCCACTGACGAGTTGCCAACCATATCTATAGCCCGTTTTATCTTCCCCTGCCGGGCCGCCTCCGGCATATCCCGGTTACTGAACAGCTCTCTCACCGGGTTATCTTCGGGATATTGCTCCAGGAGCAGCATCGCCGGCAGGGTAAGCGTTCCCTGGGCCAGGTCCGAGCCTACCGGCTTGCCCAGTTCCGCCTCGGTACCGGTAAAGTCGAGCAGATCGTCCACAACCTGGAAGGCGATGCCCAGGTTAGTGCCGTAGCCCTTTAGCGCCTGGATGGACGCCTCCGGGGCCTGGCTCAGGATAGCCCCCGACTGGGTGGACAGGGCAAACAGGGAGGCGGTCTTACCGGTAATCCGCTCAAAATACCGTTCGCGGCTCTGCTCCAGGTTAAAGGCGTCGAAGGTCTGCTTCAGCTCCCCGCTGGAGATAATCTGCAGAGTCTGGGAAAATAGCCGGATTACCCGCAGGTTTCCGGTTAAAGCGGCAAACTCCCCCGCCTTGGCGAAGAGGTAGTCCCCCAAAAGCACCGCCCGGTCTACTCCCCAGAGGCTGTTAACCGTCGGCCTCCCCCGCCGCACCGCCGACTTATCGATGGCATCGTCATGCACCAGGGTGGAGGTGTGCATCAGCTCGACGCAGGTAGCCATAGGCAAAAGCAGGTCGAGGTCGTATTTATAGAACCTGGCCGATAGAAAGATAAGCGCCGGCCGGACGGCCTTGCCCCCCAGCAGGATATGCTTTAGCAGCTCGGCCAGGCCGGGAAAGTCGACCTCGGTGACCGTCTTTATCTGGCTCTCTACTTTAGCCAAATCCCCTTGCACCGATTGATAAATGGCTTTAAGCTCCAAGCGTCTCTCCTTCAGCTAACCGGCAGGCGGAAAAGCTCTATGGTGTTGCGGGCGGCGGTCTCGGCCACCGCCTCTATGGGCGCCTGCCTAACCTCGGCAACCCTTTCGGCGGTAAGGGCTATATACGCCGGCTCATTGCGCTTCCCCCGGTGGGCCTGGGGGGCCAGGAACGGGCAATCCGTCTCCAGCAGCAGCCTGTCCAGGGGCAGCTCTCTGGCGACTTCTACCAGCTCCCCCGCCGAGGGATAGGTCACCGAACCGGCCAGCGAGATATAAAAACCCAGCTCAATATAGCGCCGCGCCATCCCGATATCACCGCTAAAGCAGTGGATAACCCCCCGCTTACTGTCCTTATCGGCAGGGGTGGCTTTCACCCAGGCATTCAATATATCATATACCTCTCTATGGGCCTGGCGGCAGTGCACCACCACCGGCAGGCTTAATTCACTGGCCAGGTCAAGCTGCTTTTTAAAGACCTCAAGCTGGCGCGGGCGCGGCGACAGGTTGCGGTAAAAATCAAGCCCGATTTCGCCGATAGCCACCACCCGGGAATCTTTAGTTAAGTCGGCCAGGGATTCAAGGTCGCCCTCTTTCATCCTGGCCGCCTCATGGGGATGAAAGCCCACCGCCACAAAGACGTCGTCATACTTTTTGGCCATCGCCAGGGATTTGCGGCTCGATTCGGCGTCCAGCCCCACGTTTATCACCGCCCTCACCCCCTGCTGGCGGGCCCGGGCCAGTACCTGGTCGCGGTCTTTATTAAACTCCGGTAAATCGATATGAGCGTGCGAATCTATCAGCAATTGACCTGCCCCAGCCGGGCTGTCTCCTCATCAATCAGCTTATCGTCCAGCTTGATAAACAGGGGCCTGGGCTCTAATAACCTCTGCCCCGGCTCCGGTGGCTGTGGCTTCCAGCCATAATCTTCTACCTTGCCCTCAAAGCCAAGGTACTCATGCAGTTTCTGGGAGCTGAAAGGCAAAAAGGGATATAATGCCGTTTTCAGGCAGGAAATAGCATAGAGAGCAACATACAGCGATTTGGCCGCCGCCTGCCTGTCTTCTTTAATTACCTTCCAGGGGGATTTATCATCAAGGTAGCGATTGGCCTCGTGAGCCAGGGCCATTCCCGCCATAATGGCCTGCTTGAAATGACACTGAGAAAGCAGGCTATCCATGTTATTTAGCGTTTCTCTAGCACTATTGATAATACCTTCACTCGGCTCATCCAGCTCCCCCGGCTCAGGGACGCTACCCTCAAAATTACGGTAGGTAAAGGTCAGCACCCGGTGGGCCAGGTTGCCGTAGGTGGCCACCAGCTCGTCGTTGTTGCGGCGCAGGAACTCCCGCCAGGAAAAATCGGTGTCCCCGCTCTCGGGCATGTTGATGGATAGCAGGTAGCGCAGCGGGTCGGGATCGTAGCGGGACAGGTAATCGGGCACCCAGACCGCCCAGTTGCGGCTGGTGGAAAGCTTCTTACCCTCTATAGTTAAAAACTCGTTGGCCGGCACATTGTAGGGGAGGTTAAGCCCCCCGTAGCCCATCAGCATCGCCGGCCAGATTAAAGTATGGAAGGGGATATTATCCTTGCCGATGAAATAATAGCTCCTGGCTTTATCACCCTCCCAGAAGGGGCGCCACCCCTCCCCGTCCCCGCTTGCCCTGGCCCATTCTTTAGAGGCCGCTAGATAGCCGATAACCGCCTCGAACCAGACGTAGATGCGCTTCTCCTCGTAGCCCTTGACCGGCACGGCCACCCCCCAGCCGATGTCCCGGGTGATAGCCCGGTCCCTTAGCCCCTCCTTCAGGTAGCGCATCGTAAAATTAGTGACATTCGCTCGCCAGTTCGCCTTTTTGCTCTGCTTTTTCACCCAGTCGCCAAGCTGTCTCTGGAAGGCGGAAAGCTTAAAGAAGAAATGCTCCGAGTCCTTGAACTGGGGAGTGCCGCCGCAGAGGCGGCAGCGGGGGTCTACCATCTCCCCCGGGTTCATCGGCTTGCCGCAGTCGTCGCACTGGTCGCCGCGGGCGGCGGTCGAGCCGCAGAAGGGGCAGGTGCCCTCGATGTAGCGGTCGGGCAGGTAGCGCCGGCACTGGGAGCAGTAGGGCTGGGAAACGATGGCTTTATAGATATATCCCTTGTCCAGCAATTTAAGGAAAATGTCCTGGGTAACTTTAGCGTGGTTTTCGGTGCCGGTGGTGGTGAACAGGTCAAAGGATATGCCCAGCCGCCGCCAGGACTCAACAAAATCCCGGTGATAGCGGGCGGCTATCTCACCGGGTGTCTTATCCTCCTGCTCCGCCTTGATGGTAATGGGTGTGCCGTGCTGGTCCGAGCCCGATACCATCAATACTTCGTTCCCCTTGATGCGGTGGTAGCGGGCAAAGATATCAGCCGGCAGGTAGGCCCCGGCAATCTGCCCCAGATGCAGTGAGCCGTTGGCATAAGGCCAGGCTACCGCCACCAGGATTCTCTCACTCATACTCTACTTCCCGACTAGGTCTTTTCCGGGAAAAAGGTAAGCAACTGCTCCCCCTTGTCCTCGGTATAGCGAGCATAACCCTTACTCAAGCAGCAATCGGTGCACAGACAAGATATCTTGCCTTCCTTCTCCTCGATAAGCAGGTAACGCTCCGGGTACGGTATCGGGCGTTTGCACCCGCTGCACTGGACATTACCTAAAGATATACCGCCACGACGCACTGGCAAACCCTCCTTAACTTAACTCAAGCCAGGCTTGATATAGCTCTTTCCGTGATAAGCCGGTCTCGGCGGCCATCCTGGCCACCGCCTCTTTAGCCCCCACCCCGGACCCCTTCATCTCATTAAGTTGTTTCTTTATCTCATCGGTCAGCTGCGGCTTTTCCGGCTCTCTGTTGCCCTCGATAACCAGGGTGAACTCCCCCCTGGGGGCGGCGAAGTGCTCTATAGCCCCGCTTATCGTGCCCTTAAAGACCTCCTCGTGGAGCTTGGTCAGCTCCCGGCAGACGGCTATTCTCCTGTCGCCCAGGACGGTCAAGATATCCCTCAGCGCCGCCCGCAGGCGGTGGGGAGTTTCAAAAACGACAATGGTAGCCTGTTCACCGGCGATTGACTGTAACTGGCGCCGCCGGGCGCCGGCCTTACTGAGCAGATAGCCCAGGTAGTGGAACTGCCCGGTGTCCAGGCCGGAGACAACCAGGGCCGTGGTGACCACCGAAGGCCCCGGGATAGGAACCAGGGGAATGCCCCGCTGGCCGGCGGCCACGATGAGCTCGTAGCCGGGGTCGGAGATGCCGGGCATGCCGGCGTCGGAAACCAGGGCCACGTCCCCACTTTCAAGGCATTCCAGGATATAGTCCAGCTTGGCCAGTTTATTATGCTCATAGTAGCTGGTCACCGGGGTCTTGATATTATAGGTGGTAAGCAGTTTCCGGGTGCGGCGGGTATCCTCGGCCGCGATAAGCTTCACCTCGCACAGGGTTCGCAGGGCACGCAAAGAGATATCCTCCAGGTTACCGATCGGGGTTGCCACGATATAAAGAGGCATGGTCTGTTCTCTCCCCGGTTTTGCTATTATAACCTATAGGCAATTCCCCGTCTACTTTAGTGTTTCTAGGTTTCATCAGCCTCACCCCCTGTATCCCCCTGCGGAACAGGTAATCCGACTCATGTTATACCATTTCTGACGGAGTTGGACATCCACCCGGGACAGGAGTAATCTATCGCGGACCTTGTTGAGGTTTAGTGTACGAATTCAATGGAGAGTGCTGATCCGGCAGATTTAAGAAAGCATCTATCTTTTAATCAGGGGGGCACAGGTTCGAGACCTGTACGGCCTACCGAACATTACTTTTCGGCACAAAATCATTGAAGCCTTCGTCGAATTGGCAGTTACACCCCTACCACAATGAACTGGTAGGCGTGAAGAATGTAGCTATCGGTCATTCTATCAGGATTCAATTGAAGACCAACTGAGGTAGTTAAGATGGCTACCATTCACTACCTTATAGTTAGCTAATTTGGGGTAGCCATTGAGGTAGTAATCCAGGGTAGGAGGTGTATCTGATGTGAGGTAGTTCTAGGGTAGAGAACCAAGGTAGCTGCGAGGTAATCAATGAGTAAGAGGCGTCAAGATAAGAAACATCTTGGCATGTGCTAAAAAAAGTTTTGGAGCTGTTTTATGAGCAAGAAGGACCAAGCATTCGCATTGTTCGACCAGGGTAAAAGACCAGGGGACCAAGAGGTAAAGAACCTTGGCTTGAAGCCCAAAACCACCTACAACTACTACCAAGGGTGGAAGAAGTCAGGCGGGACAACGGGAGCCGAAGAAAAGGAGGGTAATCAAGGCAAAGGACAGTCCCTACCGGCTACTAGTGATATTAACACTGCTCAAGTAATCAGATTTCAGTCGCATGTCATTACCTGTCCTTTTACGCCAATAATGGCGATAGCGAGACAGGTTGCTATTGAGGAATGGAATTGGCCTTCCGATATACTCTTTGAGGACTTTATCGACACAATCTTATACCGCTTTTTTAAGGATAGGGGGATAACCCTTCAGGGCTATATAGCTGAAGATGAGCAAGGAAATGGCGATTAAAAATAGGAAGATAAGCTGAAAAGGCAGACCACTCAGCCACGGTGGAAACTAAAAAGAAGCCTAGCATAGCCAGAGCGTTACACGACCTCTTCTTGGAGAAAGAAGAGCTTTGCAAGTGTACAAACTCAGGAGACTATAGATATAGTATCCCGTTAATCCAGTAGATAAGGCAGTCAGAAGTAATAATTCGATGTTTTGTGTATAGCGTAACAGTCTGGCTTATTACGTGCTAATTTATTTGCGGCCTCAGAGCTTGGATTTGAACCGACGACCTTCGCGTAGTAGTTAGAGTGAACCCCACACCGGTCAGGTGGGTTATATACTCGGATTTAGAGTACGCCCCACGAACAGTATCGCCCCGGTCTCAATGTCACGGATGAGGAAGATAAACGGTCGGTCAATGGTAACCTCTACCGTTTCTGGCATTGCTGTCAGTTCCATAACTACCGCGGTGGCTGCCGCTGACTCGGTGCCGGCTTCATCGACGGAGACAAAGGCCTTGTGTACCACATCGGCTATAAAAAGGTCGCGGTTACCCGTCATCCCGGAAAAGTCGGCGCCCCCGGAAAAAGCAACGGGCACCCCCATTTCCGCCAGAGCCTCTCTCAGGCTGAAGCTAGAATCGAATTCGAATTTCGGCATGGTCAGGCTAACCTGCTTGTACCCCAGGCTTCCGATGATTCCCTCCACCTGCGGGGCGTCCAGCGCCTCTTCGAATGTCTCGAACTGGCCAGATGCGGGTATCAAGATTACCATAGAGAATTCGCCGCCGTCATATTGCAGTTCTACCGCCTGATAGCCATCGCCTTCGGCATAGCCGAACGACTCCGTTTGCCTCATCATCGGTACTGTCACCTCGCCTCCGTCGGGCAGGTAAAATACCCCGTCCCTAGTAAAATCCTCATCGAAGGGATAGGCCCAGGCGGCGTTGAAGTAGATGGCGTTGGTCAGGACGAGGCGGGTCGCTGGATTAATCAGGCCCTGCGGAATCAGGTCCTCGATCCGGTCTTCCGTCTGCTCGCTGACCCAGTCGTTGATGGTTACGCGGGACTCTTCCGGCGCGCCCATAAAATCAAGGACTCTGAGCCCGGTGCCATAGTTTACCGCCAGCAGGTCGAGGAACTCGGTTAGGAACGCATAGTCCCGCTGCCCCCAGATGGCATTGACGATGTTTAGCCGGAAGCCCTCGCCGTCCTTGCCCTGGGCGCCCTCGCCGCGGCTATCCAGCTCTAGGGCCAATGCGTTAAATGCCGAGTGCAGCTGGTTCTGAGGCAGGATAAAGCAGAGGGCATCATCCATCTGCTCTTCGGTTTCGCTGCGGGCGCCGGCATAGGTCATGGCTAAGGCCAGAGAAATGCTGTAGGAGGAGTAGAAGAGGTTGCCCTCTTTTTCTCTGAGCTCCTGATACAGGTTAAAGGCGAAAGCGCTGTTGCCATCGACCAGGGTCGCCAGGTCGGAAGCGCTAACTTCCGGCGCCGTCTCTCGCGGCTTATCCGATTTTATCAACTCACCGGCGGCTGCATTGGGGCAAGCCGCCAGGCCCAGCATCAATGTCACCATTAATATACTTACTGCATACAGAAGTACCTTATTCACCTCAGTCACCTCCCGCTATTACTGGCAATACCCCGTTTATAATTATAACGAAAAAGGTTTGCTTTTGGTTAGGCCTATTGCCAGCAACAAAAAAGCACCGCTCTTGGCGGTGCCCTTAAAATTCAATTGGTAGCGGGGGTTGGATTCGAACCAACGACCTTTGGGTCGCGGGCTGGAGAGTTATTTGCAAGCTAATGGCAAAAAATAGCGAATTATTGAGCACCATCAGACCAGGGTTTTATGCTTAGTTGATATATCCTCTTTTAGTAGGAGATATGCTGTTTTAAGCTTGATAGCCGCCACGGAAAATGCTAAAGTTGGACAGGCAAGGTTGATGAAGATGACATATCACCATAAAACCAGAGCAGTGTGCCATGGCTAAAATAAGTCCATACGCATACGGGCATTTACCCCTGTATCTTTACCTGACCGGTGCCTACTCCAGGTTCCTCACCGTAGGTAAATGCTTGGACTTTCCCATAATATTGCTAGTCCAGACGCAATCATTCTGTAACGGCAGGTGCTCAATCTGCCCCTACCCCACCACAAGCAAGAAACTACCCCAGGGTAAAATGGAATGGAGCCTGTTCCAGAAGATAATAGATGAGGCAACATCAGAACCACTCCTATCCGCGATAGTTTTCGAACTGCACAACGAACCCCTGCTTGATGAAAGGATATTCGATTGCGTAAAGTATATTAAATCCAAGGCTCCCGACAAGCGTGTGGCAATGGTCACCAACGGCGAATTACTGGATAGGTTCAGCCCCGAAGAAATAGTGCAATCAAAGCTTGATGCCTTAAGCATAAGCCTCAATGCACATTCCAAGGAAACGTATAAAAGCATTAACAACGGGCTTAACTACGAAAAAGTGATGAACAATATTTCCCGCATACTATCAAACCCATCCACGCGACAAAAAACCAAGCTGTTTTTTGTCGCTACCGAGCAAAATGAGCACGAGGTTTATGAAGCAACCAAGTATTGGAAAAATCGGGGGGTTCGTACCAAAGTCTCGGGGGTAACAAACAGGGCAGGCTCGCTAGACCGATTCGAAAATATCAGACCTAAAATTGGCCACTACAACGGCTCCGGCCCGGCAGCGATCTGGCGGCGCTTAATGGGTGGGGTGAGACACGCTCTAGGCTGTCACGTGCCATTCTATGAAATGAGTATACTCTTTAATGGAGATGTTCTTATATGTAGCGAGGATTGGAATAGAGCCGCCGTGGTGGGTAACGTAACAACCCAGTCCTTAAAGGAAATCTGGAACTCCGAAAAAGCTAATGAAAACAGGCGATTATTGCTAAAAAAGAAATTTGAGCAGTTAGATTCTTGCAAAGAATGTTGTATGGCCAAGTAATATACTTTTTACCGTAATAAGCCCAAAATACTATTTGGGATAGCTCTCCGGATTACGCCTCCCCCTTACTTGCCACAGTAAGACCAGGCTAGCCAGAATAACGGCCCCAACATTTACCAGCAGGTTAGGTGGTATCAGAGCAATTCCGGCTACAAATAGCAATAACCTCTCAAGGATATTCAGCCGTTTGAGCATCCACCCCTCCAGCGCCGATGCCAGGCAGACTACCAGAACCGCAGAAGCGGCCAGAGCCCAGATTATCTCCACGGGGCTGCCGAATAGTAATAGAGATGGTCGGTAAACAAAGACAACGGGAATAATAAAACCCACTATAGCCAAGCGGACGGCAGTAAAGCCGATACGCCAGAAACTGGCCCCGGCAATACCGGCAGCGACAAAGGCACCCATAGCTATTGGAGGGGTTATGAAGGCTAGATTAGCGTAGTAGAGGGAAAAGAAATGGGCAACCAGTACCGGTAATCCAGCCTTCACCATAAGAGGGGCAACAATCAGGACTGTCATCAGATAAGCTGCGATGGAGGGCACCCCGGTACCCAAAACGATGCAGGCCAACCCGCCCATCACTGCAAGAAGTAACAGGGAGTCGCCGGCCGAGATGCTAACCAGATGACTGAAAGTGCTGCCTAGCCCGGTCTGGAAGAGGCCAACTATAATTATCCCGCTCAGCGCACAGATAGGTGCTACCCGGGCTAACTCCTGCATTGATTCGCTGAGAGCCGCCATAATTCGCTTCAGCCCCATCCGGGTTTCTTTTTTCAGTGCTGCCACCACTGGTACTGTTGGAATTGCCCAGATTACTGCTATCACCGGGTAATAACCTGCCAGTAACAGCACAATTAAAACGATGAGAGGTATGAGTAAATGCCCTCTCTCCTTCAATTGGTTCCACACTTCATTAAAGACTATCCTTTTTCCGCTCCCGGTTATGCCTAAGATTACCGACTGGTAATGCACCTGAAGAAGGAGGCATGAATAGTAGAAAAAGGCAGGGATTATTGCCAGTAACATTATCTTGACAAAGGGTGTCCCGGTTAGCTCAGCCATTATGAAAACTATCCCGGTCATGATAGGGGGAACAATGCTGGCTCCGGTTGATGCCGCCGCCTCAACGGCTCCGGCATAATGCGGCTTATAACCTATCTGTTTCATCATGGGGATGGTAAAGCTCCCAGTCATCACCATATTGGTGATTGGCCCTCCGGTAACACTACCCACGAAAGCACTCCCAACCACGGCTACCTTAGCTGGTCCCCCTCTGGCTCCACCAGCCACAGCCTGGCACAGGGAAATAATTAGGTCTCCAAGTCCAGAATATTGCATTAATTTGCCAAAGATAAAAAACAAGATAATAAAGGTGGCTGACATCCGTAGCGGTATGCCCCATATGCCCTGCAGACGTGCCCATACCGTGGTGTCTAAAATCTCGGTAAAGCTAAAACCGGGATTTGCCCATATCCCCGGTAGATAAGGCCCGATGTACATGGCTGTAAAAAAGATGAAAATGATAATCACAAATGGTAGACCTATGGCTCTTCGGGTAGCCTCGAAGATGAGTAGTAACAGCAAAATGGCTGCCGCTATCTCCACACCGGACAATGGGGTAATCACAAAGGCACGTTCAATGAATGTATCCAGGTTCGTTAAGAAATAAGCGCCGACCGCCAGAGATGCCAAAACGAGGATGATATCGATAATAGGCAGTCTGGCGGACTCTCTTGTTGAATAAGAAAAACCGAGGAAGGTTAATATCAGGATGGTAGAAAGATGCATCACCGAGTGGAAGTCTACCGGGGCATACCAGATTCCCAGAGCGATTATATGGTATAAGGCAACTCCGACGGCGAAGGCAAATATGAGCCGCTGGGCAATGCCTGACGGGAGCTTTCTTCTGGCCGCAGGCCGGAAGATGCCGCCTACTATACCCGGCATAAGATTACCCTATGCATCGGCCCGTGTATTTTCTCCCCTTTGCCGGTTCTATTACTCTATCCAGCCCATCTCTTGATAAAACCGCAGGGCTCCGGGATGAAACGGTATCCCAATTCTCTGGCTTATCGCCCACGAGTTGGCTATAGCCTCGGCTGTCATCTGGCTTTCAAATTCCGCTATGGTGGCAGACAGGAAGTCCTTTTGATTGAATAACGCCTTGAGCGAATAGTAAACCACATCTTCAGGTAAATCGGGTCTGGCTACCAGGTGCGATGTTTCGGATGCCGTTGGAATATCCTCGGTAACAAAGGGGTAAGCACCAGCCGGTATGATGGTGGCTTCACCAAAGCCCATTTCATCGAACAACTGGAAAAGGTCAGGGTCATCTATGGGTAGTAGCTTTATGTCGAAGGTTACCCCCATGTATGCGGGGCAGGGTACTGCCGTCCAGGAAAGGCCGATATCAACCCTGCCTGACTGCAGGGCCTCAGCCCCATCCGGTGAGGTCATGAACAGCGTTTCCCGCTTCATCCCCCAGCCCTCAGCCTCCTCCCAGCTTACTCCGTAGTGCTCCAGTACTTTATCTACTACTAGCGTGGAACCGCCTGCACCGATACCCCAAGTGAGCCGGCGCTTTTGGTCCACGATCTCCTGGATAGAGTTAAGCCCGGTATTGCCACGGGCAAAAAAGTGTATATCACGGGGAGAAGACGGCATAACTAAACTATA
The DNA here is from genome assembly GCA_030603275.1 of Deltaproteobacteria bacterium. Classification (GTDB taxonomy): domain Bacteria; phylum Chloroflexota; class Dehalococcoidia; order Dehalococcoidales; family BS750m-G39; genus JABMRW01. Next base: position 2,454 of record JAUVYB010000014.1, on the reverse strand, counting down.
TGCCGTCGCCTGCTCATAGTCTATCTCCGGGTGCAATGGCGCCTGGAGTTCAATTTCCAGCGGGCGCGGGTACATGCTAAGGCAAAGGTCCGTCTCACCCGCGATATATTTGCTGACCAATTGCGCTTCACCCCCAGCTGCTAACGAGGTCACCTTCCACTCAGGATACTCCATCCTTATCGCCTCGGCGATAGCATCGATTCTGAGCTGGTTACTAGTCCCGACGCGGAATCCGACTACGTTCAGGTTAACACTCTGGGGCATGTCTTCCGGTAATGTGGTTGGTGCTTGCCCGGGGCAGGCCGTCAGCAGGACAGCCAGCGCCAGCACCATACATACCGCTGGTAATACACATCGCTTGATAGTCATTTTTTTATTTCCTCCCTTATTCTTTAGTCTTTACCTTCTGAATATGCAGAGGCAGCAGCTTGCCGGCATCAGTGACGAACGGCCGCATTCGCTTCACCCGCAGCGTATCCGCCTGGGACCATATCTCGGTCATCATCCGTTGCGTGTCCTTCCCCTCGCTCAGTTCGGAAAGGACGGTCTGGATAAGTTTGCCTTCATCTATCTCTCCCACCTCAGGGTTAACTATTATACTAAGGCGGGTATAACCCTGTTCCTCCTCCTCCTCCATCATCTGGTAATCGGTGGAAGTGCCGCCAAACTTAGCCGGCAGCACCTCCTCAATAATCCTTAACAAGTCGGTACCGACAAAACTCATTCCTTCACCAGTGAGCTTATCAAAACTCCGTATATTGTAGAGGTGGTCGGTAAGACCAAGCTCCCCTACCTTACAACCACAGTGCCTGGTATCAATCACCCCATGGTCACCATTCTCCACATTCAGTAGCATCTTAGGCAAATTATGCAACAGGGAGGTGAAAAGAAAGGCATCGACTGACGTTCCACCAAAGGGTGTTTCCCGCCGGTGCTGAATTACAGCGTGGAAATCCTTGATGAGGTGGATATCATCGGAGGCTGCCGTCTGACCGGCACAGCCAAAGCCGACAGCGCCTACCTCGGCACTGGCATACATGTTTATTGCCCTGGCACCAACCGCCCTGATTTCTTTCATCTTTGCCTCAGTAAGCGGCTCGCCAGCTACGGCGAAGGTAGTCCCGGATAGGTCTAACTGCCCCTCCACAGCCGTCTGGCAGACTCTGACTGCCGAGCTGGGCAGGGTCCACAGAATGCAGCCCTGGCCTTTCTTCAGTACCTCCGCCATGCAATCGGCAACTTTATAGGCTTGGTCAAGGCTCACGTATTCAGGTTTGGCAAAGGCTGCCCCGAAGAGCCGGCCGGCGTAAACAGCGTAGTACGTGGCTAGGCGTTTGGTAAGGGAGGGCCTGATTGTCCTTGCCTCCACCTGGGAAAACCACCTTATCGGTGGATTACCCATCTTGATTAACCGTAACATCGTCGGTAGCCCGGCAACGGAAGGCAATATCGGCATCCATACCAAAACCGGGTCGCCCAAAATGCCATGAGCATCAGAGACAATCATGTCGTGGGCAGCGATGTAATAGTAACGGTCGAGGTTCATCGTCACCCTTGTTCCGGCGCTGCGGCTGGCACCACTGCTGGCCTCAAGATGCCTGACCAGGAAGGGGTTATCAAAGTCACTTTCCTTGAATCTAAAGCTCTTCCCACTTCGGACGAGTTCCTTTTTGCCTTTGAATTCCTCAATGCTTATATAGACTCCTGCCTCGTATAGTTTTCTTAGGGCTGACTCAATACCGTCGGCAAGCACCATTTTTTCGAAATCGCCATATTCACAACCAACTAACTGAAGCAGCTTGAGATAGGGGCTGGCGGCGTTATCGTAGATAGCCCTCTTCACCATCACCAGTAGGTTCTGCTCTCTGTTCTGGAGCCTCTGTCTGATTATCTGGCGGCTTTGTTCCAGAGTAATCGGCTCCTTGAGGAACTCCCTCAGCCCCCAGGCGAAGCGCCAGTAGGCCGCTGCTTGATTGAACAAGGGCATTCTGCCTCCAGTTTGTAATTAGTAGATTTTAACATATGTCTTTGGAATCGCTCAAGAACGCGCTCGTCTAGGCGTGGTCTTCGACCCACAATTATAGCGATGTATGATGATATTGGATCCTACCCCTATTCAAAAATCCCCTCTCATGGTGGTAATTACGTGTATGGGCGATACACTCATTTTGTTCTACTTAAATGGCTGTGCAATATAAGAAACTCTATCGCCGTGTATATAGTCCTTCATTAAAGTCCATTATGTGTCGCGGATAACAAGAAAGGCTGGATATCTATTCACAGATATCCAGCCTTCGTTAATCTCGATTCCCACAGTATCGGCTTTAGCTCTTTCCTATCCTGAACATCTTAGTCCCACATACCGGGCAGACGCCTTGAGTCGCTGGCTTTCCATTCTTCATGGTTATCGCCTTGGCATCCTTCATTTCTCTCTTGGTTCGACATTTCATACAG
>JAUVYB010000044.1 GCA_030603275.1 Deltaproteobacteria bacterium | reverse complement strand
TAAGGAATAATGGCAGGGGCGGCCCCTTGGCCGGCTCCATCGGCCACCAGTCCTCCAGCTTGAGCTCCGGTATTGATATCGGCGGTCCTGCGTTGTTTGCCATTTTGCCCCCTTAATCTAGCTCAAGAGATTGCCTATTATATACGAGAGAACCCCGGCAGTAAGAACCCCGGTGGCCCACAAGAATGGCTTTCTGAAGCTGTCCATGTAACATTTTATTTGCCTGTTCAACATACCGAAAGCGGCCAGGGTTAGCTCTTTCTGGGTGGCGTTCTTCCATCCCTTCCTGGCAACATTCTCCGTTGCCTCAGTAACCATCTTATCAAACATACCGTCTGCCGGAGAACTCATTTTTATCTCCTTTATTTAGGTTGCGCGCTTCTCAGGCCAAAGTAGAACCCGATCGCCGCCATCCAGGGAGCATTGGCCAGGGCAACCAGGGCGACTACTGTGGCAATATCCAGCTCATACCGTACCAGCACAAGTATCAGTATGGCATAGAATCCCACTCCTGCGATGGTTCCCAGTAATGCCCTGACCCCGAAGTCCTGCGTTAGCTTCATTTTATCCCCTTTATGATGGATAGGTTAGCTCAATATTATAGGTCACCTTCAATTGGCCGGTGTCGGGGACGGTGACGGTTGAGGCCAGCTTGTCACGGGACAGAAGTATTTTAGCGTCAATTCCACCCCCGAATCGGGAGTAAGAGCCGACAAGCGCCACTTCGTTTATGAGCCTGTTAGCGCCGGTGTTGTTGTTAAAGTAGCGGACGAGGGCATGCGTCCAGGTGGTGTCGGCGTAGCTTTTGTCCACTGCTTCGGATGTGGCATAGTTTATCTCCCCAGCCCCGGTCCCTTCTGTAATCTGCGTCTGAAGCACATAGTCCTCGAAGCTCTCGGCGTTTTCGCCGCTGCCCACCAGGATGCCCCACTCGTCTTCGGCTGCGGCGGCACGAAAGCCAGCGAGAGTGCTCTCATAAGTTATGCTAGCGATATAAGCTCCCCTAACGCCGTATACAACCACACCGCCGGTATCCTTGCCGCTTAGATACCCGGCCCCGAAGGTGCTGTCGTCCAGGTTCGCACTAGCCAGGTTTGAGAACAGCGCGTTGTAGGCGTTCCTTGTCCAGCTGTGGCTCCTCTGGCGGTGCCTCTGGATTAGCCTGCCGTCCTTGTCAAAGACCTCCAGCGTCAAGAAGGCCTCAGGGATGGGGATACGCAGCTCCTTCCCCAGCTTCCTCAACCTCTTGTATCTTTGCTCCTTAATGTCGGGCATATTCTACCTCCTATCTTGGGTGCTTTTAGTTTTTACCCGCTACGCCGGGTAGGCTAGCTCGACGGTGTAGGTCACCTTCAATTGGCCGGTGTCGGGGACGGTGACGGTTGAGGCCAGCTTGTCACGGGACATAAGTACTAAGACATTCGAACCCCCGAATCGTGTGTATTTGCAAACAAGCGCCACTTCGTTCACGAGCCTGTTAGCGCCGGTGTTGTTGTTAAAGTAGCGGACGAGGCTGTGAGTCCAGGTGGTGTCGGCGTAGCTTTTGTCCGCTACTTCCGAAGCTATATGGGTTATCTCCCCAGCCCCGGTCCCTTCTGTAATCTGCGTCTGAAGCACATAGTCCTCGAAGCTCTCGGCGTTTTCGCCGCTGCCCACCAGGATGCCCCACGTGTCTTCGGCTGCGGCGGCACGGAAGCCATAGGAAGTACCCTCGTAAGTTGCGCTAGCGATATAAGCTCCCCAAGCGCCGTATACAACCGCACCTCCGGTATCCTTGCCGCTTAGATACCCGGCCCCGAAGGTGCTGTCATCCACATTCACAGAGGCCAGATTTGAGAACAAAGCGTTGTAGGCGTTCCTGGTCCAGCTGTGGCTCCTCTGGCGGTGCCTCTGGATGAGCCTGCCGTCCTTGTCAAAGACCTCAAGCTCTATAAAGGCCTCGGATATGGGGACACGCAGCTCTTGCCCCAGCTTCCTCAACTGCTTATACTTTTGCTCTTTGGGGTCTAATTTAGTTCCTGGCATAATTTACCTCCTGTTTAATAGACTAACACCCAGGCTTGAGCACCAAGAGGCTGCACATAACCACCACCTATGGCAGAAGCCTTGAGCTTTATCCAGTACTTATCGGCTATTCCGGCATAGGTATCAACTGCCCAATCACCAGGGCGTTCAAAGGTAAACCACCTCTTACCTGAAGTTTCGTAGTCATTGAGCTGGTTCATAATCGGAGTGAGCGTTCCCCAACTACCACCGCCCTTGCTATACTCAAATGTGTCAAGGGTAACATCGGCACCAACTGTGCTCACATTAAGGACTATTCCGTCAAATAAATTGGCATAGCCCAGGGCATACCAATCGGCAATCGCCCCGTCAGGCCGGAGCAGGGTCATGTCATCGGCGGTAGCCTCATTAGCTGCGGCGGTCTCGTCGGTATCAACACCGTCATCATCGTGGATTACGGCACCAGCGACGGCGTTGACCGATGTGGGTGCCGTAGCATCAGCTATGGTTGGCACGGGGATAACAAGGGTTTTCTCTGCGGTAAACGCGCCGCCGGAGTGGTCTTCGGCCACAACTAGGTCGATGGACGGGGTGGGGATTGTAAGTACAGCCGGTTGCCCTGTTTCACCAAGAAGGTCGTATATCCATTGCACCATTGTTCCCAGGATACCAAACATTGTAACACCATACTTGATGTAGGCTGCGATCAGGTCTGGCTCTACGGCAGCCAGGCCGCCAACATTACCCCTATGGTAGCCTAACGGGTAATCCGTGCTGGCATCAGTTATAGCCCTGGTAGGTATTAGCAAGCTCACCTGTTATCTATCTCCCCCTACACCAATTCGGCAGTTATCGATATATTCGGCACAGGTATTATCAATATTTTATCAACCGTTTGCCCGCCGCCAGAGTGGTCTTCGACCACCTCAACGCTTATCCCAGGCTTTAGTATCGACAAGACAATCGGGGCTATTATCCTGTTTTCGGCACCGGTAAGGTACACGATTATATCTACAATGTCGGCCCACCCCAACCCATGCTGCATATCCAGCACCTGGAGGAAGTTAAAGCCCTTGCCGTAGGTGGCCGGGATTCTCTCCAGGATGTCGGCGCCACGGCAAACCGTGTCCCCCTTAACCATGCCGGCTGCTATGGCTTTAAGGTTGGTTATCTTCTTGCCCTGCCAATCCTTATCGCCATCTATCTCAATTTCGGATAGTCTGACTATTCCACCTAGTAAACCCATAGGTTAATTCACCCCCGCAGGTTCCAGGATATAATCATATCTCACCGTCTTGCCATTGTCATCAGGGTCGTTGCTTTTCACCTTCACCTTTAGGGCCTCGTGGATGCCTACTGCCTCGTTTATAATCCACAACCCAGGCGGATGGTGGCCAGGAGACCTGTTAAATGATTGACCATAGACCTTATTAACAACTCCGTCGACCTTCATTTCCAGGGCAACGGTTACCTTGCTGCCGCTTAATTGACCGGCACCCAACACCAGCGATTGAACCCTATACGCCTTGCCATCTTCCCCGATGGTGCAGCCCGCTATTGTCTGTGTAATAGTTGCCGAATGGTCGCCAAGAACCGTCAAGCCGTTCCTGTCGTAGACTAGCCATGCTATGGCTTCGGCGGCATAGGGGTCACCCGACCGCTCGGTTTCCCATATTTCTATCCACCGGTTGTACTCGGCAATAGACCTGTCCTTGGCCTCACTAACTATGTCACCCTGGATGAGGGCTATGGGGCACTCGTTGCTTGAGCGGTAGAAACACTCGGCATACCAATCATCGTAAGGGTCGGCCGTTATATTCTGGGCCATCCATGTCCAGCTTATGTTAAAGCCAATGTAGGTTTTTCCTCCAGCATCGATTGCCGCTGGGCCAAGCTCAACGGCAGTTAAACAGCTTAGCAGATAGACAACCCGGCCAGCAAGAATACCACACTCAGTATCTCTGAAAATGGCTTGTGTGTCATCGCCGGTGTAAATATCAATATTCCCGTGACCAAACCCGTTGACAAAGATGGGGTCGCTTGCCTCCAGCGTATCCCAGACCGGCCCCTTTACGGCGTCATAGGACTGTAGCTCAATAAGGTCAAGCTCTTGCAGCCTAGCCTCGTCGGAGATGTGAACCATTCCCTTGAAGCCCTGGATACAGTAGGTGCAGTTGTAGGGCATTATGTTGAGCATCTTATTAAGAACGCCCATAGTCACCTCGCAGTATCTTCACTTCTTCCTCAAGGAGTAAGCGTTCCACCTCGATAAGCTCCAGGCCTATGGCATCCTGAAGCTCCATGTGCCTGAGTTGCTCCTCCGGCGTTAGCTGGTATCGGAACCGGTAGATGGTGCGGACTCTCCCTTGGTTTACCCTCATCCGCTTGCGCTCGATGAGAAGCCTGGTTGACGCAGGTTGTTTCACCAGGCGCAACCTATGGGCCTTCTCCAATCCGCTTGATGTCAGGAGTTCACCCTCAACTTCGATAACGGGCAGTGTCTCTTCGCCTTTAGGTAATCTTCGCATCGTCTACCTCATGCCGCCTCCAGGCTGTAGTCATAGCTTATTGCCTTCCCGTCATCACCGGGGCTATTGCTTTTCAGCTTTACCGCCAGAGCCTCATGGATACCCAAGGTTCCGTTAATTATCCACAGGCCGGGTGGGTGGTGCCCGGGAGACCTGTTGAAGCTCTGGTCATACACTATGTCCACAATCCCCTCAACCTTCATCTCCATAGTTATTGTGATCAGGCT
>JAUVYB010000050.1 GCA_030603275.1 Deltaproteobacteria bacterium | reverse complement strand
GCATTTAACCCACGCAGGGCCTGCCGTTTGCAGCCAGAACTAGTGGTTGATGGTTATCTCGCCACAGAGAGCCCTGCCGATGAAGGACTTCCAGCTCTGTTCGCTTTCACCGTCTATGACCTTGCTATAGGGGCTACGGTGTATCTCGACACCATTGGTGGCCGAGATGGCCTGCACAGTTGCATGGTCGAGGTAAATCTTGGTGTGGGCATCTACTGATTCATCCGATGCCACACAATAGTAAGTATTGTAGTTGGCATTGAAGATAGTGACGTAGCCGCCCTGGTAGTAGTTGGCGGCCCGGACTGGCATTGCTTTCTGTTCGATGAGGAGGTAATCTTGCCCGGCATTGACAGCTGCTACTAGGTCACCGAAGTAGTCATCTTCGTTTACCTTGCCCGTGTTGTCACCACAAAAGTTACCATTACCGAGTAGATTGGCATTGCTCGCTGTGTGGGTAGTTTCTGCAGCCTGGGCGTAGCGGAAAGTACGGCCGTACTCTATTCTCCTGGTGCCGATGGCGAACTTCGGGGTGGAACTTGTCACGTAGATGCTTTGGTCGGCCAGGCCAGGGAGTTGCCTGCCGGGGAAGGTCATTCTGGCCCAGTGCTTGGCACCATAGCCGTCAATCCGGCTGGGCTCCAAGCCCAGGTCAATGTCGCCCCTAAGCCTCGGGGCATAGATTGCTGTTTTTACTCCCATAGTAAAGCCTCCTTTTTGGCTGAGTTCCCCCCAGCCGATGCCGGGGGGCGTCGACTTCCGTCAGCCTGCGGTATTATTTAGCCGGCTTGCTAACTGCTTTCCAGTGTGCGCAGGTTACTGGACATCTTTATCCAGAGGCCTATCGGCTGTAGCTCGTCAGTTCCCGCCCGGAAGTACCGAACCTGGGATGTGATTGACTCCTTTGGGTAGAGGAAAAGCGGCTGCTTCAGCTCAAGCAGGGGGTAGGCGTTCTGGTAGTCGGTTATACCGAAGTCCAGAACCTGGACATTTGCCGCCTGCGCCAGATATGTCAGCTGCCAAGCGGAACAGCAGGGGAGCTCGGCGAAGTTGACGAAGCCCAGCACGGCTATGCCCTCCTCATCCTCCATGGTAAGGTCTTCTCCGGAGCCGGCAGCACCCTCAAGGAAGTACAAGTCGTCGGCTTCATCGATGGCCCTCTCCCAGGTCGACCGTCTAACCCCGTCTAGGTAGAACTGCTCGGCCCGTAGCAGTAAGGCGTCCAACTGCCGGCCGGAGCCCACCGAACCCTTGAAGCCGCTGGCGCTCTCGACATTGATTACCCGGATAAGGTTGACCAACCCTAAAGCGTTCTTGGTGAACAGGGTCTGAATCAGGGGGTTCTCGTGCTTCAGGGCGACATCAAGCTCGTCGGCGAATGTTTTGATGTCCAAGTAGTCCATCTCCGCCATCTTGTGCTCTTTGGTTTCACCGGTGGCGGTTAGGGTCTTGAGCATCTGCTCCTGGATGCGCCCGGTTTCCCTGTAAAGGCCCGCTGCCTTTAGTGCTTCCACAACAGAAGTCTGCATATTTAGCCTCCTTTTACATACCTCGTCTTGTTATTACTTCGGGAACTACTCCCACGGCTGGCGAAGGGATGATTTCCCTGCGGACCCTGTTTACCGGTGTCAACCGGGCCCCGGTGACAAACCTGGGCAGCCCGGCGCCCTCACCCGGGGGAGCTGGCAATTCGGGCACCGCTGGCAGATCGGGAATCTCCATGGGGAAATCAGGCACCGCTGGGATTTTCCCGGCGATGTCAGTGAGGGTGGCTGAGATTGCGGGGGCACCCTCGGGCAGCCTGGCCTCGATGGCTGCTGGATACTTGGTCGCATCCAGTAAGAGGCCCTTTACATTTGTGTGCGGCATGATTACCTCCTATCCGGTCACCCGGTTGATTTGTTTTTTGACGCCTTCAAAGGTGTCCATGATACCCTGGCCGACACCCTCGACCAGGGCCAGGCCGGCCTTGGCTGTCTGCCCCACGGCCTTCACTGCGGCGTCGGCAAGGACGGCCGGGTCATCGGGCATTCGCGTCTTGACGTCCTCCATGTTGGCCTTGACATCAGTGGCGTAGGTTTCGGCGACGGACGCCACATTCTTGGCTACTCTTACGGGGCCCTCAGCTGCTTCAACCACGCCGTCAGCGATTGAATCAACAATTGTCTTGGGGTCGGGCAGTGCTACTCCCATATTTGACCTCCTCCTTGGGGAAGCAGTCTTGCTAAAAGGGAACGGGGTAAGCTGCCCAAACCCCCTCAGCGAAGGCTGCTTACCCCGTTTTTCTCCGGGTAGCTACTGTACCTAAAAGAAAAGGCGGGTAACCGAAACTCTCAGGCTTCAGCACTACCCGCCTTTTTAAGTTATCCTAATTTTAAGCACAAAATTTAAGGTTTGTCAAACCCCCATACCAAGGGGCAAAAATATCGGTGGCGGCGGGAAGGGCAATATTATCCTCGGCCTGGCCTTAACCCGCGCCTCCGGGTCACCCAGGAGAATAGCATTTTTGCGGTTAAACTTCAAGCAAGACCTGATAAGGTCGTCCTCCTCCAGCTCGGCGTTCCT
>JAUVYB010000031.1 GCA_030603275.1 Deltaproteobacteria bacterium | reverse complement strand
GTATCCCCCACTCCACTCTTGGAGAGGGGGAAGGAGATATGCCAGGGGGGCTTCGTCCCCCTAAAACCCCCTGTAGAACCCTCTTAGACTCTCTTTCCCTCCCCCATTAAAAGGAGTTGAGAGAGGTTTAACCTCTATAGGGTGGGAGGGTGGGAAGTAAAACCCCCTCACGCCTACTTCCCCTTGAACTTTGGCTTTCTTTTCTCTAAGAAGGCGGTGATGCCCTCTGTCCTGTCGGCGGTGGTGTGGAGCAGGAAGTAGAGGTCGGCCTCAAGGCGCAGCCCCTGCTCCAGCGTTAAATCCAGCCCCTTATTTACCGCCTCCTTGATAAACCTGAGGGCAACCGGCCCCTTGGCGGCTATATCTCTGGCTAAGGCTTCAGCTTCAGGCATCAGCTCTTTTCGGGGCACTATCTTGCTCACCAGGCCGATTTCAAACGCCTCCCGGGCGCTGATAGTCTCGGCGGTAAGGATTAGCTCCAGGGCTTTGCCCCGCCCCACGATGCGCGGCAGCCGCTGGGTGCCCCCACCAGCAGGGATAAACCCCTTGGCCACCTCGGGAAAGCCGAATTTTGCCCTATCCGAGGCCAGTCTGATATCACAGCTCAAGGCCAGCTCCAGCCCCGGCCCCAGGGCGTCCCCGTTTACGGCGGCGATAACCGGCTTTTCGATAGCGGCTACGGCATTAGCGGCACTAAAGACGGTGACCGGTTTCTCTACCCCACCTCCCTCACAGAAGGCTTTAGCCCCGGCACCGGTAAGTATGACGACATAAATATCGTCGTCCTGGTTTACGAGGCGGCAGACCTCCTCCAGCTCCTGGGCCATCTCCAGGTTGAGGCGGTTACCGGCCTCAGGGCGGTTGAGGGTTATAGAGGCGACGTGGTCTTTAATGGTGTAAATAATGGTGGAATAGGCCATAGCTTGCTTCCCCCGCCCCCCAATCTTAACCAACGCTTAGACTGGCGTCAAGGTATAAAACTGGCAGATATCATTAAGGCAGCACCGGGAGCAGAGGGGGCGGCGGCAGACATTCTTACCCTGGTAAACCAGCAGGGCGTGGTATTCGTTGAACAACTCGGCATCAGGCGGCAGGTGCTCCATGAAAAACGCCTGATAGCCGGCATAGCTATCTTTCTCCGGAGTTAAGCCGATACGGCTGAGGATACGGCGGGTATAGGCATCAATGACAAAGACGGGCTTACCAGCGGCATAAAGCAATATGGAATCGGCGGTCTCCTGCCCGACGCCGTGGACGGAAAGCAGCTGCTGGCGCAGGTCACCGGTATCAACAGCAAATAGCCGGTTCAGGTCGTCATCATAGTGGTTACCCAGCCAGAAGGCGAAGGACTTGAGCTTGAGCGCCTTGGCGTTATAGTAACCACAGGGGTGAACCAGCTTGGCAAGCCTGGGGGCGGAAAGCTGGCGGAGCTTCCCCGGTGACAGTGCCCCGGCTCGCTTTAGATTGGCGATAGCCTTCTCCACGTTGCCCCAGGCGGCGGACTGGGTGAGGATAGCCCCCACTATCACCTCAAAAGGCTCTTCCGCCGGCCACCAGTGCTGGGGGCCGAAGCGGCCCAAAAGGCGGCGGTAGATATCGGTTAAGGCTCGTCCTAGTGCTCGGTCGTCCATTTAGGTGTTTTGGCGTCAGTGGCTGAATCGTATCCCGGGATATAGGGCTTGATATCGATTACCGGCGTGCCGTCAATGGCATCAAGCCCCTTAACTTTAAGGATGTTACCCCGGCGCTCCAGAAGCCGCACCGTAGACTGCCCCACCGGATTGGGGCGGCTGGGCGAACGGGTGGCGAACCGGCCCACCAGGGGCAGCCCCGGCTTACCCATAGGGTGGACTTTGAGCGGCAGTTTCCGTCCGGGGGTAAGCTGATGCATCCAGAAAAGGACGATGAGGTGAGAGAACTCGTCCAGCCCGTCAAGGGCTTCGGCCAGACGGCTATCAATGACGATATCGGAAACGACTTCACTCCAGCCGTGCCTTACCGGCTGCTTGACGTCGTTCCTGACGATACCGATGGCCTCCAGGTTCATACCGGGTGGTTGCTCAGCCATTTACGTGACCTGCGCCTTGCCTATTGACCAAAAGAGGCTATCGGTTACAAACAGCCCCTTGAAGCGTTGATAAACCTGGTTACATCGTTTCCAGCACCAGGGGGGTAAGAGTTAACAGCTTCTGGGCAATCAGGGGGTACTTGGCAATAAAGAGCAGTTCGTCTTCAACCAGAGGCTTATGCGACTGAACATTGGCGTATCTCACCAGCTCCAGAATATCACCGGCTTCCTCTCTGGTGCCAAAAGATACGTTCATCTTGCCCATAAGGTGCCGGAAGCCGGCTATGCCGCTATACTGGCCGGAAATAATCTCCCGGCCCGTCTCCACGAACTTAGGTTTACCCCGCCCCAGATCCTTGTAGCTGTAAAGCTCATAGTTTTCCGGGTCTTTGAGAACGCCGTCAGCGTGAATGCCGGAGGCATGGGCAAAGGCGTTGGCGCCCACGCCGGGCTGGTTCAGCGGGATGTCCACGTCAAAGGCATAGCTGGCGAACTCGGCTATCTTGGCCGCCACCGCCAGCTTGATCGGGTTACCCAGCTGATAATTCTTGGCGAAGCCCTTGGACTTATTCATCGCCAATACGGTGGCCACCAGGTCGGCATTGCCGGCCCTTTCCCCGATGCCGTTGACGGTGGTATTGATATAGGCATCCTGACCGCCGTCAACCGTCCCTTTGGCCCCGGCCAGAGAATTAGCCACCGCCATCCCCAGGTCACCGTGGCAATGCACCTCAAGAGCTATGCCCACATTCTCCGCCAGCGCTTTCATCGTTTCGTAGATGGTAAACGGGTTATCATAGCCCAGGGTATCGCAGTAGCGCAGTCTGGCCGCCCCGTGTTCCTTAGCCGCCAGCCCGAACTTAACCAGAAAACCCAGTTCAGTTCTTGAACCGTCCTCGGCATTAACCCCGATGCTCTCGGCACCCATAGCCTTGGCGGCATCAACAGCGTTGGTCATCTCTTTGATGATGTCGTCCCCGGTCTTCTTCCCCCGGAACTTGCCCTTAAGCATCTGCTCCGAGGTTGAAATAGACAGGTTAAGATGCTTGATATTGGGCACAAACTTGAAGGCCGTCTTCACATCCTCAACGATAGCCCTTATCCACCCCTCCAGACGGATAGGTTTAAGCACCCCCATCTTCACCAGCTCCAGGTTAGCCTCCAGGTAGCGGGCCTCGTGCCGGGTAGTCGGGAAGCCGAACTCGGACTGGAAGATCCCCATCTCATTGAGGTAGATATTTATCATGGTTTTTTCAAGCTTGGACAGGCCAAGCTTGGCGGTCTGCACTCCGTCACGGTTAGTAACATCCAGTAAATAAATCTTTGGCGTTTGTTCCTTCTTAGCCATTTTCCCACCTCTGTCTGATAAATTGGCAGGACTGATAATAGCACAGTTTAATACCCTTAGCAAGTAGTTTGGGTCACTGCTCTTGGCTGAATTTCTATGTTAAAATAAAATTAGATAGTCGGGCTGCTACTATCAAGCAAGGCGGTAACTATGGAGAAACTGGGGCTTGACCTTATCATCGTCTTAGCCGTGGCTATAGCCGGAGGCATACTGGCTCGCTGGCTGAGACTGCCCATCATTATAGGCTATCTGGTAGGGGGCATTGCTGTCGGCCCCTACGGCTTCAGCTTAGTTCGCGACCTGGAGACAATCAATACCCTGGCTACCATCGGGGTAATCCTGCTCCTGTTCACCCTGGGGCTTCAGTTCTCCTTAAGTGAACTTAAGCGAATTGGCAAGGTAGCCGTTTTAGGCGGCATAGCCCAGATACTGCTCACGGCGGCGGTGGGCTTAGCTTTGGGCAAGCTGCTGGGCTGGGAGACGTTTCAAGCCATCTTCTTTGGCTTCCTCATTGCCCTCAGCAGCACCATGATTGTGCTCAAAACCCTTATGGAACGGGGGGATCTTGACTCCGGGCACGGTCAGGTAATGATTGGCATTCTGCTGGTGCAGGACTTAAGCCTGGTGCCGCTGATGATAATCCTGCCGGCGATAGGCGGAACCGGCGGGGAACTATGGTTACCCATGGGAATAGCCATCCTCAAAGCGGTGCTCTTTATCGGGGTGATGCTGGTCTTAAGTATATGGGGACTGCCCTGGCTGCTGAGGCGGGTGGCCGGGGGGCGCTCCCGCGAGCTCTTTCTGCTGACGGTAGTCGCCCTGTGTTTAGCGGCCGCTATCGGGGCCTACTTCTTCGGCCTATCGGCGGCGGTCGGGGCTTTCATTGCCGGCTTATTAATCAGCCAGTCTGCCTTTGCCCGCCAGGCTTTTGCCGATATTGTCCCCCTGCGCGATATCTTCGGCGCCCTCTTCTTTGTCTCCCTGGGCATGCTGGCCAACCTCAATTTCGTCATGGCCAACGGGACGGTGGTGGCGGTGACAGTAGCGGTTATAATTGTGGCTAAATTTATTATCTGCGCGGCTGTTGCCTGGTTCTTTGGCTACAGCCACAAGACCGCCCTATTTGTCGGCCTGGGGCTCATCCAGATAGGGGAGTTCAGCTTCGTCCTGGCGGGGATGGGCACTCAAGCCGGCATCATTTCCTCCTATCTTTACTCCCTGACCGTGACCTGCGCCATCATCACCATGCTGCTTACCCCCTTTGCCCTGAGCTTTGCCTCCTTCCTTTACCGCCGCCTCAGCCAGGGAGAAAGATTTAGCCGGCTGGTAGCCAGGCGCCCCGACCCGGGCGGGCCGAGCCCGCGATGGGAGCTATCGGGGCACGCCGTTATCTGCGGCCACGGCCGGGTTGGCAGCGGCCTGGCACGGGTTCTGGAGCGGCGTAACCTTTCCTACCTGGTGATTGACCTCGACCCCCAGGTCATCTCGGCGCTGCGCGCCAGGGAGGTTCCCTGCATCTACGGGGATGCCGGCAACCCCGAGATACTGGCCCACGCCCAGCTAGATAAGGCGCGTGTCCTTATCTGCACCTTCCCCGATTTCATCAGTGTAGAACTGGCCACCAGAAACGCCCTACGCATCAACCCCAAGCTGGATATTGTCGCCCGGGTCCACCGTGATGTTGATGCCGAACTGCTCAAAGGCATCGGTGTCTCGGAGATAGTGCGCCCCGAGTTTGAGGTCGGGCTGGAGATAACCCGCCACACCCTGCACCGGTTCGGTGTCTCCGGCCCCGAGATTCGGCTTATCCTTAGCGGGCTCAGGGAGGGCAAGGTAGTATAAATTTGAGGTAAGCTTGTGATATACTTTGAGCCAAAGTCAGGTGAAAGATGGATAAAATAAAGGTTGGAATTATCAATGTTACCGGATATGCCGGCGTCGAGCTGGCCAGACTGCTGCACCAGCACCCGGAGGTAGAGCTGGCTTCAGTCACCGGGCGGAGCGCCGCCGGGCAAAGCTTAAGCGAGGTCTTCCCCCACCTGGCCGGCATTGACCTGACCATTAAAACCAAGCTGGGGGATGTGGGACTGGTCTTTTCGGCCATGCCCCACAAGGAGAGCGCCGTAGAGATCATACCCCTGCTGGAGAAGGGTATCAAGGTGGTCGATATCAGCGCCGATTTCAGACTGAAAGACGGCTCAGAATACCAGCGCTGGTACGGCTTTAGCCACCCCGCCCCCCAGCTACTGGCTCAAGCGGTGTACGGGCTCCCCGAACTGCACCGCGCTAAAATTGCTTCGGCGCAACTGGTAGCCAACCCCGGCTGCTACCCCACCGGGGCCATTCTGGCGCTGGCGCCGGCGGTGAAGGCGAAACTGGTTGTACCGGATATAATTGTTGACAGCAAATCGGGCGTATCCGGGGCCGGCCGTACCTTGAGCCTGACCACGCACTACTCGGAAGCCAACGAAGATGTCAGCGCCTACGCTTTAGAGGGGCACCGCCACCTGCCCGAGATTACCCAGGAGCTAAAGCTGCTTAACCCGGAACTGCCGCCGGCGGTAACCTTTGTCCCCCATCTTATACCCATGACCCGGGGCATATTAACCACCGCCTACGCCCCGCTGGCTTCAGGCAAAAAGGGCATAGAGGAAATTAGAAAGCTCTATCTGGACTTCTATAAAGACGAACCCTTTGTCCGGGTAGCCGACTCCCCACCCCACACCAAGCAAACCTGGGGCAGCAACCTATGCCTGGTCTACCCCACCGTCGACCAGCGTACGGGCAAACTGGTGGTTATCAGCGCTATTGATAACCTGGTCAAAGGGGCGGCCGGCCAGGCTATCCAGAACATGAACCTGATGCTGGGCCTGCCGGAAGAGACGGGGCTGGAGGCGCCGGCCATTTACCCCTGACCCACCCAAAACAAAAATCCCCCTCCTCCCGTATAGAGAAGAGGGGGATTAATTTTATCGCTAGCTGATTATACGACGACAAACAGCGGGCACATCACCAGGGTTACAGTGGCC
The DNA here is from genome assembly GCA_030603275.1 of Deltaproteobacteria bacterium. Taxonomy (GTDB): domain Bacteria; phylum Chloroflexota; class Dehalococcoidia; order Dehalococcoidales; family BS750m-G39; genus JABMRW01. The sequence continues at coordinate 5,319 of JAUVYB010000031.1, read as the reverse complement.
AGCAGCTTGACCAGCACATGCAGTGAAGGCCCGGCGGTGTCTTTAAGCGGGTCGCCCACGGTGTCGCCGACCACCGCCGCCTGATGGGCGAAGCTCCCCTTGCCAATAACGTTGCCCTCGTCATCTTTAAGCTGGCCGTCCTCGATCATCTTCTTGGCGTTATCCCAGGCGCCGCCGCCGTTGTTCATATAGGAAGCCATCATAATGCCGCCGATAGTGCCCACCATCAGCACCGCGGCCACCGCCATGGCGGCGTCATAGCCGGGGATAAAGCGGAAGACAACGCCGATGATAATCGGCCCCAGCACCACCAGCAGACCGGGGGCAATCATTTCCCTTAAGCCCGCGCGGGTGGTGATATCTACCGCCCGTGCATAGTCGGGCTTACTGGTACCGGCCAGAATACCGGGGTCGGCCCGGAACTGGCGGCGCACTTCTTCGATAATCTTGGAGGCGGTCTTGCCCACCGCCTTGATGGCCCAGGAGCTGAAGAGATAGACAATCATCACCGCCAGCAGGGCGCCGACGAAGACCTCGATACGGGCAATGTCTACGATATTATACAGACCGCTCTCGCCGTACTTGATGAAGGAAACCCGGTCCAGGTAGGCCTGGAAGAGAAGGAAGGCGGCCAGACCAGCCGAAACCATGGCGTAGCCCTTGGTCAGGGCCTTGGTGGTGTTGCCCACGGCATCCAGGCGGTCGGTCACCTTGCGCACCTCGGGTCCGGCGCCGGCCATCTCGTTGATGCCGTTGGCGTTATCGGTGATGGGGCCGAAGGTATCCATAGACAGAACGTAAGGGCAGGTCATCAGCATCCCCATGGTAGCCGCGGCCGTGCCGAAGGCGCCGTGAACACCGCTCATATCGCCCATCCAGAAGGAAAGCAACAAAGAAATGCCGATAACCAGGGCGGTGGCCAGGGTAGTTTCGAAGCCCACCGCCGTACCCATGATAATATTGGTAGCCGGGCCGGTCTTGGAGGCCTCGGCAATGTCGCGCACCGGCTTGAAGCGCGACTCGGTGTAATACTGGGTGATAAAGATAATGACCACGCTGGCGGCAATGCCGACAACGCCGGCGCCGAAGAGCCACCAGTTATCCAGCATGAAGTAGACGGTGACCGCCATGCCAACCACCGATAGGGCGATAGCCACGAAATAGCCGCGGTTAAGGGCCTTCATGGCGTTCTCGTTCTCTTTAGCCCGCACGAAGAAGATACCTATCATGCTGGCTATCATGCCGAAGCCGCGGACGCAGAGAGGGAACAGTATCCAGGCGATGTTGCCGGTAGCCGCATAAGCGGCGATACCCAGTATCATGGCGCCGATATTCTCGGCGGCGGTGGATTCAAAGAGGTCGGCGCCACGGCCGGCGCAGTCGCCGACGTTATCACCGACCAGGTCGGCGATAACCGCCGGGTTACGCGGGTCGTCCTCGGGTATACCGGCCTCAATCTTACCCACCAGGTCGGCCCCCACATCGGCGGCTTTGGTAAAGATACCGCCGCCCAGCTGGGCAAAAAGGGCGACGAAGCTGGCGCCGAAGCCAAAACCGACGATAAGGTGCGGCGCAATTTGCGGATTGGTAGCGCCGCCGTAGGCGAAGAAGATAACGGTGACGCCGATGAGGCTCAGGGCGGTGATAAGGAAACCGGAGACGGCGCCGCCGCGCAGGGCCACATTGACCGCCTCGGTGAGGCTCTTCTGGGCAGCGGCGGCACAGCGGACGTTAGACTTCACGGCAATGTACATGCCGATGAAACCGGCCACCCCGGAGCATACAGCCCCCACCAGGAAGGCGACACCGGTGCGCCAGCCGATATCAAATTGGCTTAGTCCTTCCACCTCGGTGCCGCCCAGCAACCCCACCAGCACCCCGATAATTATGGCTACAGCCACCGAGTAGATAGCGATGGTGGTGTACTGGCGCTTCAGGAAAACCCAGGCGGCTTGAAAGATAATATCGCCAATCTCTTTCATTTTGGGAGTGCCCGTAGGACGTTTAAGCACATTCCTAGCTAATAAAACAGCGAAGATAACAGAGATTACTCCAGCGGCCGGCACAACCCAAAATATTCCTGGCATTTTTCCCTCCTAACATACAAATAACCGCAAAAATTATACCACAACCCCTGCGGCAGGACAAAAGCGGCGTTCCCCTATAGTTTTATAGGTGAAAACCCCCCTTTCCCTCTCCTCCTAAAAAGAAATTGATAGAAGTATCACTTCTGTAGGGTGGGTAGCAAAACGAAATCTAAAACCAGCTTTAAAATTGCCACTTAACTCTGGCTCTGCTATGCTGGAAGGGTAAGATAGTGAGCAATAACAGCGCCTTCCACCGCATCGATTACATCAAGATTACCATCTTCGGCTTTGCCCTTACCGCCATGTGGAGCAGCCTGCACACCTTTGTCCTGCCGCTGCGCCTGCTCGACTTTGTCGCCGAATCACAGAAAAATACCTACCTCGGCCTGCTTACTTTTGCCGGCCTGATTCTGGCCATGCTGGTTCAGCCCATCGCCGGTGCCATCAGCGACCGCTGGGGCTTCAGCTGGGGACGCCGCCGGCCCTACATCCTGGCGGGCACGGCCCTGGTCATCATCCTCCTCCCCGGAATAGGGCTGGCCAATAGCTTTATTACCCTGCTCATTGTTTACTGCCTGCTCCAGATTAGCAGCAACACGGCTCAGGGCCCGTTTCAGGCCTTTATTCCCGACCTGGTGCCGGGGAAGAAGCGGGGGGTAGCCTCCGGGGTAAAAGGTCTGCTGGAGATAACCGGCGGGCTCGTCATGGTGCGCCTGCTGGCCCACTTCATGGGCCGCTACTTCGCCGGTGAGGGCAGTCTCTGGCTGTGGTCGTCCCTGTCACTGCTCGATGTTGTCCTGCTCGGCGGCCTGCTGGCCACCATCTTCATGGTTAAGGAGCGGCCGTGGACGGGCGGCTCCCCACCCCCCCTGCTGCCGACGCTTTACAAAAGCTTTAAGATTGATGTCAAAGCCAGCCCCGGTTTCGTCACCTTTCTGGTATCCCGCCTGCTTCTCATCATGGCGGTGGCCACCCTGCAGACCTTCGCCCTGTACTTTCTGATGGATGTGGTGGGGATAACCAACCCCGCCCAAGTCACCGGCAACCTGCTGATAGTGGTGGGCATCTGCCTGATAGGGTCGGTTTATCCCGCCGGCTGGCTGTCGGATAGAATAGGCCGCCGCCCGGTAATCATCGCCTCCGGCCTGCTGGGCGCCCTGGGCATCCTGCTGTTGCTTCTAATCCATAACTACGGCGCCCTGATGCTCTCCGGGGCACTGCTGGGAGTTTCCGGCGGGGCCTTCTTCAGCAGCAACTGGGCGCTGGCCACCGATTTAGTACCCAAAGGCGAAGAAGCCAGATACCTGGGGCTGACCAATCTGGCTACCGCCGGCGGGGCCGCCCTGGCCCGCCTTATCGGCATAGCCATAGACCCCTTAAATGCCTACAGCCATGGACTGGGCTACCAGGTCATGCTGGCGGCCTGCCTCGTCTACTTTATCGCCGGCTCGGTGCTGCTCTTTAGAATCAAGGAGCCGGCTAACCGAGGAAATTCAGCAGCGCCTCCCAACCCAGAGCACCGCCCCAGGCGATAACCAGGTATAAAATGGTTCTCCCCAGCCAGCAGGCGAGGAGGAATTTCCATAAGGGGAAGCGTACCACCCCGGCGGCTATTCCGGCCAAATCAAAGACCAGCGGCATCAGCGATAGGATAAAGATGGCCAACATCCCCCACCTCTGCACCCACCCCTTAAGCCGGGTATAGACCCTCTGCCGGGAAATTATAGCCTGCCCGCTGTAGCCGGCGGCATAGCCGGTCAGCTCGCCGACAGCCGCCCCCAATCCCCCCGCCAGCCCCACCAGGGTAGCCGAGGGCAGGATGGCGCCCATAGTAGCCAGCATCAGGAAATTACCGGCGGGCAGGACTATGGTGGCGTTCAGGAGTACGCTTATCAGGAAGACGCCAGGATAGCCCCAGACTTTCAGTGCCTCAGCCTCAAAAATCTCCGGGTTACTCCGGTAAAATAAAAAGACGCCGATGACAATGCCGATAACCAGGGCCAGGCCCAGTACGGGAAGAAGCCTGTTTCTTACCCAGCCCCCCCTCGCCTCCACTTTATCCCGGTCAGTGCCATCCATCTTGAATATTTTAGCACATTACATTGTCAGCCGGGGTCGTCTTTGCTATACTTGGGCATAACGCCCCCATCGTCTAGAGGACTAGGACAGCGGCCTTTCAAGCCGTCAACAGGGATTCGAATTCCCTTGGGGGCGCCAGCTATTTAGTAAAGGAGGTGCCGCCATGATGATAACCATAAAATGCCCAAGCTGTGGCACCGAGGGCAGCCAGTCTCTGCTCGAGCCGACCTACCGCGGTCCGTATCGCTGCTGGAAATGCCGGGAGCTCTTCTCCATCCAGATAGAAAACAACGAGGTCAAGTCTTTTGAGCCCATCAATGATGAACAACTGAAAGAGCTACAGGAACAACACCGTCAGGAAGAGGAACAGAGACGGCAGATAGAAGAGCTGAAAGCAAAGTTCAGAAGCCCACCGGGGTAAGCCTTACACCCTGGCTTTAGTCTAGCTTGTGCCTTATCCTAGCCGCCGCAGCCCGCCTGTCAATACCCCTTTTACCCCGGCCTAAAACTTACCCTTAAGCTTGTCATAGGTCTCAGCCAGGGCTTCCGGTATCACCCGCACGTCAGCTACCACCGGCATAAAGTTGCTATCCCCCACCCACCTCGGCACGATATGAGTGTGGATATGGTCGGCTACACCAGCGCCGGCTACCTTGCCCAGATTCATGCCGATATTAAAGCCGCCGGGATTTAATGCCTCCTTGAGCACTTTAACACTACGGCTGACCAGTTCAAAGTGCTCGTGCCGCTCCTCTTCGGTCAGCTCTTCCGGGCTGGCCACATGGCGGTAAGGGACCACCATCAGGTGACCCGGGTTATAGGGGTAGCTGTTGAGGATAATAAAGTTTTTCTCCCCCCGGTAAAGGATGTAGTTAGCCACATCGTTATTTTCCTTGGGTTTTTCACACAGGAAGCACCCCTCGGCTCCGGCTTTTGCCGTCTGAATATACCTTATGCGCCAGGGTGCCCATATCTGCTTCATTTTATTCTCCTTGTAAAAGGTTAGTGCCATTGTAGACGGCAATCCCCCCGTTTTCAACCCGTCTTTTCCTTCCCAACCCCCCCCCCTCGTTAGGGTTTATTTTTTATATGGGTACCCGATACCCTTTATACCCAACACCTGCGTGAAGGGGCAGGGGACTATTATTTTCAA
>JAUVYB010000011.1 GCA_030603275.1 Deltaproteobacteria bacterium | reverse complement strand
GGCTCATCAAACATGCATAGTTTGGGCTTGGACATTAAACCTCGACCCATAGCCAGCATTTGCTGTTCGCCACCGCTTAATGTTCTGGCTAACTGCCCGGCTCTTTCTTTTAATATGGGGAATGTTTGATAAATCTTCTCGCCGTGATGGAGTACCATAATTCGGTCACACACGCCCATAATGGCTTTCATGACGTGTTCAATCATAAAAATGGTAATCCCCTTAGCCCTGATATTGGTTATTAACTCCATAGCCTCGGCTGTCTCCGGTTGGGGCCAATAAGACCGAATATTTCGCCCTGGTCAACTTGGAAGTCGACATTTGATACCGCGGCCAGACCCCCGAAATACTTGGTTACCTTTTCACCTTCAAGTACTTGCATTTTGCTTCGCCGAACCTCCTTTCCGCCACCTTCGTCTCCACAACCTTGGTAGCAATCCTACCAGTCCGTTGGGCAGGTATAGTATAGCTACCACCAGTACGACCCCGAAAATGAGCATATAGTAATAGGGGAACCTGGTTGTTAGCACTTCCTCCAGGTAGGTAAAGATAACGGCACCTATTACCGGACCATAAAGCTGCCCCATACCGCCGAAGATAGCCATTAGAGCCGGCAGGAAGGAAAAGAGCGGATTAAAGGCTATATATGGGTCGATATATGTCCATTTTGTCGCCATGATTGCCCCGGCTGCCCCCATGAAAATAGCGCTGATGGCAAAGACGATAACCTTGACCATGGTAACATTAATGCCCCGGTGGGCCGCAGCCTCCTCATTCTCACCGATACTCTGCAGGGCTAAACCAAATTTAGAGCGTCGGAGAAAATAGGTAGTAAGCATTAACAACACAAGAATAGCCAGCATGATGTAAAAAATAACGTCGTTCTCTACCAGGACAACTATTCTGCCACGCGTGCCGGTTATATTAGTCTCCCAAAACAGGAGAAAATGCCTGATGAGCTCAACGAGTCCGAAGGTCAATATAGCAAAATATATGCCCCTCAGCCTCAGAGTCAAAGCGCCAATGATAAGGGCAAGCACAAAACTGGCAAGCCCCCCAATACCGACAACGACGAGCAGGGGTAATTCTTTCCCCAGCATAGCTGTAATATATATGCCGACCCCAAAGAATGCCGCCGGCGCCAGTGAGATGTAACCGGTAGGCCCGGAAAATATAGCCCAGCTTACCGTAAGGATAACAAACATGAAGATGGTGGTCAGTAGTACGATGGTATAAGGGGAAACATAGAGAGGTGAAGCAGCCAGTAGGACTAAGATTAAAAGAAATATCCCCGGCGACAAGAAACTTTTAGGAGTAACTCTTAAACTATTCATCTTTCTACTTCCCCATAATGCCTGCTGGCCTTATCAGGAGCAGAAGTATGAAGATCACATAGTAGGCAACCAGTGATAAGGCTGGCTGCCAATAAGCTACTATGCTGCCAACGAGACCCAGTATAAAACCCCCGATAAAGCTGCCAAGGATACTACCCAACCCACCTAAGACGACTACGATGATGGCAATTATGGTATATTGGAAACCCATAGCTGGTTGAATACTGTACATCATGCTTATAAGCGAGCCGCCAAAACCAGCCAACAAAGCACCAAGGCCAAAGCATAAAGCCAGCACCAGGTTAATGTTTACCCCCATGAGGCTAGCAGTTGCCGGGTCCTGGGCCGCTGCCCGGATTGCTTTTCCAATGCGGGCACGGGCTAAAAAGAGATAAAAGGCTAAACCTATGCCTATAGCAAGCAAAGTGGCTACCAAGCGATTGGTGGCAAATACCGCTCCCCATAAACTGAACGAAGAGGTTAGGTAAGAGTACCCCTTTACTTCGGCGCCCCATATTAATATGGCCACGTTTTGAATGATGTATAGGAGACCAAAAGCGGCTAACAGGGACTTACCCTCGTAGGCGGCTGGCGAGGGTGACGAGATTCTAAGACGGGCGAACAGAACCTTATGAAGTAGAAAACCTATTATAAATATAATAGGACCGACAATGGCAAGGGAAACCAGCGGGTTAATGCCAAAGACGGTATACATCGTCCAGGTGATGAAAGCCCCGATCATAATAAATTCGCCATGGGCTATGTTCAGCACCCGGGCAACACCATACTGTAGGCTGAACCCCACAGCGATTAGGGCATAGATGCCGCCCATCAGCAAACCGGCAACCACTACGTCCAGGATTATCTTAATCACGGTGATAATTTCCTTTTATAGGCTACTTTGCCTCTATTTGCACTTCTTTACTTCGCGTGCTTTTTACGCGTCCTGAGATTCCTTTTCTAATGTTTGAATTAATTCGACAAAATGGCGGGCATTTGTGTCTCTATCGTTAGTGAACTCTGGAAGTACCCACTCAATATGACGTAAATTTTCTGTTATCTCGGCAAGCAAGTTGAATGGGATGGATATAACAAACACACCATCAGGTAGAACTTGTCTTCCTCTCATACCATGAACAAGATTGGTGACGTGGTAATTTAATTCGCCGCTTACATATGGATGAATGAATATCCATGAACATCCCATAACTGCTGTTAGTTTACTATGCCACATTTTCCCGGTCACATAGCTCGCTGCTCTCAGTATTATTTCTGCCTGGTTAGAATTAGCGCTAACAACTAATACATCCGGATTAAATGTTAATTTGTCTAACGGAGAAAAGGCAGCATAATTGACAGTATTTTTATGTAGCATTGGAACGTACTGATAAAGTCTTCCATTAGTACGCGGTTCCTCAAAGACTCCCAATCTGGCTCCCACTTGCCCGCTCTCGAAAAGCGCACCCGGCTCCACCATACCTAACAGGAACGGACCGACGCATTCGAAATCTTCTTTCCCGGCGTAAAAAGGGCTCCCCGCTTGGGCTTCCCTCAGCATCTCGCAAAAGGCTATAGGCTTCTTTAACCTCGCAATGCCCTCCGGTTTCTTGAGCATATACTTGACTGCTACCGGCTGCCTTTCAAAATTGAACTTGTCAAATATGGATAGGTCCCTCTTGATTGAATTCACATTAACCTCCTGAATTAAATGGGATTAGTTCTACTTTGATGTTTAAACCAGCAATCACTATGTTGGGATATGTTTAGAATTATCACCATCAGAATGATAGCTTCCTAGCTTTGGTAATTATGGCTGCAGGCTGTATAGAAAGGCACACCACAATAATCAGCAGTTATCTCTCTCGTAAATAAGCCTTTCTATACAGCCTGCTTACTATTAACACTAAACTCCCAAACTCAATGTCTATGGTGTTGGCCACGGCGGCTTGGGATAGATAGGCTCTGCGGTAGCCTTATCCTTAGGTAAGATGACCTCCCACTCACCGTTTATCCACTGACCAATCTCTCCAGGATGACATTCCTCTGCCAAGCGTTGTTTCTCATCAAACCAGGTTGGCCCCAGACAGGTATCGAATGTTTCTGTAGCTATTATATCCCTTATCACTTTCTGGTCAAGGGTCCCTGCCTTCTCGATAGCCTGCTGGAAGAACTGCAGCGAAGCCCAATAGTATAGATTTCCCCACATATCGATTCCGCCTTCACCAAAGCGGTCCATACTGGCATCATAGAACTCGGCGGCTGCGGGAGAAGACTTCTTGTTCCAGGCACCACCACCAATCAGTCCCTCTATCGTAGGAGCGGTGAAAATATCTCTAAACCAGAGGGCAAAGGGCCCAACGGTCCCGAAGAAAACCTTTGGGTTATAGCCAAGCTCAATTGCCTGAGCGGTAACAAGGATGTTCTGACCGGGATAGGTCATATTGCAAAAGGCATCGACGTTAGCATCCTGAGCCGCCTTTATTATTGGCGACATGTCCTGAATCTCAAAGGGATGGCTCTTGATCACAGGTACCTCAATTCCCCTCTTTGTAAGTTCTGACAATGCCCTATTTGAGTACTCTACGCCGTGGAGGTCCTCGAGGAAGTTTATTGCCACTGTCTTCACACCCCACTCCACAAACTGGTCAGCCAAAACTGGTATCTGGGTGTTGGAATAATTCAAGACTAAGAAGACGTAGGGCAGATCTTGAACTAGTTCCTCAAGGCTCTCCGCACCACCCTCGGCTCCCAACATTACATACTCATACTTATTGGCTATAGGAGCAGCAGCAAAAAGCCAGGAGGTGCTACAGGGCGGGAAGATAAAGTCAACCTTGTCTTCTAAAATCAATTTTTCCAGTAGTTTCACCATGGTGCCGTGGTCACTTTTATCATCATACTGGATCCACTCTATGGGTAACTTCTTGCCATACTCTTCCACGTATATCCCGCCTTCGGCATTGACCTGCTCAACCCACAACGTCTGGGGTACCATAGCTCCCGAGGCGTGAATAACATAATTTGGACCTGAGAGGGAGACAGCCTGACCAATAACGATGCTATCTCTGGTATCTATGTCGTCGGGGGGTGGTGTGGTTGGCTCTGTTGGCGGCGTTGTCGTTGGCGGTGTCGTTGGCGGTGTCGTTGGCGTTGCCGGACAGCCGATAGCAACCAGGCTGATGGCTAACAACAATGCTAACGGGATTAACAGTAACTTCTTGTTCATTGTATAAAAACTCCTTCTTTAGATTTTGATACCATAAAATCTCACATATTTTACCCCTCCTCTTCGTTATAACATTGTAATTGCTCTCCCAAGGGTGAAATTACAAGGCTGGATTATTTATATACATCGTAGTACTGCAGGGGGCGAGTTGCAAGAGCAAGTTTTCTATGATATTATAGATTTTACCCTGTGAAACGGGCGACTAATTTGTACTGGCCCCAAATTCTAAAATTAGCACCTTGCTAGAGCAGGTAAAAAGACTTGGAGTAAAGCAGAGTAGAGAAATCGTAATGCGTACCCCAAAGCTGGATGTTTATAACCTCGTCGTCTTCTATTTTGTTGCCAGTGAAAAAAGCATAACAGCCGCTGCCGAGAAGCTATTCCTGTCCCAACCAACCGTAACCTACCATATTAAGTCCCTTGAGAAGTCTGTCGGCGCCAAGCTTTTAGAGGTAAAGAGGAAAAAGCTTTTCCTTACTCACGCCGGGGAAGGTTTCTTTGAATACTCCAAGCAAATCTACCAGCAGCTGATTAACGCCGAAAGGTTTGTTGAGGACCTGAAAGAGGCCCGCCTCCGTGTTGGCATATCCCTCACCTTCAGCTCCAGCTTCTCCTCAACAGCCGCTAAATTCAGAGAGATCTACCCCCATGTAAAGCTCATCGTTGAAAACGCCCCTTCCGCCAAAATCATTGAGGATGTTTTGAATTCCCAGCTTGACCTTGGTATTGTGGTAAGCCGGGGCTATGCCAATCCTGAATTGAGGTGCATAGCTCTCTCGGAGGCGGAAAAGATGGCGCTTGTTGCTTCCCCATCCAGCCCTATTTCTCAGAAGGAGCAAATAGAGTTGGCTGACCTCTGTGATTATCCTTTGATATTAGGGCCGGAAACATCAGCTACGCGGCAGATTATTTTTGAAAAGCTTAAGGCTGAGGGGTTTAAAACGTCATCACTTATAGCTGTGGAAGTGGATAGCATAGAATGGGGCAGGAGCCTGGTGGAGGATGGGAATGGCATAAGTTTCTACTGTATGAGGAACGTAGAAAAAGAGGTCTCTGAGGGCCGGCTGAAGATACTGCACCTTGTTGATGATATACAGGTGGGAGTAGAGGTTCTTGTCCGCAGGGATGTTATTTTACCCCCAGTCGCTAATAAGTTTATTGCTTTAGCCAAGGAAACATTTTCGGTGCCAACCGATGCCTTCCCCGCAGGTGAAACAACTCCGCTTTCTAACTAATATCTATGACATCATAGAAAATTTACTCTTGAAACTTGCCCCCTGCCGTACTACGATGTATATAAATATACAAAAGGAGTAAATATCCTGCGCTTACTTGAAGGAACTTCAAGAGGCAGTAGGGCGTTACTAAGATTTCGTGGTGGGCGGGCTCTGCCAGGGGAAACTGAGGTACCAGTGGTTTTAAGCTTCTTTCCAACTGGTTTAAATGTATTTCTCCCCCCTCCCGTGTGGGTAGCCTCAGCTGTAATCGGGCAAGTGGCATCCCGCCTTTTTGCTTGATATATTTCCTCTCTACTTTGCACAATAGCTTGAATTGTTGCTTGGGTCACAAAAGAGGCTTTTGTATAGCCATAGAGGTCAAGAAGAGAGGGGCCGAGACTTTATCTCGCCCCATTTTATATTTGGTAGCGGGGGTTGGATTCGAACCAACGACCTCAGTCTTATCAGTTCTTGCTCAAATCCCTTGGACTTACTAGCTTACTTTCTCTACGATGAGGAGGAAATCCACCTTGTGGATCCAGTAAGTAGGAACCTGAACAGTAATGTTCGGGATTATCGCTATGACCTCACCATCCAAGTTATTCAGGAATTGCTCTAGCCTGACCTGGTCCCTCGTCATACGGACATCTAATCGGTGAACTCGGTATTTCATGCCCCTTCTCCTACAGTGTTATTTAACATATTTGTACTTTGAGTTTAGTCTTTAGAAGTATCAATATATGAAGGTGAATTGACCTGCCCTCAAAAGGGATACCACCTTTTAAGTTAGAGTTACCGGTATTCTTGCTTCAGAAGCAAAACTAAAGGCAAGCCCTATTTAGCTTGCCTCATCTTCTTTTGGTAGCGGGGGTTGGATTCGAACCAACGACCTTTGGGTAGTGGGCTGGAGTGTTCCTTTTTAGCAAGTTGCCCACAATGTGAAGAGGATAAAACAAAGTTAGCCTATCGACGAGATTCTGGGATTTCGGAAAGATATGCTTTCATGAACCAAATCCTGTAACAGCCGACTGCAGTGTGATAGAATGCAGGCATCTATGAAAGAAGAACTCCTGAGCCAGTTGGCTGAAATTGTTGGTGAAGACTACGTGTCAAACCGCCCCGAAGAATTATATCTATATTCCCGCGACCCGGGGGCACAGAAGCCGCGTAGAGCCGATTACGTTGTCATGCCCGGAACAGTGACAGAAGTGCAGCAGATAATTATGCTGGCCAACCGGGAAAAGCTGGCCATTACACCAATGGGGGCAGGGCTGACTTTGTCGGCACTGACCGTTCCGCTCAAGGGTGGCATGGTAATGGATATGAAAAGGATGAACAGAATAATTGAGGTAAACGAAGCCAGCCGTTACGCCGTAATTGAAGCCGGCGTCACCCAGGCGGTCTTGAGAGCCTACCTTGAGAAGAATCATTCCCACCTCCAGCACTCAACCCCCGAGTCACCCCCCACCGCCACTGTAGCTGGCAACATACTGATTCACGGACACGGCCATCTCACGCCGAGATACGGTGTTAACTCGCAGATGGTCAACGGCATGGAGATAGTTTTGCCCACCGGCGAGGTATGCAAACTGGGCTCTTGCTCGGTAAGTCCCTACTGGTTCAGCCGGGACCCCCTCCCTGACCTTATGGGTCTCTTTCTGGGCTGGCTGGGAACGACCGGTATCGTCACCAAGATATCAATTCAGCTCTTCCCCAAGCCCGCCTTCAGGGACCTCCTGCTGTTCGTTTCCGATAGCGCTGAACTGATTCCGGGGATTATAGCTGAGCTCAGCCAGATTAATCTTCTGGAGAACTGTTTCATTATCACTCAGGAGAAGCCGAAGTGGGCACAGCAAATATTTTATATAATAGTTGTTTCCGGGGAATCGGAGGCGGAGTTTGAAACCAAAAAGGAACTGCACAACCGGATTTTCCAGAAACACCGGGATAAGGTGTCGCCGGTAAACGAAGAACCGGCGCTGACCCAGCTGCGGGAAAGGTTTCTGGGTGTGCCTCCGTTTGCCGCCACCGCCGCTGATTTCAGGAAAGGCGGCGGCTTTGAATACACCGGAGCCATACTGCCCATAGAGGTAATACCGCAAGCCTGGCAGAGCGGGATTGAAATTGCCCATAAATACGACCTGATGTATCAACTCGGCATACAACTCCTGCCTAATGGCCATAGCGTTATGCTCGCCTACTCCTACCCCTTTAACCGCGCCTACGAGGATGAAGCGGAGAGAGCCAGAGGGGCTCTGGATGATACCAACCGGCTAACCCTGGAGCTGGGTGGGGTGGTCTGGAAGCCGGAACTGTCGGCGCAGAAACTAATTCTGGAAAAGATGGACGCCAACACGTGTCAATTGATAGACAGAATAAAGAAAATGCTGGACCCAAACGATATTATGAATCCAGGAAACTGGGAGGTGGCCTAAATTTCTCTGCAAGATTATAAGGAAATAATTCATAGATGTTTTGGCTGCGGATACTGCCAGCTAACCGTAGATTACTCGGAGTTTAACTGCCCCATTTACAATAGATTCCGCCTGAAAACCTATTCACCGGGCGGTCTGATGTGGCTCATACGAGCCTGGATGGAGGGAGAAATCAAGTGGTCTGAATCACTGGGGAAAATACTGTATTCCTGTACGACATGCAATAATTGTGTTCAGAGCTGCAAGTTCCCCTTCAACAATGATATTGTCAATATAATAATAGCGGCCAGGGAAGAGGCGGTGGCCAACGGGCTGGTTATGCCCGGGGTAGCCCGTTTTTTCCGCAATATTGAAGCTTACGGTAATCCCTACCGGGAACTCAGGGAAAACCGGGGTAGATGGGCTGAGGCCATGAAGATAGAGCCTTACACCGGGCAGGAATTCCTCTTTTATGTTGGCTGTGTTGGTTCTTTTGATGAGAAGGGACAAAGAGCCGCCAAAGCACTCGGCGAACTATTGCTTACAGCTGGTATTTCTTTTGGCATCTTAGGTTCTGCCGAAGAGTGCGATGGCAATGAAATTCATATACTCGGCGAGAGCCGTATCTTCCAGATGCTAAGAGACAGGAACGCCGGGCTTTTCGAAAAGGCTGGAGTGAAGAAGATTATAACGCTTTCCCCTCATTCATATAATGTTTTCCGAAACGAATACCCCGCTGGATTTGAAGTATTTCACTACACCAAGATGCTTCGTGACCTTATTAAAGAGGGAAAACTAAAATCAACCTCAAAGCTCAATATGAGGGTAACCTATCATGACCCCTGTTTTCTGGGGAGACACGCCGGTGAATATGAAGCGCCGCGTGAAATACTAAAGGCAATCCCAGGGGTTGATCTGGTAGAAATGGAAAGGAACCGTGAGAATGCCTTCTGCTGCGGTGGAGGTAGCGGCAATTTCTACACCGATTTCTCTGGTGGCGGCGAAAATAGCCCGTCAAGAATTAGAGTGAGAGAAGCCTATAAGACCGGCGCTAACGTCTTAGCGGTAGCCTGCCCTACATGTGCCGTAATGCTTGGTGAAGCGATAAAGGACGAGGGAATAGAAGAGAAGCTGATTATTAAAGATATTTCAGAAATTGTAAAAGAGTCTGCCTTTCCTCATAATTTTCAGTGACCGGAACTAACTTAGCCCCCTCCCCCGCCTCAGCGGGCAAAACAAAAAAGGCACAGCATTTTTAAGCTGTACCCCCTGTAATTTCTATGGTCGGGGTGGCCGGATTCGAACCGGCGACCACCTGAACCCCATTCAGGTGCGCTACCAGGCTGCGCTACACCCCGCCCCAACATACTAGCATAATTAGTTTTTCTTTAGCAATAAAATTTTATTTTATCAACCTCACCCCCTTTATCCCCCTCTCCACTCTTGGAGAGGGGGAATTATATATAGAAAAGGGGGACTTCGTCCCCCTTAAACCCCCTAAATTCATGGCTTCGCCTCTAATACTCTCTTACCCCACCCCTTTTTTGGTGGGAAAATTATCCCCTTCTCCCCACCCCCGTTTTATATCTTTTCCCGCCCGCCGCCCTTTAAGGTAACGGGCTAAAGCCCTTTCTTGCCCCATCCCCCAGGGGGAGAGGTAGATTCCCCTTATCCCCCTCAAGAGAAAACTGATAGAAGTATCACTTCTGTAGGGTGGGAGGGTGGGAAGAAGACCCCCCTCATTGAAAAGATTGCGCTTTTAGGTTATAAATATATAGCACTATAATAAAGCACTAAGATTTTAGAGGTGGAGATTTGGCCAAGAAAAAGAAGCACCTAGAAAAACCAAAGCGGGCATTAACCAAACGCCAGCTTTCACGCTTTAAGAAGCATCAGAGAAGACAACGCATTATCTTCGGCGCGGGTATTTTAATCATCGTGGCGGTGTTAGTCGTGATTGGCGCTGGGGTTTATTTCGGCTGGTATGTCCCCGATGTTAAACCGCTGCATGAAACGGTAATCAGGGTCAACGATACCGAGTTTAATATGGATTACTACGTAAAGACGCTCAAATACCAGATGCTCGGACTGGAAAGTTATGGCATCGAGATGGACCTATCGCAGGTGTCCTATCTGGCTCCAATGACGGTTACGGCCATACAGACCAGCGAGCTGGTAAGACAGGAGGCTCTGGCGCTGGGCATCAGTGTCAGCGACGAGGAGGTTGAGGCCAGAATGGACGAGGAGCTGGCCGACTATGACCCCTCAATGCTCAAGGAATATCGCAATGTGATTAGAGCTACGTTCATGTCACAGATGCTGCAGGAGAAAATGCTCGCCGAGTACTTTGACCAGCAGGTGCCGCAGTCTGCCGAACAGAGGCATATAATGGCCATGTTCCTGGAAAGCCGGAGCCAGGCCAGCGAGGTCAGAGAGCGGCTGGAAAGCGGCGAGCTATTTAGCGAGCTGACCGCCGAGCTCTGTCTGGATAACTACTGCAAATCACAGGAAGGTGACCTTGGCTGGCATCCGCGGGAAATACTGTCCCGGCTTATAGGCAGCACCGTCCTGGTGGATAGCGCCTTTGGCGCCGAGGTAGGGGTATTAGGCCAGCCGATATATGAAGAGATCAAGGTTAAGGCTCTGGGCTACTGGCTGGTTAAGGCGGAGTTTATTGATGAGGAGGTAGAGCATGCCCAGCTCAAGGTAATACTCCTGGGCAGTGAAGAGGAGGCCAACGAAATCAGGGCCAGGCTGGAAGGCGGCGAGGACTTTGCCGCCCTGGCTGCGGAGTTCTCACAGCACGGCGAGTCCAGGGAAAACGGCGGGGAGCTTGAGATAGACGCCAGGGGGCGGTTTGGCGAAGCCTTTGACGAATTTATCTTTGACCCCGAGTTGGAATTGGGAAGCTTAAGCCAGCCGATAAAAGATGAGGCAGTTGTTACCGAGGGCGGCTACTGGCTTATTAAGGTTGCCGATGCTGACGATGACCGGCCGCTTGAGGAGGAAGACAGGGATATCCTGAAGAGTGATGCCTTGAGCCAGTGGGTGGAGGGGCTGCCGGATGACCCGGATTACACGGTGGAAAGTTTTATGGACGAGGAGAAGATAAACTGGGCGGTTTTGCGCGCCTGGGAGGGCTAAAGCGGTGAATAAAGATAGTATCGGAGTTGGTTTAATAGGGCTGGGGGTGGTCGCCGGTGGCGTGGCCAGGGTTCTGACCGGCAAGGCAAAGGCTTTATCGGAGCAGGTCGGCTACCCTCTTATCCTGAGGAAGATAAAGGTCCTGGAATCAGACCTGTCCCGTCCGCAGGCTAAAGAGCTTGGCTCCCAGCTTTTCACCACCAACGACGAGGAGTTCTTTACCCAGCCTGATATGGAAATCGTGGTCGAGGCTATCGGTGGTGAGGAGCCGGCTTTAGATTACCTGAAGAGGGCGCTCGCCGGCGGGAGGCACGTGGTTACCTCCAACAAGGAGGTCATCGCCAAGCACGGAGCGGAGCTGTTTGCACTGGCGCAGGAGCACGGCGTCGGCCTGCACTATGAGGCCAGTGTCGGCGGCGGCATTCCTCTTATTGCCCCCTTCCAGCAGGACCTGGTGGCCAACAAGATAAGCGGCATCTATGCCATAATCAACGGCACCACCAACTATATCCTCACCCGCATGGCCAGCGAGGGCATAGATTTCCCCTTGGCGCTGAAGTCTGCCCAGGAGCTGGGCTATGCCGAGGCCGACCCCAAAAACGATATAGAGGGGATAGATTCCACCTATAAGCTGGCCATTCTGGCTTCACTGGCTTTTCATATTCAGGTGCGCCCCCGGGATATCCACTGCGAGGGCATTTCCCGCCTGAGCAGCCGCGACTTCAAATATGCCCGCGAGCTTGGCTATGCCATCAAGCTGCTGGCCATCGCCAAGGAGCGCAATAGCCTGGTTGAGGTGCGGGTCCACCCCGTGTTTATCCCCGAAGATTCACTGCTGGCCGAGGTTGACGGCGTCTATAACGCCATCCTGGTTGAGGGCGACCTGGTGGGCAGGGTGCTCTTTTACGGTGAAGGTGCCGGGGCAGCGCCAACCAGCAGCGCCGTGGTCGCCGATGTCGTCAAGGCCGCACGCGATATCGTTATCGGCAGCGGCACCCGGGCCAACTGGAGGTTGGAGCCGGGTAAGGCCATCAGGCCGATGGCGCAGCTGGAGACGGGCTATTATTTGAGGCTCAATGCCGCTGACCAGCCCGGCGTGCTGGCTCAGGTGTCCAAGGTCTTAGGCGACCACCGCATCAGCATCTCCTCGGTTATCCAGAAGGCGGTTGACCCGGTGGCGCAGACGGCGGAGATTGTCATTATGACCCACCCCGCCAAAGAGGCCGAAATGCAGCGGGCATTAAAGAAACTGGAGCGTATGGATTCGGTTAAGGAGATAGGGAACTTTATAAGGGTAGAGGAGTAGCCCCACCCCGTTTTATATCTATTCCCGCCCTCCACCCTTATATGGAAGGGTTTTGCCCCACCCTTAAAGAAGGGAGTGAAAGGTAGATGGATAAGAAAGAGGCTATTGAGTATCTTAAGGAAAGACTAGGAGAAATACCTACTCTTGCAAAATTAAACTACAATAATAGTGAATATCCATTATGGCGTCACCAGATTGAAGATGTCTTAGAAGCAGTATTTGGGCATGAGTCCAACGAGTACCGAAAATTTACTAAGTCTGGCCACCGCGCACACATGCGGGGGCTACTAATGTCGGAGATTATCCACCAAGATGATTATATTGAGAATCTAAGAAGTATCGAGATAGAAATCCTCTCGATAATAAAAAAATATGAGACATTGGGATTTGAAGCAGAACCAGTGAATATAGCAGGGTTGCCACCAAAAGCCTTTATTGCCCACGAAGGAGAAACCCAAGCACTAAGTAGCCTTAAAAAATTCCTTGAAGCACTTGGCATAAACTACTTTATCGCGGAATCTGAGCAAGCGGCGGGAAGAGTGTAGAAAAGCATGTTAACTGGGTGGAAGAACAAGGTGATTTTGCAATAATCTTGGCTACTAAAGGTAAAGCTATAGATAAGAGCACTGGCAGATATTATATGGGGTTGAATGTCGCAGATGAATTGGGAAGTGCTCGGCAAATTTATGGGAACCATATTATATTATTAGTTCAAAAAGGCGTGCAAGTACACACTAATAAAAAAGAAATCGTATATGGGGAATTCACTTCAACAAACATGCAGGAAGCGTTTATCAAAATTGCCAGAGAGTTGAAAAACTGGGGCTTTATAAGAGCAGGGAAAGCAAAACAGGGTGTATTAGAGGGGCGTTAGCCCCTCTTAAAGAAAAAAACCCCTCCCCCTCCCTGGTAAGGGAGGGGGATTAAGGGGGAGGGTTGGTAAGTAAATCTCAAAGTAGCTTGGAGAAAAAACCATGAAACCCGGCGTACTATTTAAATACAAAGAATTCCTCCCCGTCACCCCAAAAACACCCCTCTTCACCCTGGGCGAAGGGGACACCCCGCTGGTCAGGGCACCGGCTCTGGAAAAAGAGCTGGACATCGCCCAGCTTTACTTCAAGCTGGAAGGCTGCAACCCCACCGGCTCGTTTAAGGACCGGGGGATGGTGGTGGCGGTAGCCAAAGCGCTTGAGGAGGGCAGCAAGGCCCTGATGTGCGCCTCTACGGGCAATACCAGCGCTTCCGCCGCCGCTTATGCCGCCGCTAAAGGCGTTGACTGCGTTATCGTCATCCCCAAGGGCAAGATTGCACTGGGAAAGATAGCTCAGGCGATTATCTATCATGCTAAAATCGTGACCATTGACGGCAATTTCGACCAGGCGCTGACCATAGTGCGCGCTCTGACCGATAAGCACCCCGTTGCACTGGTCAACTCACTCAACCCCAACCGCATCGAGGGGCAGAAGACGGCCGCCTTCGAGATTATAGATAGCTTAAGTGAGGCCCCGGACTATCTCTTTATACCGGTGGGCAACGCCGGCAACATAACCGCCTACTGGAAGGGCTTTAAGGAGTACCATGAGGCGGGCAAGGCAAAGGTAAAGCCAAAGATGATGGGCTTTCAGGCGGAGGGGGCCGCCCCCATCGTGCGGGGGCATGTCGTCGAGAAGCCGGAAACGGTAGCCTCGGCGATAAGAATCGGCAACCCGGCCAGCTGGAAAAAGGCGGAGGCGGCCCGGGACGAATCCGGCGGCATTATCAGCATGGTCAGCGATAAAGAGATTCTGTCGGCGCAAAAGCTGATGGCAGCTAAAGCCGGCGTCTTCGGCGAGCCGGCGTCGGCGGCATCACTGGCAGGCCTGCTCAAGCGCCGCCGGCAGGGGATGGACTTTTCCCGGAGCCGGGTGGTCTGCGTGGTAACCGGCACCGGCCTCAAGGATACGGAAACGGCCTTAAAAGGCGCCGAACCGTTCCTGGAGCTGCCGGCAGACCTGGACGCCGTGGAGAAGGCTTTAGGCTTGGCTTAGGACTTGACATAGCAAAGGAGGGCGAGAGTGATTAACCAGGCAGAGATTAAATCGGCAGTAACCTCAATCATCAAGGCGGTGGGCGAAGACCCCAATCGGGAAGGCTTAAAGGATACCCCCAGGCGGGTAGCCGAGATGTACGCCGAGCTTTTTATGGGGCAGGACATGAACCCCAAGGAAGCGCTAACCGTCGGCTTTGAGGAAGGCCACCGCGAGATGGTAATCCTCCGGGATATTCCCTTCCACTCCATGTGCGAGCATCACCTTTTGCCCTTCTACGGGGTGGTTCATGTCGGCTATCTGCCCAATGCCAGCGGGCGCGTGGTCGGCGCCAGCAAGCTGGCGCGGGTGGTGGAAATCTTTGCCAAGCGCCTCCAGATTCAGGAGAGGATGACCACCCAGATTGCCGATGCTATCGTTGACGGGCTCCAGCCCGACGGGGTGGGGGTAATTGTCCAGGCCGAGCACCTGTGCATGATTATGCGGGGCATCAAAAAACCGGGAAGCACTATTGTGACCTCGGCCCTCAGGGGCGTCCTTCGCCACCGCAAAGAATCACGGGCGGAATTTTTCGCCCTGCTGCAGGGCAAGTAGGCCGCTTAGTCCGAGGAGGGGATTGTTCTGGGTTCCTGGACTTCCATCTCCTGGCCGCAGCAGGTCATCTTGCCTTCACCGGCCTTGGTGCAGAGTATTTCAGTGCCGCACTTAAGGCAGCGGTATCTTTTACCTAGCTGGCTGGCCATCTATTTCTTTAACTCCATGGGTTTATTGCAGCAGTGGATGGTGCCGTCACCACCCCGCGTCACGATAAACTCGGCGCCGCACTTGGTGCAGCAGTACCTCTTGCCGATTTGATTCGCCATCTAAATGTCGCCTTTCCCCGGTTAAGTTATTATAAGCTTTAGCTCAAACCGCTGTCAAAATCGGCTATTCGCCCATAACCTGCACCACGATTTGCCTCGACCGGGCTCTATTGTCGAAATCTACCACCACTATCTGCTGCCAGGTGCCCAGGGCCAGCCTCTTGTCGCTAAACGGGATTACCAGCGATGCCCCCAGCACCGAGGCGCGCACATGGGAGTGCCCGTTGCCGTCACCCCAGGCGCGGTCGTGTTCGTAGGGGATATTCCGGGGGATATTCCGCTCCCACATGTCCTTGAAATCGGATATTAGCCCCGGCTCAAACTCGATGGTGGTAAGCCCGGCTGTGGAGCCGGAGATAAACAGGGTAACCGTGCCGTCGCTAATGTCCGCCTCGGCTAACCGCTGTTGCACCTCGGGCGTAATATCAATGATGTCACAGTTTCCCTGGCTTTCCAGGCT
Source organism: Deltaproteobacteria bacterium (assembly GCA_030603275.1). Lineage (GTDB taxonomy): Bacteria > Chloroflexota > Dehalococcoidia > Dehalococcoidales > BS750m-G39 > JABMRW01. The sequence continues at coordinate 23,408 of JAUVYB010000011.1, read as the reverse complement.
GATTTTCTTGGTGATTACCATAAGGCACCTCCCCAACTTTGTCTTTTTCCCACACCACCCACCCTTTTTGATTTTAATTTAAGGAAACCCTATCCCCTTTATCCCTTTCCCCTTACCAAGGGGAAGGGGAATTGTTTTTTAGAAAAGGGGGACTTCGTCCCCCTTAAACCCCCTGAATCCATGGCTTTGTCTCCCCTTATCCCCCCACCCCTTCATTTTATTTCTCCCTACTTTGTCTCCCCCTTTCGTAAAGGGGGATTCCCCCCTCCATCAAATATCAGCCAGCTCCTCCCAGAGTACCTCGTCCAAATTAAATATAGGCCCGTCCTTACAGACCTGCCTCAGGCCATTTCTGGTCTTTACCGTGCAGCCGTAGCAGATGCCCAGCCCGCAGCCCATCCTCACCTCAAGGGAAACCTGGACCGGCTTATCTTTTAGCTCCGGCATCCGGGCTATTGTCTTATACATCGGCAGCGGCCCGCAGGCAAAGACCTGGTCGGCGCTGTTGATAAGATCTGGCAGCAGGTCGGTTATCATACCCTTTCTGCCCACACTTCCATCTTCAGTAACGTTGACCAGCTTGATTTCTGGTGGAAGGAGATTTCCGGGTTGTTCGCTATAAAGGGGGCTAACAGCAGCGCCTAGAAGCAGAGTTACCGAGTGGCTTTCTCTTACTGCTTGATGGGCAAGAAAACATAAAGGAGCAAGACCCATACCCCCTGCCACCAGTAGCAGGTTCTTAGAGTCTGGATAAATAGTAAAACCGTGACCCAATGGCCCCATTAGTTTCAGCGTATGACCAACTTGGCACTGAGCCATCCATTGACTACCTTTACCACCTTCGAGGACAGCAAAGAAAAGGGCTAAGTTATCTTCGTTTACCTGGTGGATACTAAAGGGGCGGGGCAAGGGTAAATCGGCGCAGCGCACCATAACAAACTGGCCTGGTTTCACTTTACGGGCTATTTCCGGGCAGTGCAACCACATGAGGTTGCTGGCTAGCGCCTGGCCAGCGCGGTGAGGCCCGCCCGGCAGGATCATTTTATTAGAGATAACTCTGGCTTCGGTTTGCTTCAAGCGGGTCCCTTTCTCCTGTAGTCGGGTAGCGGCCGGGCGCTGTAAATCTGGCTCCCCCGCAGCAGCACCTTCAGGGCGGCCTGGGCGGTATCCAGAGAGGTAAAGCAGGGGATGCGCTTTTCGGTGGCCGCCCGGCGTATATGGAAACCGTCCCTTAAGGGGATGCGCCCGCCGGTAATGGTATTGACGATGCCGCCTACGGTCTGGTCGTTGATAACATCAATAACGTTAGGATGTCCCTCGCCCAGCTTTTTAGTTATCCTGGTTACCGGCAGTCCGGCCGCTTCAATCATGGCAGCCGTGCCCTCGGTGGCGTAGAGCTTGTAGCCTACCTCGGAGAATTTCCTTATCATGGGCAGCGCCTCCGGCTTATCCCTATCGGCGATGCTCAGCAGCAACGCTCCACGGGGCAGCAGCATCAGCCCCGAGGCCTGGAGCGCCTTGGCCAGGGCGGCGTCATAAGTATAGTCAATGCCCATTACCTCACCGGTGGACTTCATCTCCGGCCCGAGGTAGGTATCAACACCGACCAGCTTGGACATAGAAAAGACCGGGGCTTTAACGGCAACCAGCTTCTGCCTTGGCCACAGCCCGGTCTTATACCCCTGCTCCTTAAGGGTCTTACCCAGCATAACTTTAGTGGCCACGTTAACCATGGGCACGCCGGTTACTTTAGAGAGGAAGGGGACGGTGCGGCTGGCCCTGGGGTTCAGCTCTAATATATAGACGGAAGACCCCTGCTTATCACTGCCGGGCATAATAACGAACTGGATGTTCATCAAACCCTTGATGCTTAAGCCCCGCCCTACCCTGACGGTATAGTCGACGATGGTGGCTACCTCGGCCTCGGTCAGGTTTATCCCGGGATAGACGGCCATGGAATCGCCGCTGTGGACTCCGGCCCGCTCTATATGCTCCATTATTCCCGGGATAAGCACGTCCTCACCGTCGCAGATGGCGTCGGCCTCGACCTCTTTGCCTTCCAGGTACTTGTCGATGAGGACGGGGTGCTTGGTATCCAGCTCCAGTGCCAGCTTGATGTAGCGGTTCAGCTCTCTGGCGTCGTGGACTATCTCCATGCCCCGCCCGCCGAGGACATAGCTGGGGCGCACCAGCACAGGGTAACCGATGTGCTCGGCCACGCCGATGGCCTCGTCCAGGGAGGTCACTCCGGCTCCCGGCGGCTGGGGGATGTCCAGCTCGCTCAGGAACTGCTCAAAACGGCGCCGGTCCTCGGCCAGGTCGATGGCTTCGGCGCTGGAGCCAAGCAGTGACATACCGCTGCGGGATAAGGGCTCAACCAGGTTTATCGCCGTCTGACCGCCGAACTGGACTATTGATGGCGGCGACTGGCCGTTTACACCTTCGTTTTCCAGAATATCGCGCAGGCTCTCCTCGTCCAGCGCTTCGAAGTAGAGACGGTCGCTGGTGTCGAAATCGGTGGAAACCGTCTCCGGGTTTGAGTTTACCATGATGGCTTTGTAACCCGATTCCTGTAGCGCCCATGCGGAATGCACGCTGCAGTAGTCAAATTCAATCCCCTGTCCGATGCGGATAGGCCCGCTGCCGATAACTATGGACTTATTTTTCTCGAGAGGCTGAGCCTCGTTCTCCTGCTCGTAGGTGCTGTAGAAATAGGGGGTGCTGGCGTCGAACTCGGCGGCGCAGGTATCCACTATCTTGTAGACCGGGCGGATGTTCCAGCTGTGGCGCTGCTGCCTTACCTGCTCCGGCAGGCGGTCGGCCAGTGTGCCGATTTGCTCATCGGAAAATCCCAGCCGCTTGGCCTGCAGCATAAGCTCCGGCGTCAGCGGCTGAGACAACAGCGTCTTTTCCATGTCGATGATATTCCGGAGCTTGGCGGTAAACCACAGGTCGATTTTGGTATGTTCGGACAGCGCCTCAGGCGTTATCCCCCGCCTCAGTGCGGCCATCAGCGCCCACATCCTCAGGTCGTTTGGCTTTAACGGATAGGCATCGATATCGCTTCCCAGCTCCCAACTCGGGTCTTCCCAGAGCAGCGACCTCTTGCCGAACTCCAGGGAACGGACTGCCTTCTGCAGGGCGGCTTCAAAGCTGCGATCGATGGCCATTACCTCGCCGGTGGCTTTCATCTGGGTGCCGATAATCCGGTCGCCGAAGGCGAACTTGTCAAAGGGCCAGCGGGGAATCTTGACCACCAGGTAGTCCAGCGCCGGCTCAAAGGCGGCCATGGTCTTGCCCGTTACCTGGTTGCGGATTTCATCCAGCCGCTTGCCCACGGCTATCTTGGCGGCTACCCGGGCTATAGGATAACCTGTGGCCTTGCTGGCCAGTGCCGAGCTGCGGCTGACCCGGGGGTTGACCTCGATGACATAGTAGTTCTGGCTGTTGGGGTCAAGGGCGAATTGTACATTACAACCCCCCTCAATCCCCAGTGCCCGGATAATCTTTAAGCTGGCCGTCCGCAGCATCTGGTACTCTTTATTGGTCAGTGTCTGGCTGGGCGCCACCACGATGCTGTCGCCGGTATGCACCCCCATAGGGTCGAAGTTCTCCATATTGCAGACGGTTATGCAGTTATCGGCGGCGTCCCGCATCACCTCGTACTCTATCTCTTTCCACCCCACCACCGATTTCTCCACCAGCACCTGGTGAATAGGGCTGGCGGCCAGTCCGGCGGCGGCTATATTTTCCAGTTCATCTTTAGTATAGGCCATGCCGCCCCCCGTCCCCCCCAGCGTGTAGGCGGGGCGGATTATCACCGGCAGGCCTATCTCCCTGGCCGCTTTTCTGGCTTCTTCTATGCTGTTAACGGTAGCGCTTTGGGGCACCGGCTCCCCGATTTTGGCCAGCAGCCGCTTAAAGAGTTCGCGGTCTTCGGCGTCCCGTATAGTCTGTATGGGAGTGCCCAGGCTCTTAACGTTATATTTGTCCAGGATGCCGGCGTCGGCCAGGTCTACGGCCAGATTAAGCCCGGTCTGCCCGCCCAGTGTCGGCAATAGCCCGTCAGGGCGCTCACGTTCGATAATGCGGCCTACCATTTCCACGGTGAGGGGTTCTATATAGATAGTGTCGGCTATGCCCTCATCGGTCATTATAGTGGCCGGGTTGGAGTTGACCAGCACCGAGGTCACCCCTTCCTCCCGCATTGCCTTGCAGGCCTGGGTGCCGGCGTAGTCGAACTCGGCGGCCTGCCCGATAACTATGGGCCCAGAGCCGATTATTAGGACTTTAGATGGCTTTTGAGTCAAGTTTTTACTCCTTAGTTCATATTGGAAGCCATGACATTACAATAGCAGCAATCCACAAGAGAATAACTATTATAAAAAGCGATGGCACAATGGTAGACCCTGTTCTAGGTGGTGGGTAGCGTCTTCTTATTTCATCAAGCCTTTCTCTCTGTTCATTTGGTACTTCCTTTCTATTATCAAGCCAGTGAATTGTAGAATTCTTTAGCATCCCTAACACTTCCTCTATCTCACGCATTCTGTGATGGTTCATACGAATAAGATAATTTACTCTATTAAGCCATAGCCACAAAGATATGAGGATACCTATTATTCCAAGACCGAGCACTAAAATAAAAACCAGCCATCCAACATTGTCTGTAATGTAACTTAACCATTCAAGATTGTTTTTGCTGAGACTCATACTTTTAGATATGATGCTAGGGGCAATCCAACCTAGAAGTGCAGTGTTAATACCGAAGAAAATCCCGAAAGCAATCCAGAACCGAGTACCACTAGAATTGTTGTCTAGTTGGCATACCTCATATTCTTTTAATAAAACTTCTTCTCTGTCCATCTACCCCACCCCCTTTGATTGACTCAACGCGACTCTTTTAGGTAATGTAGGAAGTCATCGTAGGATTGGCGTTCCTCATTAGTTAATTTTGAGTAGGTTTGATTGTAAATCCATTCGTAGCCATCAGCTAATTGAGCATAATATAAGGAGCTAGCTTCAAGGCTAGCTATTTGTTGCTGTGCCGCTTGCCACCGCTGATAAAACTGCACATTTAAGGCTACTGAAAAGAGTCCGAGAATAATACAAATGGCAATAATTGTATGACGATGACGATAAAAAAACTTCATCACTTAACTCACCCCCTTTATCCCCTCTTTTTGTCTTCCTTCCCATACCCACCCGCCCAAAACGGGCTTCGCCCTTCTTATACTTCCTTCCTTACCCTACCCCACCTTATGGGGTGTTAAAGAGGTCTAACCTCTGTAGGGTGGGTCAGGGTGGGAAGTAATGCGCACTCTACAACCCTTTTTACCCCACCCCGCTATTATTCTATTTTTTCTCCCCCTTTACCATCTTCACAAAATCATCAAAGTGGGAAATCCTGTCCCAGGGGCCGGGGGAGGCTTCGGAGTGATACTGGATGGAAAAGACGGGCAGTTCCTTATGGCGCAGGCCCTCCGCCGTGCCGTCGTTCAGATTAACATGGGTAAGCTCCCAGCCATCGGGGAGGGTGGTGGGGTCGGTGGCATAGCCGTGGTTCTGGGCGGTAATGTGGATTTTGCCGGTGCTCAGGTCGCGCACGGGGTGATTGCCGCCGCGGTGGCCGAACTTCAGCTTGAAGGTCCTGGCGCCAAGGGCTAGAGAGATTAGCTGACCGCCCAGGCAGATACCCATAATCGGCTTCTTGCCGATGAGCTCTTTAACTGTAGCCACGATGTAACCCAGTAGCTCAGGGTTGCCCGGCCCCGGAGAGAGGATGATACCATCGGGCTTTAATTTTAATATATCGGCGGCTGATGTGGTGCAGGGGACGGCGGTTACGTCACAGTCCATCCGGCGCAGAATGCGGAGGATACTGTACTTTAGGCCGCAGTCCAGGACCACTATATTGTACGTTGAGTCCGAGCCGTTCGCTTCCCACTGGTAGGGAGCATCGGTGGTTACCTCTTTGACAAAATCAACCGCCCCGTAATCAGGCAGATTATTCAGTTTTTCCAGGGCCTGTTGGGGGGTCTTATCACTGGTTATCATACCCATCATTACGCCGTGTGAGCGGAGTTTGCGGGTGATGGCGCGCGTATCCACCCCGCTTATGCCGGGAGTGCCGGATTCAGCCAGGTATTGATGAAGCGTCTTTCTGCTGAGATAGTGGCTGGGTACAGGGCATTCCTCTCTGACGACAAAGCCGTTGACCCTGATTTTAGCCGATTCAAAGTCCTGCTCGTTTACGCCGTAGTTGCCGATAAGGGGATAGGTGGGCACCAGGATCTGGCCGGCATAGGATGGGTCGGTGAGCATCTCCTGGTAGCCTACCATGCTGGTGTTGAAGACGACCTCGCCGTAGGTGTCGGCCTCGGCGCCGAAGCAGTTGCCTTCGTAGACCGAGCCGTCGGCCAGGACCAGTATTGCTCTTTTAGTCATTTTTGTAACCCTATCCCCCTGTATCCCCCTTCCCCTTATCAAGGGGAAGGGGGAAGAACTTTCTAAAAGAGGGGGCTTCGCCCCCTCTCAAGCTCTCCCCTGCTTTTCGGTATATACTTTACCTTCGTATATAAGGTCGAAATGCTGAGATATCATTCCTGTGCGACGTAGAGTGGCAGGCTTACCTCCGATTTCAAACCGCACTTCCTTCGGTAAACCTAAAAGGCTTGAACCCCAAGCAGTTACTATCTTCCCATCAACCAATGCCTCTCCGTCACCAGCCAGTTTAAGCGAATACTCAACCACAAGTTCTTTTTTATCACTTTCAATCCGCCATCTTCTTAATTCAGCCATTTTCTTCCTCCTTCCATCCCTTTTTAACTCCCCTCTATCGTAACCCCCTCGTCCCTATAAACCACCTTCCCCCCGTATATAGTCGCCATCACTCTACCCTTTAGCCTCTCTCCGGCGAGGGGGGTATTTTTGCCCTTTGAGGCAAAATCTTTAGTATCCACCGTCCACTCTAAAGTGGGGTCAAAGATGGTGACATCGGCTAAAGAACCGGTAGCCAGTGTGCCCGGGCCGTATTTTTTACCGATAATCCCGGCGGGCACGGCGGTGAGCTTGTTGATAAGGCTGACCAGGCTTATATCTCCCCGGTGCACCAGCCCCATCAGGCTGCCCAAAGCGGTTTCAAAGCCGCTGATGCCGGAGGGGGCGAGGTCGAACTGCTGGCGCTTCTCGGCCTCGGTGTGGGGGGCGTGGTCGGTGGCGATGACATCGATGGTGTTATCGTTAAGCCCATTAATCAGGGCTTTGACGTCCCGTTCGGTTCTTAAGGGCGGATTGACCTTGGCGCTGGTGTTACGGCCTTTAACCCTCTCCTCGGTGAGGGTCAGGTGGTGGGGAGTAGCCTCGGCGGTAACACGGATGCCCTTTTCTTTAGCCCGGCGGATGAGGTCGACCGCGCCCCCGGTAGTAACATGGGCAATATGCACCCACCCTCCGGTTAGTTGCGCCAGTTCCAGGTCACGGGCCACTATAATATCCTCGGCGGCGTTTGGTATGCCCCGGAGCCCCAACTCGGCGGATACTACGCCCTCGTTCATCTGCCCGCCCTCGCTTAGGGCCTTGTCCTCGCAGTGGTCGATGATGGGCAGGCCGGAGGAGCGGCTGTATTCCAGCGCCCGGCGCATCAGTTTTGAATTCAGCGCCGGCTCACCGTCATCGCTAAAGGCAACCACCCCCGCCGCGGCCAGTTCACCCATATCAGCCGGCTCTTCCCCACTCTGCCCAAGGGAGATACAGCCTATGGGCAGAACTCTAATTATGCCCTCGGCAGCCGCCGTCGCTTTCACGTAGTTAACGGTGGTCTTATTATCAAGGGGCGGCTCGGTATTGGGCATGCAGCAGACGGTGGTAAAGCCGCCTCTGGCGGCGGCCGTAGTGCCGCTGGCAATGGTTTCTTTTTCCTCGAAACCGGGCTGCCTCAGGTGACAGTGCAGGTCGATAAAGCCGGGGCAGACGATTAACCCCTTAGCATCGAGGACATCATAATCCGCGTCGGGCGGGGTGTCTTTTGCCCCGCCAACCCACGATATTTTACCCCCGGCAATGAGCAGGCTGCCGGCCTCATCTAACTTCCGGCCGGGGTCGATTATCCGTCCACCCTGAATAAGCAAAGACTTCATTATTATTTCTCTTTACCTGTTATTTCTCGTTACCTGTTATTTCTCTTTACCTGCACTGGCGTAATGGCCGGGCTTAAACCCCTGGGCTTCGGCGTCGCTGGCCGAATTAAAGATAATTAAATTCTCCGGCTTAATTTTAGTCGACCAGTGGCTGTCGGCGCTATGGTACTTTTTACTAGCCAATCTACCCTCATGCCAGTCGGTACTGGCTACGTACCGGGGGTGAAGCTCATGCTCGCAGTAGGCGCACCTTAAGGTCAGCGGACGGCGGCCTACTATCTTAAATTCAGGCTTGATGTAGTTGGCCTCGGTTTTTTGCATGCAAACACACCTCGGGTTGGCGCACCTTACCCCGAATCCACGCCGGTAGGGCGGATGCTCTCCCGGTCGGGTGAAGGGCTCCTCGTCTTCGGTGATATCGGTTTTTTTGCTCCCCAGCAACAGGGCCAGCAGAGCCATCCTTATCGGTACCCCAAACCCCGCCTGCTTGAAATAGGTGCTCCTCGGGTCGGCGTCTATCTCGCGGGCCATTTCGTTAACGCGGGGAAGCGGGTGCAGCACCATGGTCTTCTCAAATTCCCGTTCTTTAAGCAGCTTCTTGTCCACCACCGGGTAGTCCCTTTTTAACTCCTCGCCCTCTTCGCCGGCGGCCAGCCTCTCCATCTGGAGCCGGGTAACATAAAGCACGTCGACTCCTTCTTCCAGCTCAACCTGGGCGCTGACGCTGGGGATATTGGCCAGCTGGTGCGGCTTGCTCGGCGTTATGTATATGGCGTCCAGCGGGAAGAGCCTCTGTTTCACTTTTTCGTTCAGGTTGGCGTATCTTTCCAGCCGTCCGGTATACTCGCTGCCCAGCTTATTCATGACGTGCTCGGGAAGCTCCAGTCCCGGCCCGGGGCGGAAGAGAATGGTGGCGCCGAATCTTGCCAGCGCGTAGACCAGCGAGGGCACGGTGCGCCCGTACTTAAGGTCCCCCCACAGGGCGATTCTTAAACCCTTGATGGTCTGCCGTTCTTTCTTGATGGTATACAGGTCGCACAGGGTCTGGGTGGGGTGCTCATGCCCCCCGTCCCCGGCATTGATTACAGGTACCCCGGCGTAGTCGGCAACCACCCTGGCGGCTCCCTCCCAGGGGTGCCTGATGACAATTATGTCGGCGTAAGAACCGATTACCCTGGCCATGTCGGCGATGCTCTCACCCTTGGACAGGGAGGTGGCCCCGACGTCGGACGCGGTAATGACACTCCCCCCCAGCCGGTGCATCGCCGTCTCAAAGGAAAGCCTTGTCCTGGTGCTGGGCTCAAAAAACAGGCTGGCCATAATCTTGCCCTTGCACACCCCGAACTGCTTGTCCCTGGAGCCGGCCATCTGGTCGGCCAGGGAGAATACGGCCTCTATCTCGCCCCTGGACAGGTCATCTATTGTTACCATATTTCTATTTGATAGAGTCATGGCTAGCCCTCTTTGACTGGTTTAATTTCGTGACTCACTCCGGAGGAGATTGTTGCCAACTGTATTGGTGATGGCTACCTCATCTATGCCATCGGTTTCCTCCAGCCTGACCTGTATCTCCTCGTGCCTGGAGCTGGGTATGTTCTTGCCGACGTAGTCGGCCCGTATCGGCATCTCGCGGTGTCCGCGGTCGACCAGCACCGCCAGTTGCATTAGCCTGGGACGGCCCAGGTCTATCAGTGCATCCATGGCGGCCCTGGTGCTGCGCCCGGTGAAGAGAACATCGTCAACCAGTACAATAACCCTGTCACCAATATCATCAGGGATATCGGTCTTTTTAACCACCGGCTGCGGGTTGAGTGAAGAGAGGTCGTCGCGGTAGGGGCTGATGTCCAGTGCGCCCACCGGCACCTTTACCCCGGCAAAGCTTTCGATGCTGGCGGCCAATCTTTTGGCAAGGGGCACACCCCTGGTGTGCATGCCGATGAGCATTACCTGCTCAATGACCTTGTTGCGCTCGATAATCTCGTGGGCGATGCGGGCCAGGGTGCGGCGGATGTCCTCCCCGGTCATTATGATTTTTTTAGGCATAAAATTAACCCCTTGCTTTGGCTGGCAAGGGGTCTTGCTCATCTGGTTCTGGTGTTTCCTTGCCAGCCTCTCCGGGCTGGCTTAAAGGTTATTATTTTTTTAGCTCTTAATTAAACATTATAGCAGGTTTTTTTGGTGGGTGCAAGTTTTTGAGTTTAGAGGGTTATTAACCCCTGTTTTTCCCCACCCCGTTTTATATCTTTTCCCGCCCGCCGCCCTTTAAGGAAAAAAGGGGCTTCGCCCCTCTTTAACTCCCGTTTTTAACGGTTCTCTATCTTCCCATACCCACCCACCCAAAAGGCCTTGCCTTTAAAAATCATTAATCCCCGCCCGCCCTCAAAGGCTTCCCTTATATTGCATCTTCAGCAGGGATATGATATTGTCAAACAACTATCACTTCGGAGGTGAAAACATGGAAGCGCTGAGTGGTATAGGCATCTTTTTTGGTGGTCTGGGTATCCTTCTTCTTAGTTTCGGTCTATTCTGGTTTGTTTCGTTATACTCGAAAAATAAATAGTCAAACCAAACTTTCTTTGGACGCTTTTGCTTGACTACACAACCTGAACCCCCCTATGATAAACTAAGATAAATAAAGCGGAATTTTTTCACAGGAGGTGCATGCCATGGAAAGCAGCTTCGTGCAGCGTATTGAGCGTATTGAGTACTACTATACTGTGGTTCCCAATAAGGTTGGAGCGGGGGCCAAGGTTTTCAATGAGCTCAAGGGAAAAGGTATCAATCTGCTTGCTTTTAATGGTTTCCCATTGGACGCGCAGCGTAGTCAGCTAGACCTCGTGCCGTCCAGCGGAGATGCCCTGGTTGCGGCGGCACAAAAAGCAGGTATCAAGCTGGTGGGACCAAAGGTTGCTTTCCTTATCACGGAGTGGGAGCACCTGGGCGCTGTCGCTGACATACTTGGCAAGCTGGAACAGGCCGGGGTCAACGTCACAGCCATGCAGGCCATAGACACCGGCGACTGGCATTATGGGGCAATCATCTGGGTTAAGCAACCCGATATAGATAAGGCTGCCAAAGCGTTGGGTATCTCTTAGAGTATGTTTTTATTCCCATACCCACCCGCCCTCATAAGCTGCGCTTCTAGCACTTGCTGAGAATATGGGGGGGGGAAAGTTTGTTAGCAAAAATGTTAGCAGAATTCTAGCTTAATACTTAGACTACAACCTACACCGAAAGGGGTTTTATACTGTGGAATTTCATGGACGCTATTCACTCTATATCATATTTTTTTATCGTTTCTCCTAGATATTTCACAAACAGTCCTTTATAGGTAATAACCTTTGTTTGAAAAGTTAGGTCTTTCTGGATTTCTCCAAATAACCTCTTATTGAACACATCTGCCACTACCCATAATGGAGTTGATGGGTGTTCCGTTTCCATAGCCTTACCGTATTCAGCGTATCTGTGAAAAAGTGACATCATCCAATCGCCAAAACTCTCCTCTTTTCCAAGAATACGGCCATACTCCAAATGGTGGAATATATCTAAAACGTCATTCCGTTTATCTTCATCTTCAAATACTCCTTCACAAGTGTAAACTATCAGCCACACATCAAAAATAAATAGTTCTTCAAATATTTTATTGAAATCCTTTTTGTTTCTTATCTTAAAACCGAAATCTTTGGCAGTTTTTTTAACAGCCTTGTCACTCAACTGTCCCCATAGCCAATAGTCCAAGAGCCCCGCAAATTGCTCCTTTGACACTTTTACTTTTTGGTTACTGGAGTTTTGCATATCGTATTCCTAGTTGATATCCTTCTGTGATATTCAGGGATACACTTCTAAAGCTAATCAAGTCTGAGAACCTCACTTACGAGAAACTGACTGAGGCGTAATCCAAACGAGTTCATCAGCTTTATCTCCAACGATAAATTCCCTGAATTCCTTAATCGACTGACCTTCTACTAAGAAGATGACTTCTATGCGATAAATGCCAGCAGAGAGGTCTACTGAGTTTCTCAACTTATCACCAAGCACAATGGCTTTCTTTTTCTCATTACCCCACATGGCTATCATGATACAAGTCTCAAAGCTAAGTGTAGGAGGTAGGGCAATCCGCCAAGCACCAATCTTTGTAGGGTCAATCGTCGTAGGGTCGTCAGGAGTAAAAATCCTTGCGTGCATAATAGGTATAACTACTTTAGCAACTTCTGATATGCGGAATGATGCTGATAGGCTTGCTATTGTGTCTCGTCTGATTCCTAGTTTTCTCCAAATAGATTTTTCACCCAATGGGGGATTTTTAAGAAATATCGCTAAAGCTCTTTTTTGCCCGTCTACCACCCTGTCAAAATCCATCATTAGTTTGGGGCGACCCATTGTCATCTGGAACACGCTTGGAATCCCCATCACTAATCCCACCCCAGCAAGGACAATCCCAACCCACTCCCAACTGTCGGGGAATATACCAAATAAACCCCTAAGAGCGAATACCAAAAGCCCTAATACAATAAGGGTGATAGCCAATAAAAGCCACATACCCCTATTCTACCACTGCCTTTAACCCTTTGCCATATATCCAACACCATCTTTACCATCCTCTCCCCACCAGTTATAATAGGGCGGTACCCCTTTCAAGCCACTATATATAATAAGGTAGCTGGAGGTGCAACTTGGCGGCTTTATATGTGACCTCGTTACAGGCGGGTGTGGGCAAGACGGCGGTCTGCGCCGGGCTGGCAAAGCACCTGGATGGTGAAGGCAGGAAGGTGGGCTACTTCAAGCCGATGGTGGCTGATATCAAGGAAAAGGCGGCGGTGGATAGCGACGCCGTGTTTATCCGGAAGGCGCTGAGGCTGAAGGAGACGGCGGCTGACCTGTCCCCGGTTATCGCCGGGGGCGATGGACTGGCTGGCAGGATAAAGCAGGCCTATGACAGGGTCTCAAAAGACAAGGACGTGGTCATCGTCGAGGGAGTCTGGCGCCTGAGGCCGGGGGCCAAACCGGTGGAGGCTGCTTACGAGGTGGTCGAGGCGCTGAATGCTAAAGTTATTGTTGTCGAACCGTATTCCGAAGAGCTGACCGCAACCGGTTTATCCGCCAAGTACAGGGGTTTCGGTGAAAGCCTGCTGGGCGTCGTGGTCAACAAGGTGCCGGCAAGGCGGCTGGAGATGGTATCGGAATGGATGGCATCCCGGGCGGGCGGGGCGGCGGTGCTGGGGGTGCTCCCCGAAGACAGGGTACTGTTCGGGCTGACGGTAGGGGAGATTGCCTCGCGGCTCGAGGGCGAAATACTTAACGACGCCGCTAAATCGGGGGGGGTGGTGGAGAGCTTTATGCTGGGGGCGATGGTTGTCGATTCCGGCCCGGACTATTTCGGACGCAGGGCCAACAAGGCGGCGGTGCTCAGGGGCGACCGCCCCGATATGCAGCTGGCGGCGCTGGAGACCTCGACCCGGTGCCTGGTCTTGAGCGGCGGCGTGGCGCCGACCTACCCTGTGCTAACCAGCGCCAGGGAAAAGGGCATTCCCATCATCCTGGCCAGGGGCGATACCGGTTCCGTGGTCGACACCATTGAAATAGCGCTGGGCAAACCCCGCTTCAACCAGTCCAGGAAACTGCCCCGCCTCCTGCAAATAATGGAAAAGCACTTCGACTTCAAAGCGGTAGAGCAGGGGCTGGCCCTAGAGTAGCTTGACATAACACTTGAAACAATCCCCGAAGCTACCTACCTACGAATTGTTTCCCCAAATTTTTTTAGCCTTTTTTTGAAGCCAGCCAGCTATGAATCGTTCCCCTGAACAAAGAACCTTCGCCGGAAGTACAGCGCCACATTCACCAGCCCGAGGAGCACCGGCACCTCCACCAGCGGCCCGATAACGGCGGCAAAGGCCTGCCCGGAGCCAATGCCGAATACCGCCACCGCCACGGCAATAGCCAGCTCAAAGTTGTTGCTGGCAGCGGTAAAGGCGATGGAGGTTGTCTTGGGGTAATCCGCCCCTATCTTCTTGCCCATGTAGAAGGCTACCAGGAACATAACCACGAAGTAGATGAGCAGGGGAACGGCAATACGAACTACATCCAGTGGTACTTGAACGATTATCTCGCCCTTTAGTGAGAACATCACCACGATGGTAAACAGGAGCGCAACCAGCGTGATTGGACTTATCCTGGGGATGAACTTGTTCTCGTACCACTCCCGCCCTTTAGCTTTAATGAGGGCAAATCGGGTAATCATGCCCCCGAAGAAGGGGATGCCGAGGTAGATAAGCACGCTCTCGGCTATCTGCCCGATGGTAACCTGTACCGCCGCCCCCTCCAGCCCGAACCATGCCGGCAGCACGGTGATGAAAACATAGGCGTAAACCGAGTAGAAGACTATCTGAAAGATGGAGTTGAGCGCCACCAGGCCGGCGGCATAGTCGGTGTCCCCCTTGGCCAGCTCATTCCACACGATGACCATGGCGATACAGCGTGCCAGCCCGATCATAATCAGCCCCACCATATACTCAGGATAGGGCCAGATAAAGCCGAGGAAGAGAATGGCCAGGAAGAACATGAGCACCGGCCCTATGAGCCAGTTCTGTATCAGCGATAATCCCAGCACCCGCCAGTTGCGGAACACCCGCCCCAGTTCTTCGTATCTCACCTTGGCCAGAGGCGGGTACATCATCAGGATGAGCCCTATGGCAATGGGGATAGAGGTAGTGTCCACCTGAAAGAAGGTGATGAAATCGGCCACTCCGGGGACGAAATAGCCCAGGCCTACCCCCAGCCCCATCGCCATAAAAATCCAGAGGGTCAGGAAGCGGTCCAGCGTTGAGAGCCGGCCGGCTACTGTACCCGATTTATTATCAGCCATATTGTCTACCCCTTGCCCCCTCTACTTTAACGGATGGAGCTATTTGTTATGCCCAACTCTGAATCCACAGCACTATATAGTATATTCCAACTCCCATGAAGATTATGGAAACCGCGATGCGAATTACCGGCTGCGCCCGGTTTAAGGCATTTATCCAGGAGGTTACCCTGCCGACCCCGAAAGAAAGTAATATACCGAGGAGCAGGACCGGCAGCCCGGTGCCAATGGCAAAAGCCGGCGGCAGCAGAACGCCGGCAGTCGATTTCAATGCTATCGGTATCAGCACACCGAAAAACAGTACGGCGCTGAACGGACAGAACGCCATGGCAAATAACGCTCCCAGGAAGAAGCCACCGATGATACCCCAGTCAGCAACCTTGCTGCCCAGGTCGTGCAATCTACCGCTTCCTCTTACGAACGGAAGCTTGTCAATAACAAGCAACAGTATGCCTACAGCGATTAACAGCGGTCCCAGCCATTGTTCCCCGATATCCTGAAGAAAGGAGGAGATTCCGGCAACGCCGAGCCCGACCACAATTATGAGAATCCCGATAACAGAATAAGTGAACATCCGCCCCAGCGTATAGAGGGAAGCCGCGGTTACAGCGTATTTCTTCTCTCCCGCCCTTCGGCCGATATAGGCTATTGCCGTAACATTGGTCGCCAGCGGGCAGGGGCTAACGGAGACCAGTATTCCTATCAGGAAAGCTGATATGAGGGGAATACTGCTACCCCGGGCAAGCTCCAGCGCCAGTTCACCGAGATTCACGATTGTTTCTCCCCTAAACAGCTTTCAATCTTGTCCTTTACTATGGCAATAAATTCGCTATCTTTACCGAGCACAAGCCAGATATCCGTTACCTCTTCGATATAGTCATTGCCATCTCTGATACCATTTATGAACAGGGACGAGGTATAAGCCCCGTAGCGCTCGACTATGGCGGTATTGGCTTCATCTCCCAGGTCAATAACTTTAAATACTATCTTGCCTTCCGCCAGTTCACTAGCGAAGTAATTTTCCAGCGTGAATTGCGTGCCGGCTTCGGCATATAAACACCCCGAGCAGCGCTGCGAGCGATGGAAGTAAACTACTTCAACCGTATCAGCCGGCGCAGAGGGTGTTTCCGGCGTTTGGTGTCCGCCGGTTGTCAGCGAGGGACTGCAGCCCGATAGCAATATCAGGCAAACAGTCAGTATCATCCAGAGTATAACAGGCTTTCGGAGACGGCTTGATGCTTTAATCATAATACTTACTCCCTTACAACCCTTGCCAGTGCTTCCACCCTCCCAAGGAATTAATAAGATCTATTTTAGCCGATTTATTCTTTTGCCAGAGCCGTGGTGATAAAAGTGGTCACCTCAGCCTTGGTGGGCACCCGCCCTGAGCATACCAGCTTTTCATCGATAACCAGTCCGGGTGTGGTCAGGATGGGGTATTCCATTATCTTTTTCATATCCTTTATTTCTTCGACTTCGGCATCGATGCCCAGTTCCTTAACCACTTCCCTTGTCGCCTTCTCAAGCTGGTGACAACGTGCGCAGCCCGGCCCCAGTACTTTAATTTTCATCCTATTACCTCCTCTTAAATTTACTAAGCTATTAGCCCAAAAATATAACCGGAGAGAGTGGCAAATACCACCACCAGACTGATATACGTAAGTGTCTTTTTGGTGCCCATGATGCTGCGGATAACCAGCATATTGGGCAGTGAGAGTGCTGGTCCAGCCAGTAAGAGTGCCAGCGTCGGCCCCTTCCCCATGCCCAGGTTCATAAAGGCGCTGACGATGGGTACCTCGGTCAGGGTGGCAAAGTACATCAATGCCCCAAGGAAGGAAGCGATGAAGTTGGCAAAGAGGCTATTACCGCCTACCCAGCTGGTGACAGCGTCCTGAGGTACAAAGGTGGTGATGATTCCCGCGGCAAACACGCCAACTAGCAGCCAGGGCACGATGAGGCGGGCAAAGCGCAGCGTCTCCTTCATCCATATGCCGATTTCACCCCTGGTAAACCAGCGCCACAGGATTATTCCCAGGGATGTCAGCAGTATGCCGGTGGCAATCCAGTTCTGTGACGCGGCGAATACCAGTATACCGACCATTACGGCGAAAAAGACAACCTGCTGCCACCAGGGCTTGGCGGATGGGTCGGCCTCCAGGGCATCGAAGGCGGCTGAATCCTTGAGCGACTCTTCCTTACGGTAGATGAGAGCCATAATCAGGCCAATGCCGACAGCAAAGACGACAGCACCAATAGCCCTGGCTAAACCCAGGTCATAGCCGAGGATACGGGCAGTGTAGACTATAGCCAAGACATTGATTGCCGGGCCTGAGTACAGGAATGCCACCGCAGGGCCAATGCCAGCGCCCCGCTTATAGATACCGCCGAAAAGCGGCAGCACGGTGCAGGAGCAGACGGCCAGTATAGTTCCTGAAACCGAAGCAACACTGTAAGACAAGAGCTTTTTAGCTCCTGGACCGAAGTATTTTATCACTGAGGCTTGGGAGATGAACACAGCAAGAGCCCCGGCTATAAAGAAGGCCGGCACGAGGCAGGTGAGCACATGCACTGAGAGGTACGCAAGGAGCGCATCCCATCCACCCTGTAGTAAGTTCAGGAAAACGGCCATGATAATTCTATCCTATAATGCGCATTAAAGCATATATTGAAGCTAAAAAAATTAGGCTTGAGCCCTTCCGGTTCTTATCCTGCCGGCACAGCTCGGGCCTACCCGCTCCGCCTTCTTGAGCCTTTCCCTGTCATGTGCCGTTACCTCGTCACCGGCAGGGGAGCTTTTGAATAATTTCGCCAGTGAGGCGGCATAGTGGTTAGCCGTCTGCCAGTCCACGGAATAGACTATCCACGTCCCGTCTCTCTTAGCGGTCAGAAAGCCGGCGTCCTGCAGAATGCCGAGGTTGCGTGAAGCCCGGGACTGGGATATGTCCAGTGCCTGCATTACCTCGCAGACACAGCACTCTCTCTCCAAGAGTATGTTTAAAATCCTGAGCCTGGTCTCATCGGAGAGAGCCTTGGTTGCCTTAATCAGGTCTTGCATGACTATTCCTCATTATAATAGCATATGCGCATATCCACATATATTCTATAGTTTAAACTTCCGTTTGTCAAAGGGCTTTCCGCCTTTCAAGCCGTCCCCCGCCAATGTTATAATGAGTTAGATGGATATTCTGGATGAGCTTAACCCGGCGCAGAGGGAAGCGGTAGAAGCAATAGAGGGGCCGGTATTGATTCTGGCCGGGCCGGGCAGCGGCAAGACCAGGGTTATCGCCCACCGGGTGGCCTACCTTATCAAGGTCTGCGGGGTCAGCCCCCACCGCATTATGGCGGTTACCTTCACCAATAAGGCCGCCAGGGAGATGGTGGAGAGGCTTCAGCGCCTTATCGGGGAGAGGATGGCGGGGGACCTGACCATCGGCACCTTTCACGCCATCTGCGCCCGCATCCTGCGCCAGGCCGGCCGGGCTATAGACGTTGACCCCAGGTTCGTCATCTACGATGACGAAGACCAGCTAAGCCTGCTCAAGCGGGCTATCCAGGAAATAGGGCTTGACCCCAAGCAGTACGCCCCGCGAGCGATAGCCTCAGGTATTTCCGCCGCCAAGAGCAGCACCGTAACCCCCAAGGAATACGCCAGGAGTACCCACAGCTACTTTGAGGAGGTGGTGGGGCGGGTCTATGAGCGCTATCAGGCAACACTGACGGAGAATAATGCCCTGGACTTCGACGACCTGCTGATGAAAACGGTGCAGCTATTCAGAAGCAGCCCGGAGACCCTGGCCAAATACCAGTCCCGCTATTTGCATATCCTGGTCGACGAGTTTCAGGATACCAACCTGGTCCAGTATGAGTTGATAAAGCAACTGGGCGGTGATAGGCACAATATCTGTGTGGTTGGTGACCCCGACCAGTCTATTTACTCCTGGAGGTTCGCCGACCTGCGCAATATCCTCAGCTTTGAGAAGGACTACCCAGAGGCTAAAGTGGTGCTGCTGGAGCAGAACTATCGCTCCACCCAGCTTATTCTGGAGGCAGCCTCTCACGTAATCTCGGCCAATCTGCAGCGCAAGCCCAAGAAGCTGTGGACTGATAACGAGCCGGGCGAGATGGTAAATATCGTCGAGACCTACACCGAACAGGAGGAAGCCCAGTTCGTCGTCAGTGAGATAGAGCGTCTGGTGGAGGGGGGTAAGGCTCACTTAAGCGACTGTGCCGTGATGTACCGCACCAACGCCCAGTCAAGGGCTCTGGAGGAAGCCTTTATCCGCTACGGGACGCCCTATAAACTTATAGCCGGCACACGCTTCTACGAGCGGCGGGAGGTCAAGGACATCATCGCCTATTTGAGGGTTATCCAGAACCCTCAGGACAGCGTCAGCCTGCTCCGAATCATCAATGTGCCGGGGCGGGGTATCGGCCAGCAGAGCCAGAGCCAGCTTTCCAGCTGGGCAAAGTCCCTGGGCATCTCCCGGTATGAGGCGCTAAAGCGTATCGCTGAACCGAAGGAAGATGGGGAACAGCGGCCTACGTTTAACTCTCGCATAGTTAAGGCGCTGGCTGGCTTTCTGGAGCTGATGCAGGAGCTTACCAGCCGCAGTCAGGAATTTAGCCTGGTTGATTTGTTCGACCTGGTTATAAAACGGACTGGCTATGAGGAATACCTGCTGGGCGAAAAGGACGGTGAGGAGCGCTGGGAAAACATACTGGAGCTTCGCGCCGTTGCCAAGGACTACCGTTACCTTAAGCCCGATGAGGGCCTGACCGCCTTCCTTGAGGGGGTGACCCTGGTATCCAATGTGGACGGTCTTGACGAGACGGTTGACACCGTGACCCTGGTCACACTGCACCAGGCCAAGGGGCTGGAGTTTCCGGTGGTGTTTATCGTCGGCGTGGAGGATGGCATCCTGCCCCACTTCAAGTCACTGACCGACCCGGCGCAGATGGAGGAAGAAAGGCGGCTCTGCTATGTGGGTATAACCCGGGCCAAGCAGCGGGTCTATCTGGTCTATGCCTTCCGCCGCAGCCTGATGGGCTCTCACATGGTGAGCACGCCGTCACGTTTCTTAAAAGACATACCCCAGCACCTGATAAACAAGGGCGACTTATGGCAGAGAGAGGAGAGCCAGGTGATGCCGTCTTCGTATTCCTGGAATAAGGCTCCGGCTCCCCCTGCCGATATCCCCGAACTTAAGCCCGGCGACCATGTCCGCCATGCACAGTTTGGTGACGGGGTGGTAGTCAACTGCAAGCCGGTAAGGGACGATAAAGAGGTGCTGGTGGCTTTTACCAGCGGGGTGGGGGTCAAAAAGCTTCTCTTGAGCTTTGCTAATCTGGAGAAGACGGAGAAGACCAGGTAACTATGCCAATCAGAGCCTTAGACCCTAAAGTAGTCGCCCAGATTGCCGCCGGGGAGGTGGTGGATAGGCCGGCTTCGGTGGTCAAGGAGCTGGTGGAGAATTCGCTGGATGCCGGCTCATCCCAAATTTCGGTTGAGGTAAGGGGTGGTGGGGTGGGCTTAATCCGGGTGACCGATAACGGTACCGGGATTCCCTCAGATGAAATGGGACTTGCCTTTGACCGCTACGCCACTAGCAAGGTAGCCAATCTGGAAGACCTGGAGTCTATCCAGAGCCTCGGTTTCCGTGGGGAGGCGCTGCCCAGTATCGCCGCGGTGGCTCAGGTGGATATGGTTAGCTGCGCCACTGGTGAAAAAGCGGGCGTCTATCTAAGCTTGCAGGACGGTATAATCTCCGGGCAGGGCAGACGGGGGCGGTCTCAGGGAACCACGGTCACGGCGCGCAATCTATTCCGCAAGATACCGGCCAGGTTGAAGTTTCTCAAGTCGGTGGCCACGGAAAACAGCCATATCGCCAACGTGGTCAGCCAGTATGCCCTTGCCTTCCCCGAGGTCAAATTTTCATTATTAATTGATGACAGGGTGGCACTGAGAACGCCGGGCAGCGGACATCTCGTAGACAGCATAGCTGAAGTTTACGGGACTGAGATCGCCGGTAATATGATTGGGCTTAATGATAAAGCGGCGGCTTCATCTCCCCGGGTTACGGGCATAGTCGGTGCACCTAAAGTAAGCCGCTCGGGGCGGGGCTACCTTAGCTTCTTTGTCAACCGCCGCTGGGTAAACAGCCGTATGCTGGCCCGTGCGGTGGAGGAAGCCTATCACGGGCTCTTAATGGTGGGCAAGCACCCGGTGGCCGTTATCAACATCTTGCTGCCGCCTCAGGAGCTGGATGTTAATATTCATCCCACCAAGAGCGAGGTGAAATTCCGTAATGGTTCGGCAATCTTCAGCGCGGTCCAGCGGGCGGTTCGCCGGGCTTTAACGGAACAAATCACGGTGCCCCGGGTTGAGCTAGCATCTACCCAGCCTGTATTTCCCTCAGAAGTAAGGGAGACAACCTTGCTGCCGTATGCCGGGGCTACTCCTGATTCAATTGCCTCCGCCCCGACCCCGGCCATGTCTCTGCCGGTGCTGCGGGTACTGGGGCAGCTGGACAACAGCTATATCATCGCCGAAGGCCCCGACGGGCTGTACCTTATTGACCAGCACGCCGCCCACGAGCGCGTCCTCTTTGAAAAGATTGCTCAGCAGAGGTCGCAGCGGGATATAGAGGTTCAGGGACTGCTTGAGCCGGTGACGTTTGAGGTCAGTCCCCGGCAGGAGGCGATATTGAAATCGCGTTATCAGGAGCTGGCCGAGTTCGGTTTCGCCATCGAGCCTTTTGGCGATAGAACCTTCCTCATCCGGGCTCTACCCGCTCTGATTCATGACAAGGACTGGGCAGGCATGTTGCGGGAACTGCTGGACTCGCTGTCCCAGGGGGATAAGAATGACTGGGCGGAAGGCGTGACCCGCACTATGGCCTGCCACGGCGCGGTCAGGGCCGGGCAGTCACTCTCCGAGCCCGAAATGCGGGAACTGGTGCGGCAGATGGAGCGGTGCGCCACCCCCCACACCTGCCCCCACGGCCGGCCGACCATGATTCACCTTAGCTCCAGTCAGTTAAAAAAGGAGTTTGGCCGGACCTGAGCCTAAGCTCATATTTGTTTAAACTCGTTAAAGAGTTCAGAGCAGAGGCCGTCGGGTAGGGGAGACAGGGGTTTATTGGCGTGGCTGGTGAGCAGGGGTGAGATGGAGATACTGCCCTGCTCCATTGCCCAGGTGTCGGTGTTATCGTCTACCGCCTTGTTTACCCTCTTGCGAACAAACCAGTAGTACTGGCGCCCGTTATTATACCTCTCTTCAATGATGTCGGTGTGGCTGTAACGGGCGGGGCAGGTAATCTTCACCCCGGTGATTTCCTCCCGGGGCAGGTTGGGCAGGTTTACATTAAGGCATATGTCAGCCGGTATAACTCCCGACTCAATTCTTCTGGCTAACAAGGCAGCAAATTTGGCGGCATCATCAAAGTAGAATTTATCTCCCCAGCCTGCCGAGATGGCCAGGGCGGGAAGCCCGTGCAGGCTGCCCTGGAGAGCCGCCCCCACCGTCCCCGATATTAATACGTCATCGCCCAGGTTAGCCCCCCGGTTTATGCCGGAAAAGACCAGGTCTATCTCATCCTTGGCCAGCTTACCCAGAGCAAGGATAACGCAGTCAGCCGGGGTGCCCTCCACAGCGTAGCTTTCTACCCCGTCCGCCACCGGTGTTGCTTTCCTTGCCCTTACCGGCTGGTGCAGGCTGACGGTTGTGCCCATGGCGCTCAGCTCCCTGTCCGGGGCTACCACCACTACCTCAGCTATATTCTTTAGCTCCCTGACCAGTGCTATTAATCCGTCGGCAAATATGCCGTCGTCGTTGGTTACCAGTATCTTCATAAGGGGTTTCCTCTCTAACCCCGAATTTTATCACGATGAGGGTGGTAAGGACAAATTGCCCCCCTCTTTTAACAGTTCTCTATTTTCCCATACCCACCTGTCCAAAAAGGCTCCGCCTCTTTGCATCTCTTAAACCCCGCCTCCCAAAAACTTATAAAAGTATCACTTCTGTAGGGTGGGTCAAGGTGGGAAGAAAGGCACCTGCTAACAGGGGGAGGGGCTAAAAAAGAATGCGAGAGAGGTTACACCTCTATGAGTGGGAAGGTGGGAAATTAAACGCACTCTAAAAACCAGATCCCACCCCGTTAACTTCCGCTTAACATAATGTTTGAAACAAATCCCCGTAGCTAGCCAGCCTCGAATTGTTTCCTGAAATTTTTTTAACACTCTTTTGTCGCCCCCCCCCCCCCCAAAAAAAAGGGGGGGGGGTGGGATAAAGTGAAAACAACTTTTTGGTGCAAGCATGTTTATGCTAGTATTTAACTGATAGGACGGAGGTTAAATTGGAACCCAAAATTGGTGTCTATATATGTAATTGCGGCAGTAATATCGCGGGTACGGTT